>JAHDDV010000391.1 GCA_020629205.1 Chitinophagales bacterium | reverse complement strand
GAAAAATAACGATGGATAAATCATTTCCAGCAAGTCAAAATGGACAGTTATTGATGCTCTATCCCTAAGCCCTCTATCCCTTAAACCCAGTTGATTCTTTTTTGGAGCCGGGCAGAAGTCGACGTGGCAGCATGGTACCCGTGTTCCGCTAATACTCGGCACCCAGCTAGCTGCTACAGCTCAGCCACTATCGTCTCCTCCTTCGTCGGAGCCACTATTGGCTGGCTTCCGCGACGCTATCAGGGCACCTCGTTCCGCTTCACCCGGGGCTATTTTTCAACGTCCTTCACTCGCTCCACCATCCCAAAAACGAAGATCCGGAAGCTAGCAATAACCTCCGGACCTTATCCATCGAGTATTGGACATCGTAAATGGATGCCCAAAAGTAGAAAGCTAGGAACGAAATATTTGTCGCCAACTTTTGACAAACGCGCTTAAAAGGGGCACAAGCAACATAGCAACAAACACCCAACTAAATGACTGCTTGATTTTCTTAATTTTAGGCACATTTATATCGCTCATGTTAAGGTTGCTATATTGCATTTTTTGCTACCTCTGTGTTGCACTTCAGTTAGATGCACAGAGTTTTGAATACCCTGGAACAGATTGCCAGATCATTTTTAATTGGCAGGAAGACATGTTTCCACCAAATTGGGATAAAGAACCTGTTTGCGCAGAGGCATTGGATCTTCAGGATTCTGAAATGAAGCGAAGCAGACAGATTGCCTACCGTGCATTGGGAAAGTACCCAAGAGATTTACTGGATAGAAACCTCAATCGAGTATATTTCCTCTCCTTTATCGCCTTCTACAATATGACCTATGGAGGCTCTAATGCTGCTGACCGCATTTATTTGACCAACAATGGTGTAGGACAAAACTATTCCGATAAGTATATCGAGCGACTGCTGCATGCAGAGTTATCCAGTGTACTACTGAGAAACTATCCCGGACATCTAGACCTAAAGGCCTGGAAAGAGCTGACTCCCAAGGGGTTTTCTTATGGAAGAGGCGGTAGAAATGCCTTGTCCAGTGGAACAGCATCAGAAGCGCAACGTGAAAACTACTACAAGAATGGCTTCCTGAGCCAGTATGCGCAATCCAGCATCGAAAACGATTTCAATGCCATTGCCAAACACATGTTTTGTCCTACCGACAATTGGCAGCAATTACTCAACACCTATCCTGCTTTGAGGGCAAAGTATGAAATGGTCGTAGCCTTCTACCATGAGCTGGATCCTGTTTTCTCCAAAGCCTACTTCAGCAAATTGGGAACTCAGGATACAGGTAGATAAACATCTTCGTCCCATAAGCGGCATATTATTTGCTTCTAGCATTCCTCCGATGCAGGATTGATAAAAAAGGATTAATTTGCTAAGCGAATCAGACGCAGGCCCATGAAATATATTTTGATCATTCCCATGCTGTGTTTCCTAATGGCATGTGGCAGCAATAGTGCCCAAACCGGCAGTCAGGAAACCAGCTATAAAGACCTTACCTTTATCGATGATGCCGCGGGAAATTCCATAGCCCACAAGAAAGACAAGCCCTATACGGGAAAGGCACTCTCGCTCTATCCAACCGGGCAGAAGTACATGAGTCAGGAATACATCGATGGTCGTAAAGAAGGTGAATGGATACTCTGGTACAAGAACGGGCAAATGCAAAAGCGCGGCTACACCAAAGAAGGCAAAGAAGTGGGTAAAGCCAATGAATGGTACGAGAATGGTCAGATGAAATACGATCAACACTACGTAGACGGCAAAAAAGACGGCAAGTGGTTGTCCTGGTATGAATCCGGAGCCAAATGGACCAGCCGCGATTTTGAAATGGATGTACTCAACGGCAAGGTCCTGGTTTTTGATACCCTCGAAGAACTATCCAAAGAATACACTTATGTCAACGGTGACCTGGTTGATAAAGTGATGCATTATGAGCAAAATGCTGAGTAGATTTGGATCGCTTCTTTCGGATATGTCTGACTACATGACGCGAGTCTTTCCAACCACTTCCCAAGAGCGAACTTCCTACACGATGTAGGAGTTTCAGTCCGCTGAAGTATAGGCCCGGTACCTTTTTTACCACACCTCTTTTCTGACGAAGCTCTCCACTTTTATTGTAGATCGGCAGATCGATCCAGGAAAAGTCCTGCTTATATCCGGTTGCCCAAATCACATTCGGTATTCGAAGTCGCTCTCCTTCAGCGAAGATAAGCTCCTCCCCTTTGTAATCTACCACTTTTGACAGACGTTTCAGCCCATAGCCTTTTACGATATCTTTGAGGGTGTAGCCAATGAGCAAGCCACCAAAATGCCGTCCCTTAGTCACCATCTGGCGACCAATCAAATGATCAGCCGACCAATCCAATACATTGGCCTTAGTCAGCCACCAAAAGATGTCCTTACCAGCAAGCTTGGCTGGAAGACTCTTGTTTTCTCTGCCAGCCAGATAAACTGTCCGTCCTTTCAGGGCCAGTTCACGGGCGATTTGAACGCCCGAATTGGCAGTCCCCACTACCAGCACTTCTCCTGGAGGAATCTGATCAGGTCTCCGGTAATCACGGCTGTGAATCTGAAACACAGAATCCGGAAGTTTTGCCGCACAGGCGGGTGTGTAGGGAGTCTGACACTCACCGGTTGCCACGATCACGGCCTTGGATCGGAAAGTGCCCTGATTACTGCTCAACAGGAAATCACCTGAGCTATCTTTTTCCACCTTGCCTACGAAAGTATTCAGTTGTACTTGAAGCTGATGATGGGCTACATAATCTCGAAGGTACTGTACCACCTCATCCTTACCGGGATAGCCTTCCATCTCAGGGAAGTCTAGTCCACCCGGTAGATTATTGTAAGCACTCTTGGTAAATAATTGAAGAGAGTCCCAACGACTATCCCAGACCGCAGCGATGCTGTCGTTTGCATCCAGGACCAGATAAGGAACCTTATGCTTGGCTAGATAATACGCTGCAGATAAGCCCGCTTGTCCGGCGCCGATTACAATTACTTCAGTTGCTTGTTCCATGCTCAGTGATTTCTTGACTAACCTCTGAGCAACATACAAAGTTCAATCATATTTCAGACCATTTGGCTCCTTGCTTTGACAGGCTTAGCCTGTGGCTGACAGAAAGCTCTCCCACAAAGTCATTATCATGTGACACCAACACGATTCCTCCTTCATAGCTTTGCAATGCAGCTTGCAGGATTTCGAGGCTTTGGAAGTCAAGATTATTGTTGGGCTCATCGAGCAAGAGTAGATCCGGTGCATTGTTGGTGGCCAGAATGCAGGCGATTGCCAGTCGCACTTGTTCACCCCCACTCAGGCAGCCGGCTAGCTTGTCTATGTTGTCTGTGTCGAACAACATCCGATTTAAGCGGACCCGGAGTTCATGCTCAGGTAGTGCCTTGACATTATAGTACTGCAGATTTTCATAAACCGTCTTATCCGGATTGATCAAGCTGAGATTTTGATCCAGCAAGACCACTTGCTTGCTGCCAAGATTGATTGCTCCACTTGTAGGTTGTAGTTTTTGAAGCATCATCTGTAGTAAGCAAGTCTTGCCACTGCCATTGTCCCCAGCGATATGAACCCTCTGTCCACCGAGGATACAAAATGACAAGGCTTCTTGCCAAAGATTGCTTTCGCCGAAACGAAGCTGAAGATCTTCCGCCCAGACCAATCGCTTGCCTTTTGGAAAGTCAACATTTGCTATGTCGATCTGGATCTGGCGATTGTGCGCTAGCGCAGCTCTGCTATCTGCCAGTTGCTTCTCTATGGCACCTAGTTGCTGCTTTTCTTGTCCCGCTAGTTTGGCCGCGGTCTTTTCTCCAGAGTTTTGCAGGCTCTTCTTCGCACTGCGACTGAGGCCTTTGCTGGAGAAGGATTTGGCTCCCTGTTTGATTCGCTTTTGTTGCTTGTCGTGGATTTCCTGACGTAGTTTTCTGGCGCGCTTTTGCGCCACTACAGCCGAGGCTAATCGCTCTTGGTTCAATAGATGCTCCGCCTCTATTGCTTCGCGGTAGAAATCATAGTTACCACCGAAGAGTCGAAGGGCACCCTCTTTCAATTCTACAATGCAATCCATGTGACGAAGCAAATTGCGATCATGACTAATGATCAGCATGGCTTGCTTAGATTCTTGCAGAAGTTGATAGATGCCTTCCTTGGCCGAGCTGTCCAGATGATTGGTAGGTTCGTCCATCAGCAGCAGCTCTGGCTTTTGGTCCAGTAGTCCGGCCAGGTACAAGCGGGATCGCTCTCCTCCGCTCAGCGTGCCAGCCGCTCGGTGCTTTTGTTCGAAGGCAATGCCAACGGCATCCAGCATCCCACGAATGCGGTCTTCAATCTGCCAATCATCATTGAGTCGTTCTACATCTTCAACGCTGCCCTTGCCCTCCATAAGCCGCTCATAAGATTGCCATTTTGCTTGCAGTCCCAATACAGAAAGGCAGGTGCTATCGGGTGCAAGGCTAATCTTTTGAGGCATATACAATATACTATCCGGCATCTCGACAGAGCCGGATGCAGGAAGCAGCTTTCCACGCAATAGCGCAAACAAAGTAGATTTTCCAGCACCATTGGAACCGACCAGGCCTACTTTTGCCTTAGGAAATTGGAAACTTAAATTCTGGAATAATTGATCTCCGTTTGGGAAGGAAAAGGACAGGTCCTTGATAGATAACAGCATGCTTTCATAGTTCTCGAATTTGGGAAACTGGTTTCTTCGTGAAATGAAAGCATTGACTTCATCGGACTCAATATTTGGTGATCAATCAGCCTTATAAAGCATATCAATCGAAAATAGTTCCCTGCGGTGCAGGAAAAAGCTAGTTTTGA
>JAHDDV010000027.1:17071-28711 GCA_020629205.1 Chitinophagales bacterium | reverse complement strand
TAGATGGATCGGAAATCCACAGAGTGCTTAAGGTTGCCATTGACATCGGTATCGGAAAGGTCAGGATCTTCACCAAGAATTCCATTGCCGTTTAGAGCGGGACCAAAGAGCATGACCGGTGCGGCTGTTCCATGATCAGTGCCTCCGGAGTTTTCGGCAATTCTGCGACCAAATTCTGAGAAGGTCATAGAGAGCACCTGCTGATCTAGCTCGGCAAGATCCGAATAAAAGTTGCTGACTGCAGAAGACAGGCTTGTCATCAACTGCGCATGCCTTTGATTTTGATTTTCGTGGGTGTCGAATCCTCCAAGAGTGACCATGTAAAGCTTGGTGCCAAGACCACCTTTTATGAGACGTGCGACAATGGCCAGTTGACGGCTGAGTTCATCAGTAGCATATTCCACCGAGTTGCTTGCCGCATTGTAGGATTCACTGATCTGTGGGGCGTAATTGAAAGTGACATTGAGAATAGAGCGAAGGAAGCCTACTTGTTCGCCATAGTAGCATTCATCCGGAAGATTTACAGTGTCATAAACTAGCCCTGTCTCTGCTACTTGAATCAATCGTTCAGGTGAGTTGAAATTCACAGCCAGATCGATTTGCTCTGGATTGTTGAAAGTGATATTGCTTCCACTATTGATCTTGATGGCTCCCGGCACCTCCGGGAGATTCTCCAGATAGTCTGGACTTCCCTCCAAAATATACCGCCCTAACCAACCAGATTTATCGGTGTTGAGCGCATAGTTTGGATCTGCGGCATTCCAAATGTCGGAGGAGCTGAAATGGGAAAGATTGTGGTTCTCATAGCCAACTGTGTTGACCACCTTCATCTGACCTTCATTCCAGAGGGGCATGATTGATTCCATTGTTTGCGGTACACCAAAAGCATCCGTCAAATCCAGGATCTCGGAACCTGGAATGGCAATGGTAGGTCTTGCCGCCTGATACGTGCCATAGTCAAAGGTGGGGATAATGGTATTCAGCCCATCGTTACCACCTTTCAGTCGGATGAGTACTAGTATGCGATCATCCACTCCTTGCTTCGACAACATAGGCAGCAAAGCAGGCGAAGACATGGCACTAATGCTCATGCCACCAAAGGCCAGTCCTGCTCCTCCCACAAGTCCCAAACTATGCAGGAAGCTACGACGGCTCCAAGTTTGATGATCGGCACGATGGGCTTGCTTATTCTTCAGGCTCTCGCCTTCCCTCTTATGATTATCATTGTGATTACACATGCGCTGGTTTTTTAGGATGCCTGGTCTTATCGAAGTTGAAATTCTGGAAGTTGGGACAAATGATTTAGTAGATAGAATACTTGTGCTGGAACATATTCCCAGTCGAGATTCCATTGTCCTTCAAAATAATTGTCTGGAATTTCACTTTTGAAGACCCGTAATGCCTCATCATATTCTTCCTCAAACTGCAGGGGTTTCGGTAGCATATGATCGATGATAGCCCTGCTGATCATTGCGGGATCGGTTTCTGAGTCTCCCACCAAATCTTTCACAAAATCTCTCAGCGGCTCTAAGGTTTCTCCTGCGATACTAAAGTAGTAAGCCATGATATTGGTGATACCCTCCCATCTGAAAAGCAGCGAAGCAGAGGTGATCCAGTTTCGGTTTCCGGGCCAGCCAGAGACATCCGTCGGGTTGAAAATCCGTTGATCATACTCATCTGCAGAATAGGCCAAAGTAAACATCAGTGTCTCATCATCGGGAAATCCAAGCTCATTGATGAAGGTCAAGAATAACTCAATATGCCCTGGAATGACTGTCCCAATATGTGCTTCATCGAAAAAGTGGGCGCTGCTAAACATTGCTCGCAATACGGGAGCGATTTCAAAGTTATTGTTGCGAAAGACTTCGGCAAGAACCTCAATCACCGCCTCATCTTCCTGTGGATTCACAAAATGCCGGTAGAGTTTGCCACAGATGTATCTCGAGATAGCGGCAGCTCGTTGTTCAAATAATATATCGATAACATCATCATAGCCCCAATCGCCAGTCTGGCCAAAGATAGTCTTCTCTGCAGGGTCCCAGGTTAGATTGTTGAAGCTAATGGTACCACAAAGATCGTTGAAATCCGTATCGTTCCAACCAGTGATGGCACGAGCAGTATCAACGATATCATCTTGAGTATAGCCATTATCCACGCCCATTGTGAAGAGCTCAAATAGCTCACGGGCATAGTTCTCATTTGGGTTGAATCGAGTATTCTGGATGTTATTGAGAAATACCAGCATAGCCGGAGTGGTACCGATGGCATGTACAAAGTCTTTGAAATTGCCCACCGCATATTGTTGTAGCAAGCGATGGTACTGCCACATCCAGGATGGACAGCCATAGTCCTCCAATCTTGTCACAAAGTGATTATGCCAAAACCAGGACATACGATCTCGCAGTCCCTTGTTTTTGATATCGGTGATCCAGGAAGTGGCCAGGCCAAAAATTTGCTCTACCACCATTGCATTGCGCTCTTCCTCGTCTTCAGGGTATTGAGAGAGGGACCAGCTAGCCCATTCAGGTTCTGAATTGAGCGGCTCAGCAATTGCGTTATCTACTATAGTGTTGACTAATTGCACTGGGTCCATGCTGAGCATGGTGTTTAACTCGGGAAGGCTACTTCCCATACCCATTCTTCTGGACAGATGCATGGCTCTTTGCATGTTCCAGGCTCCGTCGATGTCCGCCTGAAAAGGATCTAAAGGTAATACGGCACAGTTGATAGGCATAAGTAGAATGCTTACTTTAAAAAAAAATGATTTTTGTTCCGGAAATTAAAAATAAGCCATTTCGGCTTTCTCTTGAGAGAAAACGTCTTGTCTGTACATTTCTTTTCCATACTGATACTTTTTGCAGATATTCATCGGACGCCAACGCTTTTTAAACCTTCATGTTTAAGCTGCCTGTAATTGCGTAATTTGAAGCACAAAATCGGAGATCATGCAATTGCCCAAAACCTACCCGTATCGTCCAAAAGTGCTTCAGTTCTTGCTGGCTGGATTGCTCTTTGGCTTAGCGGCTGCATTTTTCATCTATCTTGCTATCAGTAATGAGCAGGGCTTGATTCTTAATGGCTTAATAAGCATGGGCGAGACTGGTGCCACCATTTTCTACTCAGTCCTGGCACTTTTGAGTCTGGGTTTTGTTGGGATCGCTTTGTTTACGATGTATAGAGCAAAGTCGCAAGATCGTCTGCTGGTCTTGAAGGAAGATATGTTTCTTTGTCCGAAAAGTGGCGTCAGTAGTAAGATAATGAAAGTGCTTTATAGAGACATTAGCTCACTGGAAGAGCAAACAGTCAACGGTCAGACCTTCCTGAACATCCAATGTTCTGAAGGGAAATTTTCCATTGTGCGCATGATGCTGGGTAAGGAGGCCTATCAAGAAGTGAAGGAGGAATTGATTTCGCAAATCGAGGCATCAAGAGCGAATACTTAGATTTGAACACCGCTAGAACTCCTTACTTTCAGCTGCACTCGCACCCAACTGTTCTACAGATTCCAGCCCCAACCAACGAAGCACGTTGTCTTGCCAGATGTCTTGATACTGCATCTTATTTATGATGTTGCGTTCCAAGGCCAGATCGAGCAGCTTTCCCGGATAGGAGGACTGCGGCTCACTCTCCATTTCGCCCAATGGATATGGATCATCTAATCCCATGATTATCTGATCTGTTCCCTGACGCTTTACCATTAGTTCCAGCGAGTCGGTGTCATGTACAAGTGTATCGAAGAAAATGTTGGGATGACCCACAGCGCGTCGAGGATGTAGTTTTCCTTCAAACAAATCAGGACGTCCATCAAAACCCTGAATACGACGACCGAGGTTAATCTGAGCCAATTGCCCTCCGTGAGCAAAGCAGACCCGCAGGTCCGGGTACTTTTCCTGATAGCCATTCAAGGTATAAAAGTGATAGGCATCCGCGCATTGTGCAAGCATCCATACCAAATGAAATCGCCAATGCACGTTTTCCAATTTGATAAACTTCTCTCCATCGTAAGGATGAATCTCAACGGCTAGCTTATACTTATTGGCCAGCTCCAAAATTGGCTCGATATCCTGATCAAAAATGGTTCGCCAGGTCCCTATGCTATCCATAAAGTGTGTCGGTAAGCACAAGACCCTCAGCCCCAGCTCCTCAACACATCGCTCGATCTCCCATAGGGCCCCTCGCACAAAGCCAGAGTGTACGACAAACCCACAGGTGAATTTGTCTGGATGATCATGCTGTACTCGTGCGTTAAAATCATTTTGAAAGCGAAGCACTCGCTTCATTTCCTCTAATCGAAGCCCATTCCCATACAGTTGTGAGAGCGTTAAGACAACGGCATGGTCGATATTGTTCCGCTCCATCCACTCGAGCTTTTCCTGAAGGAAAAAACTGGAATCCGTTACAGGGCGGCGCCAATTCTTCTGCAGCATAAACTGTCGATCATCATCCACCCAAAAGATCTCCTTCTCCCGCATAAAGCTGGGAATGTTCTCCGGATAAGGTAGTAAATGTGAATGCCCGTTGATTCTCATAAGCTGCTATTTTTATTCCAATATACCGTTTTTTCACCACGGCTGAGTGAGACGTCTCGTCTCGCTCTCTCACCACGCTAGTGCAGCCATGAGTGAAACGCTTCGTCTCGCAGCTGTACACATAGCGCACAATATCAAATCATCAACAACACTCTACCCAATATAGCCCCTCCCAACACGATCCAGACTGCGCTCAACTTTTTAGGACCCAATGTAAGGGCAGCAGCCAATAATGCAATTACAATTGCCTGCCAATTGACCAATGTGTCCAGACTCATATTGATTAACACAGCCAACATGATGGCCACAGCAGCGACATTTACAGAATCGAGGAAGTAACCCAGAAACTTTGATTTACGCATCTTGGGCACAAGCGGGTTGGCTAATAATACGAAGAGAAAAGAGGGGAGGAAGATACCGATCGTAGCGGCCAATGCTCCCCAAAATCCTGCAAGTTGGTAGCCGATAAAGGTTGCGGTTGATAGCACAGGGCCTGGAGTAAACTGACCCACAGCAATGGCATCGATTAGATCCTGCCTGCTCATCAGGCCATTGCTCACTAGCTCAGCATCGAGGTATGCGAAAAGCACATAGCCACTACCATAAAGGATGGCCCCCACCTTGAGAAAAGTTAGAAAGACCTTGCTGGAGGCAATTTGCGAAATTGCTCCCCCTTTCATTTGAAGTAGCAGGAGAGGCCAGAGGCTGTTCTGTTTGGGACCAAGTTGATGTCTTGTATAAAAGTAGAATGCACCGATTACACCTGCTACTAGTAGTGCGACTACCTCATTGACTCCCAGGAAGCTGGCTACCAGAACCAGTGCACCCAATATTCCAAGCTCATAGCTTTTCAGTGCCTTCTTACCCAGCTTGATCACCGCTGCAGCAATAATAGCCAATACTGCCGGTTTGATGCCAAAAAGGAAGGGTTCAACAGCGGGAAGTTGCCCATATTCGACATACAGATACGCAAACAACAAAGTGATGACGACTGCAGGGAAAATGAAGCAGGCCCCAGCGACAAAAAGTCCGGCGGGGCCTGCTCTTTCGTGACCGCAATGCATGGTCATCTCTGTTGAGTTTGGACCGGGAATTAGATTTGTAGCACCCATAAGGTCCAGAAAGTGTTCCCGAGTCATCCACTTTCGCTTTTCGACCACCTCGTCTTCCATCATGGCCACATGTGCTGCTGGCCCACCAAAGGCCACGCATCCAAGTTTGAAAAAGAGTTTGGCTACTTCTGATAGATTGTTTTGTTTACTCACCCTGTAAAGCTACAATGGCAAAGGGGATTAAACAATTGACCACTGCTAGAATTTTACCTTAGTCCATGGACTTTTTTCATGACTCAAAAGTGTTTGGTGCATTTCCAGTCGATCTTCTATGAGCCCCGGATTACCACTCCACATGGCACAGCCAAGCAAGAAACCTTCAGACAGTGCTTCCCAGGATTGATATTGCTGAAAGCTTGCTTCAGCGTATTGCTTGATATGTGACATAGCCTCTTCCTTGGTAAAAAAGCCCACATCAAATCCAAATCGGCAGAGGTTGATACAGCGCTCAAGATCCCAAGCACTTATGTTGGCAAGTTTTGGGTCTTGGAGGCACTTAGTCCCTTGCAGCGTTGGGTAGCAAGTGAGCAAGTTTTGAGCGTATTCCTCCAGACGGTCTTCCTCCAAATTAGGGTTTGCGCCCGCTTGCTTTACAAGTTCAGGGACTTCCAACATCCATTGCTCACGGGGTAATTGACTGAACTTGGACCATAGCAATTTGAAGTATACTGTGTGTCCTTCCTTGGACAGCCATTCCAGAGTTTCGACCAGGTCTTTCTTGTTTTCTACTCCCCAGGCACTTTCCAGACCCATCTTTATTTCCTCTGGGCTCAATCCAGTAGAAAGGTCATTCATTGGCTGATCGGCGTAGAAAGACAGATTGCCTGCACACAACATCGCCTTTTGCTCTGCTGCTGATAGTTCGGTCTGTGCATTCACTAATGGCTCGCTTTCAGAAAATAGATCGTCGAGAGTGATACTGGCTTGTAAATTAGCCATGTTTTGCAGCATAGGATTGTTCTCCACCATATTCTGCATCATACCCTCCATTTGTTGGCTCATTTGCTGGCTTAGCTTCATTTGTGCCATCATAGCTTCGGGATCCAGACCCATGGCCTCCCATTGCTTTTTCATTTGTTCGAGTTGTTCATCTGTATACATCCATTGTAAGTTTGAATTGTGAATTAAAATGAGTTGCATCACAAACAATCTTGTGCATTGCTTCCCAGTTTTTTTCTTTCGGATCTTGCTTGAAGAAGATGCATAGGTTCGTGTTTGGATCTTTTTGCCAGGTTAGAACTTTGATCTCGATTCCATCCGCATAGTCGGATTCATCCAGATAATTGTGGAGTTCGAAGTAGAAGTCGGG
Organism: Chitinophagales bacterium; assembly: GCA_020629205.1. GTDB lineage: Bacteria > Bacteroidota > Bacteroidia > Chitinophagales > UBA2359 > JAHDDV01. The sequence continues at coordinate 21,761 of JAHDDV010000027.1, read as the reverse complement.
AAGTTCACCATCGACAATAAAGGCATGCTCTTCCAAGGGTTGTCCTAGTTGTGCTATATAGTGGGATTTTGGGTATATCATGTCATCGATCTCTTGCAAAGGAGAGCCACTGAAGATGATTGGGTTGCGCAATGCGGGTTTGTGCTTCGTAACTTCGGCTGTCGAGAAGGAAAGCAGGACCACGCTAAGCATGAGCAATGTGCCAGCTAGTACACTGAGGAGGAATAGGTATGCAATCGATGATTTCATTCTAAGCCTTTGAATGTGTCAAAAGCCCCGGGACGGTTGAACCGGGGCTTTCATTCACAATCCATTATGGAATTAAGGATATCTAGATTTGATTATTCATTACTGAGTGCTCCTAATGGTGGAGCGCTAGCTAAAGCCAATCAAAGCCATTCGCTCGAGTCTGGGGAGTCTCGGTCATATGAACTTTGATTAAATGGCTCTAGCTAAATCGCTACACTCAGGCCATTCGCATTTGTATTCGAGTGGCCAGCGATTGGATACACTAACTGTCAAAACACTTTTTTGAGAAACCATCGGACCTAATACCAGCAGTCGATTGCACCCTGAAGCCACTGATTGTGTACAGGACCGGTGATTCATTTTGCATTACATAAAGAACATGGTGCTGGCAACAATCATCCAGACGCCAACAGCTATACCAAATAGTCCCAGCTTTCCTTGAATCGGAGCTAGCTTGGCTAATAGTTGTTCTCCTTTTTCCTTTGCCTCAGGGTTCTTTGACAGCAGAAACTTTTGCAGTAGTCCATAGCCCAGAATGAAACCTAGAACAGCTTGTACAAAGCTACCCGCGAGCAATGTTGCCCACCAGATGGGGTAGTGTGTCATCCACGAGATGTTTAAGAAGCTGGTGATTATTCCCCAAACGCCACCGAGGCAAAACAGAAATCCGATCCATCCCTGAATGGGAGCGATCTTATCCAGTAATTCCTGTGCATTGGGTTTTTTTGCCAGGATTAGAGATGGTACCGCCAGAATGCTAAGGGCGATTAAGCAAAGTCCGTAAATCATAATTCTTATTTTTTGTAAGGCTAAGATATTACGGTCCGGTTCCTTTCTTTCCGTTTCTTCATATTCGCGGGCACTCAGCTCAGATTTGCAGAAGTATATGGAAGATTGGCTAGAAAAGCCTTTTCAACAAGGCTTCCTTCTTGCGGATGGCGACAGGGATGCTAATCTCACCTTTTAGGTACAAGGCGCCTCCCTTTTCATAGCGGTCTACGAAACCTAGATTCACAATGTATGATTGGTGTGTTCTTAAGAAGCGCCCATCTGGCAGCAGTTTTTCGTATTCCTTGATAGACTTGGATACAGTAAACTTACGCTTATCTGTGAGATGAAAGGTAGTATATCCAGCATCCGATTGACAATAAACCAATTCGTCGAAGCGAATAATCTGAAAGCTATCGTACAGCCGAAGGACAATTTGGGTGCTTTTGCCCTCCAAGTGGCTATTGAGCACATTTAGTCTTTCATTGAGATGGCTGGCATGGACCGATACTGCCTTCTTGATAACCTGAGCTAATTCCTCCTCATCAATAGGTTTGAGAATATAATCAAGCGCCCCTTGTTTGATAGCCTTTAGGGCAAACTCCTCATGTGCAGTTATGAAAATGATGTTGAAATTCCGTTCTTTGACCTTGTTGAGAAAATCAAATCCGGTTCCATCGGTGAGGTTGATATCCAGAAAGAGCAGATCGGGTTTACAATTCTTAGCCAGAATCAGGGCTTCCTTCACAGTTCCGCAGTCCCCAACTACCACCACCTCATCTTCCAGTCGATTCAGTAGATTCAATATTCCTTTGCGGATAATCGGCTCATCGTCAACTACTAATGTTCGAATCATAGGGGTATTTTGCTTTTGGACATCAAGGTAAAGAAAAATGTCATTGCTAGGGAGCACAATCGAAATCCGTGCATCTCTGACTCTTATTCGCTCTAGTTAATAGGATTTTTGCTGACGAGAGGTAACTGCAGGAAGATGTTCTCACCAAACAATTCTTCTTCTCTCAAGGATTCTCTACGCAGCGCCCAATCATCTCTGTCAATAACTTGAAGTCTACGAAAAATCTCAGAAAGGCCTTCGTTTTCTCCTACATCGGTATTCATGGGTTCTTGCAGAGATTTTCCATTGTATGATACACTACAGAGTAAGGTGCGCTCCTGCTGCTGTATGCCAACATGTATCATTCCGTTATTGAGTTTCCTAGTGCCTTGTTCAATACAATGTTCGACAAGGGCCTGCAAAATCTGTTTTGGTACAAGAGCAGCATTTGACTTGACTGCTGGAGACAGCTCGATGAAATGCTTAAAGGAGTTGCCAAATCGTACTAGTTGAAGTGCGATGTAGTTTTCTGTTAGTGCAATCTCAGAAGAAAGCGAAACCATGTCTTTATCAGTGTTCTTCAGAATATCTTGGATCAAGGCTGAGAATTTTCGCAGATTGGAGCTTGCCTGAGAGCTGTTTCCGGCTAGAATCAAAGATTGTATCACAGAGATACTATTGAAAACAAAGTTTGGGTTGATGTCGAGAGATCCTAGATTGATTGGGCCTTCTGAGTCGATATTGGAGTAATGAATGTTGGAGGGCCTGTCCAGATCAGCTATAGGTTCAAGGGCTCTCCGAAGCATTTGCGAAAAACCGGTCAATTCACGGGCGGCTAGCTCATGTTTATCCTCTAGGATCAATGTCTGAACCAGCTTCAAGGATTGCTCAATGAACTTGGGGTCAAAGAAGCGAGAAAAGAAATGTGTGAACCGCATTTTTCTGCCTTGCATTAAGAGACCGCAAAATAACGGAAGATAGCGGCCTCTGTTATGGACAATCTATATTTGCCCCACTTAATCTATTATTGGTGCCAAAAGACTGACTTTTCGTAGCTTCTCCTAGCTGGATTAGGGCGAAATCTTGCTTTGATCTCGTTCTTCCAAAGCTCGCTTGATCATCCACTTTCGCTTTCTTGAAGCAAAGAATGCTGGTTTCCAGACAAACTTGTTGTTGCGCTCTACTGCTTGAATGAAGATCGGTATTCCTCTTCGACGTTGATCGATTTTCGATAATAGCGCCTTGTCGATATGAGTCATATACAGGTTTTCGGCAGGGAGTTCAAAATATAGGTGAGATTTGTCGTCATCTCCAAAACTATAGATGCCCTGAACACCAAAGTCCAGGACCGTTGAGTGAATGTAGAATTTTTCAATCAAAAGGTCTAGTCCTCGGAAATGGGTTCTGTTTCGCAAGGTATCAAATGCGATATCCTCTAGGTTGCGTCCTATAAACTGCCATCCACTAAGATTCTTCATGGCCGGTATGTTCTTCAGCTCTCCATCAACAATTTCCAGAAACATTTGACCAGAGATGGTTTCCGATTGCGGCTTGTAATCTGCATCAAAACGAGTTTGGAAGTCAATGATCGCGGAAGCCGTACCATTGATGTTATCACTCTTAAGGTCACTTTGCCCAAAGTTGTTAAAGCTGGAAAAGACTTTTGACACATCGCATTTTCGGAATACTATGTTGACATCTGCTTTCGGATTGTTGGATTTCAGCTCACGGATTCCACCGTTAATGACAAAATCACCTTTTGCTATTTGCATGGTTAGCTCATTCAGCTTAACCGAATCAGCCGTTACACGGGCACTACCTTTAACGTACTTTGGATTGAAGTTCTGGATGATTGCTTCGTCCATTTCCAAGCCCAACTCTGCGGTACCACTGCTAAGCAAAGCCCGAATCTTCGAAGGGCTAAAGCTGTTATCTGTTGCCGTAGTGTCTATAATGGATTGGCCGAGTTTCTCAGGAGTGCTGAAATTGTCGAAATTGAAGGTATTTGTCCTAACCTTCATATCTGCATGAAAAGATTGATTGTCGAGCAGGAAATAGTCCAGGATTCCTTTAGAAAGTCCATATCCGCTGACATGGTTTCCATTAATGTCGAAAAGCAAAGTGTCAATATGAAGATCACGGGAATCAAAGTGCGCATATCCCTGCATATCTCTAACTTCAAATCCTCTATACAAATAATCAAACTCTCCATCCAGTACTTTTAGATTTCCCAGGATCTCGGCATTGCTGAGGAAGGATTGATAATCCCAATTGTCCTCCAGTTTGGCCGTTAGACTTGCTTGAACAACTACTTCTCCTTCCATAAACTTGAAGAGGTCCTGAGGAAAGACATCATTGAGCTTTTTGAAGTCCACCGTAGACGAAAAGTTGGTTCGAATAATTGGGTCCTCAAAGTTGATCAGATCAATGTTTGCATTAAGTGATATTTCTTCGGAAAAGTCCGCTTGTAGCGCTTTCAGTCGCAAACAATTGGAGGTGTAGCCGTTCTCTTCCCAGTCCTGTATTAGACTTGCTTCAAAGGAGAGATTTTCAATGACACGGCCAAGTATATCCAGCTCTCCCACACTGAGTCGCAGGTTTCCATTAAGCGTTTGCAAGCTACCACCTAATGGTCTGATAAGTTGATATGGGCGTAGAGGAGTTTCGCGTGGTTTGATCAGTTTAGTCCAATCCTCAAGATTGATCTCGTCGAGATCCAGTTGTGGCAAATGAACAGCGAGATCCATTTCCGACTCGACATCCTCTCCAAAAATAAATGGCAAGTAATCCTTTGCATTTCCTCTCACCTGCACTGGGATCTGATCAGCAGTAAAATAA
>JAHDDV010000027.1:0-16971 GCA_020629205.1 Chitinophagales bacterium | reverse complement strand
GTAATCCTTTGCATTTCCTCTCACCTGCACTGGGATCTGATCAGCAGTAAAATAAATGCTGTCTATTCTGATCTGCTCCTCCGTAAAGTGAACCCGGCCTTGTGTGCCTCGTAGCTGATGACCATTGGGTACATAAGTGCCCGAGATATTCCAGATATCAGCTTGTCCTTCCAGTTGCAGTTGTTCTGCAAATTGCTCCTTGCTGATAAGATCAGCTAGTCGGAAGTCGGCATCGACCTGCATGGCAAGCATACCTTCACTTAAGGCAAACTGATCTTTCGGGATATATTGATTGAGTTTGGTGATAGGTCCGGCGAAATTAGCTTCAACCAGGCAGCGGGGATTTTCGATATCCAACAATTCAAATGAGCCTTTGATCGGAATTTGATCAAGAATAAGTCCTTCGATGTTATTGACGCTTAGACAAGCTTGCAGACTGTCATCAGTGCGGCAGCTTTTACGACTGCTGTGAAGATGTAAAGCAACATCCTTAATATCGTATTGTTCATAGAAAAGTCGCTTTGCACTTATACGCAAATCTGCATCTGTTTTGTTGGTAACCTCCTTAATTAAGGCAGCTGCCTGCTCTTCAATCGGAAGGGTGTTTTTAGTCTTTCCTTTGTAGCCAGTAGCCCTGTTAAGTAACTTGGCAATGTTTAGTTCGCCGATATCAAGCTGAAGGCTGGACTTTGCTGGTTCCTGATCAATGAGGAGGAATGCGGATGGCTCTTCTACCGTACCGCTAAGCTGTGTCCCAATTCCATCTATGCTGGCATAGACTTGCTTGATATCCAGAAAATCTTCCGCAAGGCTTAGCTTTCCACGCACCTGCTTGACAGGCATCCTGGATGCTCCATATCTAAAAGCCAGATCTTCAAGTTCTAGCTCTGCAGTCATTTGGCTTACAGCCTTGCCCCAGTCTCTCAAATAAATAACAGGCCCTTCAAAGTCAAAATCCAGCTTAGCATTCCCAGCTTCAAGCTCTATTTGATGCTCTGGCTTAAGATATGGTTCGAGGTCCGTTACGGTCAATCTTGTTTCACCACTTAGGCTGCATTCTTGTTTCACAAGATCATTCAGGCTTAGCGAAACCCTGGAGGGAAGATGTCCGTACAGTAATCCCTTTGTAAACTCAATCTCAACGCAGCCAGTTTCTGGGCTGATCTCCTCACCATGGCAGTCATTGGCATAAAATCCATCGAGGTCCATATCAGTCACTTGCAGGTCCCGGTAATCAAGGTTCGAACCCTTCGTGCTAAAATCGATACGCATGGGAACCGGACGTCCCGGTACGAGTTGTCCTTCAATATTCATCCTAAATGCAAAATCCTGATCGGTTTTGTATTCGGATAAGACAGTCCGCAATTGAGGGGCAAGAAGGGGCAGCGCATCTTCAAGCAAGATTCCCCGACTCGACAGCAAAACTTGGAGCTCAGGAAGATCCAGCAAATTCAGACTTCCCTGAACTTCCAGCTGCTCCTTTCCTATTTTTAGAGTTGAAGGAAGCAATTCAATCAAGTTGCTAGCTTCTGCTTGCCGGAGCTTCAAGGCAAGTTGCGTCATCTTTTTCTCGAGAAAGGGCCCTTGTTCTCTATTGAACAGTAGTTGATGGACCAGGCAGGCAGCATCGAGGGACATCAAGGTCTGCTTCCCTTGTTCCAATAAGTAAATCACACCCTCGGGAATCTCCAAAGCAAATTCCTTATCGCGCCATCGATCGACGTAGTTGAAATAAAGGTTTTTGAGTCGCAACTTGTCGAGCTCCAGGTAGTTTGAAAGGGCGAAGGATTTTTCCTTCGAGGAATCCTTTTTAAGAAAGTCCGTATTGCTTTGCCCGCTTTCCCCCTTCTCTAAATTAAGATGAACCCCATCTAAAACAACCGATTGCACGATGTATCTTTGCCAAAGTAAATCCCAGGGATGAAACTGAAAGCTAAGTCGCTCGATGCGTAGAAGTTCCTCTTGACCCTCTTTGATCTTCGAACCCTGGATGAAAAGATCTCGAACTTCTAAAGCGAGAAAAGGGAAATTGCTGGTGCGGCTAAAGTCATAGCTTTTGAAACCAGCATCCACATGAAGCCTGTCCTGAATCATTTGCTGTACCCGTTCCACAATGATCTCTGACTTGGAAGTAGCTATGTAGTAAGCAACATTAACCACTAGTAACAGCAACACTAGTAGGACTAAAGCCAGCTTGAGCAGTAGGGGAACAAATCTTTTTAGGGTCTTAGGTACGGTCATCCAGTCGTAAAATCAGCTGCAAACGAAGTTAATCTATTTTTGGCTGAATTCACCCAAGCAGCCAAAGCTCCCTTTCTAGCTGATTTCATGCAATTCGCAGACCGTTTTCTACTGGATGATCCGGTCGGAGCAAGCTAACTTCATCGCCGATGACAGATCCCAACACCAAACACTCACTCATCAGATTGGCAATTTGCTTTGGTGGAAAGTTCAGCACTGCAACTATTTGCCTCCCTACAAGGTCTTTGGGCTCATAAAGTTTGGTGATCTGGGCAGAGCTTTTTCGAACACCGTGTTCACCAAAGTCAACTAAAAGTTTGTAGGCAGGCTTACGAGCCTCTTCGAAAACAGAAGCTTCCAAAATGGTGCCGACATGCATTGACACTTTCGCAAAATCTTCCCAAGTGATTAGTTCCTGTTCCATACTGTGTTGGCGTTTTCAGATCATGAAGCCGCTAAATTAGCCTTTTCTTTCCCAAGTTCTTTCTCGACTATCATCAAGCGTCGAATCCCCACAAAATGTGAAAACATGACAACTGGAGCGATAAAGGAGGCCAACCAGACAAATGGAAAATGAAGAATAGCAATATTCGGCTGATGGAAAGACAATTGCTGAATGGGAGAGGGGACGGAAAGGATGGCCGTAAAAACAATGTTGCACAGCAAGATCAGTCCGATCACGTTCCAGGCCAACAGTGCCTTCCTACCAAGCTGCTTCGACTGATACACCAGGTAGACCATGACCGGTGCGGTGATACCCAGGAGGATGTCGAAGTTCTGTCCCTCGAAAGTCATTATTTCAGGAATAGCCCCGATTAGGAATAGCCACCAAAGCCCGAATTCGACAGGGATTCGCACAATGCTCAACCAGGTCAGTGCTCGCATATCCAGATCATCCACAAAGGCTCTTCCTTTTTTAGTGACAAATGCCAGTATGGTAAGCATCAGGAATGGCCCGCCGATTAGAGCAATTCGCGGTGGTAAAGACTCTGTGTCTGCCAGAAAAAAGCCGCTATACGCCAAAGCTGCTTCAAAAATTAGTAGCAGAACAAGCAAGGCTGTCACCCTATTAGCAGAGCCAGCATGTGCGGAGGAGTTTACAATTGCTCTGCGAAACAAAATCAAACTTAGGATCGCCGTTAGGATGAACAAAAGTACTAGAAGTATCGGTGCATTTGAAATCATGATCAGAAAATTTATAGGTGTATGTACAAGTATTTTGCTAAAAAAATGGTTTTAGGGTTTGAGTTCTTCCAGATTACTGGCTACGGCTTTGATCAGCACATCTATTTGTTTCCCGTGATGGCTTCCAAGGATGGTATTTACCTTTTGATGGATGTTTTGCCAAACAGGACTTACTTCTTCAAGAAACTGCTGCCCCTCCTTGGTCAGTGTCAATACACTGTTTCGCAAATCCTCTCCGGCTTCACGTCGCACAAAGCCCCTTGTCTCAAGTTTCTTTAGGTCCCTGCTCATTGTTGAGGGGTCGAGCACTAGCCACTCGGCAACGGATTTCTGATTGACGCCCGGTTTCTTTCCAATAATAAAGAGGATGGACAGCATGCTGCCCCGTATACCAAATGGCTTTAGATGAGCCATATAAACTGAATTGAGAAGACGATGGAGTTTTCGCAGTCGAGCATTAAAGCACCCGGACGGATTTATACTATCAAATATCGGAGTAGCTATGCTATTTGCCTGATCCATGACACTAAGGTAAATGAAATTAATTGCATGTGCAACTAATTTTCTTAGGAGGAAACAGTATTCATCACTTTTTGCATTAGCCAGGTCTTACAGGGTAGTAGTCTTGTCGCTGTAACTTCTTCCCCTAGCTTTTGTATTTTCTTGTCAGAGTTGGCTTCGCAAAGGCGGTTAACAAAGCGGGCAAAGTCAAGATTGGCGCGCTCGTGTTCAGGGGAAAGAGCCTCTTTGTTTTTATGCAAGAATTTCTTCAGGGCACTGATCGCTCGATCAGGCTGATTGACGGAATATTCGGTATCCGTATGCTCTACTTCAAAGTAGGCTTGAATGGTCAATCTTCTTCTGGCTAAATTCAAATGAATGTCATTGAACTTCACTTTCTCGATCCTGGCCAATTCTAAAAGGCAGGTGTTAAAATCACCGGAGGCAAAATGACATCGAGCGATGTTGTACCCGCGCTCGACTTTCTGCACTTTTGGTTCAAGTTTTTTCAGATTCTCCTCAATAAAATTGACCGTCCAATCAGGATCCTTTACGCGCAGCGCTATGGTGACGATATTGTCAAACAGGCGCGGCGGAAAAATTCCTTCAATCAAAAGTAAATCGTGTTCAATTTGAAAGGTATAGTACTTGAATATTCGCCGGTAGTATTCATCTTGATCTGTTTCTAGTCGACGAAGACTATTGGCCAAAATGATAAATAGATTGCGACCGTCACGCTTCGCAAGTGTATCTATCTGTTCAAAAGCAGCCTGCTCCAATCGCTGGTGGCATTCCACATTATCGAGATTCATCAATAGCTCGTAAGCATCACTCCATAGGGAAAGGGCAGGATTATCCGGATAGGGATTGGTCTTTACATGTGATACTACTTGTTCAAGCAGGTGAAATTGAAAATCGGTCGAATGGATATTGCTATGATTGATCATGACGGCCGATTGCGTCAGTTTATGCCAGACAAAATAGATATCCAATGCATCTGAAACCTGTTGTAGAAATGTGCCCTCCGGCTGGGTACGGTACTTATAAATCGAATGTTCCTGCGCAATGGCTAGTTTGCTTCGGTAATAAAACTCATCCCTGACCTTGTATTTCTGGAGAGCCTTTTCCAGTTTATCATAAAGATTCAGATAATATTCGTCCAGATGTCTCGCATTGTAAAAGACCAGAAGCTTTATCCCATCTTCGATCTTCCTGAGTTCATCGGCTATGGACAATTCAGTGATTACAAAGCCCTTCAAATGAGTGTGCAACTCATTTAAGAGACTATTGACTCGTGCATCGCTAAGCTTTAGTGCCTTGCCTATCTTATCTATAGGTATGAGTTCTTCTTCATCTGTTTTAGTAATTTCATCTAAAACAACCTGTGCAAATTTCTCATACACATCGCGGTTCTTAAACTTTAAGATATACCGCTTTAAGGCAAGCAACTCCTTGGCTTGGAGACACTTGATTTTACGTATTACTAATCTTTCTTTCATATTGAAGTACCCTACAAGATAATGAAATCTTTGCATTGTTAGGCCCTCTTGAACTGTTTCAATCGTTCAGTCGGACCATTGCAGACCGCTCGAATGCAAAACAAAAATGATGCGCTAGTCTTTAACAAAGTGCAGGATTGCCTGATTTATCACTTCTTTTTTTTGGAGCCCAGCAGATTAGTCCCGTTGCGATGACCTACCTGTGCTCCGTTAATATTCACCACTCAGCCAGCTGTTCATGGTCGCCCATTGCCGTCTCCTCCTATCGTCGGAGCCAGCACTGGCCGCCATTCACCACGCTTTCTGAGCGGCTCATACCACTGCGCCCAGGGCTATTGGGCACCCGCCTTCGAGCGCGGTGACCTTTTCTTTTGCTCATGGCTGACTGCTGGTTCTGATTGACTTGCGATTTTGCTCTTTCTTGTAGACCATTCGTAGCTCCACTGCGAGATCACACTTCATTGACGCCATTTTAGACGAGAATGTTGCAAGATTTAGGAAAGGTAAATCCAGATGTCCATGTCAGGACGATATAGGATCTAAGTTGCATGCAGGAACCGGATGACCGCGAAACCTTCTGGTCTAGAATGGCTGATCTGTATTGATAGTCTGATGTTTAGCTATCTGTTGTGTGCTCAGTCGAGCGAGCCAGAGACGGTGATGAATAGCCCAGATGGAAGAGGAAATGGCAGTGCCAATGGTGGGTCTGAATGTGCCACTGCCGAGGGCTCGGAGCGCTAGCGGAGCAGACCTCGGCAGTGGATACATGAAGCCCACCAGTGGTGCTGACATTGGAACGGACAGCTGGTAGGTCCTCGCCACGTGATTTGCTGCAGAGCTCCAAAAAAGAACTGAAAACACTATAGCCAATTAAAGCTGGTTGTGGCCAGGAAAAAAGACTATTTTAGAGAAAATTATGTCGACATGGATGGAGATGGTAGTTGGATAAGTTTTATCATGATAGCGATTTATATGCTGTATTCTATCTTTGGATCATCTGGTCAAAAGAAGAAAAAGCCGCGCAAAAAGAAGCGGGCGAAGGCTGCCCCGACCAGGGAGCAGAAGACCATAGACGAGATTATGGAGGAGTATCTTCAAGAGATACGTGGGGAGAAGGATCGCCTGGAAGGACCGCCGCCAAAGGTGGAGCCAGTACCAGAGAGACGAAATGTTGAGCCGCAGCGTGAGCGTATAAGTGAGGCTTATAACCAACGTCGGGATCAGATCATTCAAGAGAAGACCAGTGATTCCCGAATCGCTCGGCAGGCCAAAATTGATGCACAGAAGGAAGCTGATCAGGTCGCAATTGCTCAAATGGAAGCCAATGAAAATGTGTTTTCTCTGGCCGAAGCAGTGGCTCGTCGCAAGGGAACCGGCCTAATGCAAAGAAGGACCAAAAAGAAAAAACGCAAGAAGTTTAAGTTTGATATGGGCGATGCAATCTTGTACAATGTCATTTTGAATCGCAAATATTGAGCAAGCATCAACAGAAAAGCAAAGGTCCACAGCAATCAATATGCTGTGGACCTTTTTTATTGGAATGGGCGTGGAAGCTTTATACCACAATATTGATGATTCGTCCTGGAACGTAGATGAATTTGCGAAGGTCCTTGCCCTCAATCCATTTCTGAACCATTTCGTTGGCAAGCACACTTTCCTGAGCGGCAGCCTGATCGATGCCCAATGGAAGATTGATTTTGATACGCATCTTGCCATTAATGCTAATCGGATACTCGTAGGCATCTTCTTTCAGATATTGCTCATCGTGCTCAGGATATACCGCCGTATGCACGCTGCCTTCATTGCCTAATCGCTGATACAATTCCTCAGTGACAAAAGGCGCAAAAGGGGCTAAAAGGACCAAGAGTGGCTCCAAAATCTCTCGCTTATGACACTTCGCAGCTGTCAGCTCATTGACACATACCATGAAGGCGCTAACGCAAGTATTCATACCGAGAGTTGAAAGGTCATGATCTACCTTCTTGATGGTCTTGTGCAGGGTCTTTAGCTCTTCCGGGCTGGCCTTGTCATCAGTAACGATCAACTGTTCATCCTGAACGAACAAACGCCAAAACTTCTTAAGGAATTTGGCGGTACCTTCGATGCCTTTGGTACTCCAAGGCTTCGAATCCTCGATTGGTCCCAGGAACATAATGTAGAGTCGGAAAGTGTCAGCACCGTATTTCGAGATCACATCATTTGGGTCAGTGACATTGTAGAGTCGCTTGGACATCTTCTCGACATCGAAATCGCATTTGAAGCCACCTTCATGCAGAACAAAGTCTGCTTCTTCGAAGTCTGATCGCCAGCCTTTCAATGCCTCGATATCCAACATATCTTTGCCATCTACAAATTTGATGGGGATGTGAATTGGACTGCAATCGTGCTGGTCTTTGAGCTCCAATGAGACAAACTTGTTTTCTCCTTTGATGCGATAGATAAGATTGGATCTGCCCTGGATCATGCCTTGATTTACAAGACGCTGAAATGGTTCTTTAGTAGGAACCAGTCCTTGATCGTAGAAGTACTTGTGCCAGGTTCGGCTGTATAGTAGATGACCTACAGCATGCTCTGTACCACCGATATACAAATCCACATCTTTCCAATAATTGATCGCATCCTGTCCTACAAATGTGCCCTTGTTTTGTGGATCCATATAGCGCAGAAAGTACCAGCTTGAACCGGCATAGCCTGGCATGGTATCAGTCTCACGATACTGCCCATTCGGCAATTCTACCCAATCGCGGATAGCTGCAATCGGCGATCGACCATCAGGGCTTTGCGAGTAGCTTTCTACCTCGGGAAGCCTCAATGGCAATTCCGTTTCCGGCAGCGTTTTGGGCATTTCGGAAAGGTCTTCGCTATCGTAGACAATCGGGAAGGGTTCTCCCCAGTATCTCTGTCGGCTAAAGCCTGCATCCCGAAGTCTGTAGTTAATCTTTCCTTTGCCGATACCCATGTCTTCCAGCTTGCTGGTAATATGCTGGATGGCCTCGGGTACTTCCATGCCATCGAGGAAGTCAGAATTGATCATAATGCCCAGCTTGTCCGATCTGCCAGCTCCCGGATATTTACTTTTGTCGATAATCTCGACGATCGGAATGTTAAATTTCTCGGCAAAAGCATTGTCGCGGTCATCATCAGATGGAACCGCCATGATGGCTCCTGTTCCGTAGGAAGCGAGCACATATTCTGCGATCCAAATTGGCACCGGTTCTCCCGAAAAGGGGTGCTTTGCATAAGCGCCGGTAAACTCACCTGTAACTACCTTTACTTCAGAAAGGCGGTCTCTTTCGGAGCGCTTTCTTACGTAGTCAAGATAGGTTTCGATTTTCTCTTTTTGCTCTGGCGTGGTGATCTCTGCTACAAGCTCATGTTCAGGAGCCAGGACCATAAAAGTGGCTCCAAAAATGGTATCTGCGCGAGTGGTGAAGATTTCGAATTGTTTATCATGCCCGATGATATCAAAATGGATGGAAGCACCGTAGGATTTTCCAATCCAATTGCGCTGCATTTCTTTCATGGATTCCGGCCAGTTCAAATCGTCCAGGTCACCCAAAAGTCGCTCGGCAAAAGCTGTTGTTCGCAAGAACCATTGTCTCAGTTTCTTTTTTTCAACTGGGTGGCCACCGCGCTCCGAGAGGCCGTCCTTAACTTCATCATTGGCGAGAACGGTGCCAAGAGCTTCGCAAAACCAGACTTCAGACTCCGCCTGAAACATCAATCGGTAGTTCATCAGGATTCTCTGCTGATCACTTGGCGACATGTCGTTCCAGCCATCGGCGTCAAAAGCTTCATGTTCACCGCCGGCGCCTTTTGCAGCTGCGCTCCCTCCTTGTGCAAATTTTGCGATCAGGGTATCAATAGGCTCTGATTGATCGGTTTCCTGATTGTACCAGGCATGAAACATTTGAAGAAAGGCCCATTGGGTCCACTTGAAGTATTCGGGATCACAGGTGCTGACTTCTCGGCTCCAGTCATAGCTAAAGCCAATGTTTTGCAACTGTTCTTTGAAATAACCAATGTTCTTTTCAGTGGAGGTTCTTGGGTGTTGGCCCGTTTCGATGGCATATTGTTCAGCTGGCAGGCCAAAGGCATCGAAGCCCATTGGATGCAGCACATTGAAGCCTTTAAGTCGCTTATAACGAGAGTAGATGTCGGAGGCAATGTAGCCTAGTGGGTGTCCGACGTGCAATCCCGCTCCCGAAGGGTAGGGGAACATGTCCAATACGTAGTACTTGGGTTTGTCGGAATTGTTTGAGACTTTATAAAGCTCGTTTTCCTGCCATTTTTGACGCCAGGTAGCCTCGATTTCGGTAAAGTTATACTCCATATTAAATTCTAGTTTATTCGGCATTGATGCCACGACTCATTTTAGGCGCAGCAAAGGTAAGAAACAGGTCCTGTAATTCGCACAGGTGAATATAAAGTTGAAAGGGGGAGGGGAGCAGTGGCAAAGGATGCTTGGATGTTGCCTGCTACTTTTGCTGGAAATGTATGTCCTTTGTAGCCTGACTATCATTAGATTAGGTGCTGCCTTGCAGAAATGTATGTATTAGTCTTTGCTATGTTTGCAGGCTGAATCTGCTCCCTATTGCAGGATGCGGAGCATGCAGATGGCGTAGGCCGTACATGCTCTCAGGGTGAATTTTGGCGATTCGCAATAGGATCTATACATAGGATCATTGTCAGCTTTGAAAAAAAGGAACTTCTGCTTGATAGAAAAAGTTCCTGGGGGCCAGGATTTTTTTGGGATTCAATCGATGGCCCATTGGACAGCTTGGTCTACTATCGTGATCACCCTTATAGCAGGTTTGAGCATCCTTTTTGTTTCGTTTTTTCTCAGCTATGATCGACTGGAGCGTGTTATCCCTGCTCCATAAACTTTGAAGTATTGGCCTTCTAACAGCGTGCACGTCAGGTTGATGGTGGCAGGATGGCTCCTTGCCTTCTTGTTACCAGTCTTGCCAACCACGATGCTCCATTAGGCCATAGTCTAGATCTTGTTAGTGTCACTTTTTTTTGTGAAGTTCCAGCGGAGCAGTTGGGCTGTCGCATGTGCTATTTGTCTACTATCTTATAGGTCTCGGCATTGAAGGTAAACCAGTATTGATTTAATGATAAAACAAATATTGAGTTCATATTATTGGTGAAATGTTGTGAGCCTTAGCCCTTAAGTTTCAGTTTTTTGAGAAGGTGCGTTACTATCCTTATATTTGCAGTCTCAATTCTGTGCAAATTACAGTACTTAAACGCCGTTAATAAAAATGAAAAATTCTGTACCATTCTGGATATTAGCGCTTCTCGGTTGGTGTCTTTTGGGAGCCTTCCTCTTCAACCTCTTTTTGTGCCCTGTCTTTTATGGGGGCGGAACTACTGCTGCTGCAACGGCTGCAACTACTGCTACTACTGCTGCCGCCGCTGCTACAAAAGCTGCTCCTGCGGCAGTGAAGACAGTTCCAGCAGCAGCGAAGGCTGCTGCAAGCAAATTCTGGGCCATTGGGGATAAATCGGCTTTTGCAACTAAATCAGAGAACTTCATAAGCTTCAATAACTCTGGTTTTAATCATTTGACCCCCCAGTCAGCCAGTTTGAAAGGAGCACTCGCTAAGACAGCCGATTACCTTAAGAAGAACCCCAAGAGATCCCTGTTAATCACAGGCTACTATATGAAGGATGAAAAGAATCCAAGCATCTTGCCCAATCTTGGACTGGCAAGAGCTACGGATGTGAAGGAAATTATGAAAGGACTGGGTGTACCCGCTTCACAAATCGCTTTGGGTAGCGAACTGATCGGCAAAGATCTCTTCGAAGGAAAGAAGCTTGTTCAAGGGGTAGAATTTGGTTTTACAGAAGTAGCAAAAGGGGATACCCGGATTTCTGACATCAAGAAGCGTCTCTTTGGCAAACCGCTGACTGTGTACTTTGGTACCAATCAGAACACCATTAACCTCACATCTGCCCAACGAAAAGACATTTCTGACTTGATTTACTATTTGGATAATGTGAAAGGCTCAAAGCTAGGTATCAGCGGCCATACCGACAATGTTGGTAATCGAGCCTACAATGTTAATCTTTCCAAGGAGCGAGCTGCCTTTGTACAGAATTATATGAACAAGAACGGCAGGATTTCCATGAAAAGCATGAGCGTAAATGGTTTCGGACCTGACAAACCGATTGCCCCAAATACGACAGCAGATGGGAAAGCAAAGAACAGAAGAGTGGAAGTAACGCTCCAGTAGATTTGAATAATTAATACCACCTAAAAAATAAACCAATATGTTTAAGTGTTTCATTCTTCCCTTTCTGTTTCTGCTTCTTGCAGGGCTGATTGGTTGGATTATCGGATGGCTCATGAGAGGAAAGCGAATCAGTTTTCTGGAGGGGCGCGTGGGCGCACTTGAGGGCGATCTAAGCACCCAACAAACTACCTACAATCGATTGAAATCAGATTATGATGGTTACCATTCGAAGTACGGCAAGCTAGACAAAGACTATCAAGCACTATTAAAAGAGAAGACTTCCTTCGCAGGGCAACTGAGCGATTGGAAATCCAAGTACGATAATAAGGAAAAGAGCTATTTGGGCTTGAATACCAAGTTTACTGATTTGGACGGCACTTTTAACAAGTTCAAAATCAGCGCCAAGCAAAAGGAAGATAAGATTTACGCTGAACTGAAAGCGCTCCAGGGAACCCATGAGAAGACAAAGGGTGAATTGGCTGCCGATAAGAAGCGAATTGCTCAGCTGGAAGAAGAATTGAAGAAGAAGCCGAAGGAGGTAGTCAAAGAGGTGGTGAAGATTGATGAAGCGGCGATTGCAGAGTGGAAGAAAAAGTACGGAGACCTCGATGGCAAGTTTGGCAATGCGAATGCCAGGATTGCTCAACTTGAAGAAGAGCTGAAGAAGAAGCCGAAGGAAGTTGAAGTAATCAAAGAAGTTGTGAAGGTCGATCAGGCAGCTGTCGACACCTGGAAGAAGAAGTATGAGGCACTTGATCTTTCCGTGAAGAATCTACACGAGACAGTTAAGAAAGTAGAGCAGGAAAAGGAAGGAATTGATGTTCAGAAAGAGAGCATTAATAAAGAGAAAGTCAGTAAATGGCAAGGACTGTTCGGAGGCTTAAGAAAGAGCTATGATGCCCAGTCACCTACCAAGATTAAGGACCTGAACCTTTCTATCCAGAGTCTTACAGATAAGTTGGCTGCCAAGCCAAAGGATTATAGTGGCGAAATCGCGGCCTGGAAGAAGAAGCATGATGATCTACTAGGTCAGATCAATGCGGGCAAGTCGAGCTACACGGAGCTTGAAAAGAAGTACTCCGCGCTCAATATCCAGTTCCAGGCTAAGCCAAAGGAAGTGATCAAAGAAGTTGTAAAGGTTGACGAGAATGCGGTCAATCAGTGGAAGAGTAAGTATGCAACACTGGAAGCCGATCTTAAGAAGTTAAGAGACCAGCTAGGCCAAAAGGACGCAGCCTACCAGCAACTAAATCTCAAGATTTCTTCGCTCAATACGCAGTTGTCTGCTAAGCCAAAAGAAGTGATCAAAGAGGTGGTGAAAATTGATGAAGCGGCGGTTAATCAGTGGAAACTGAAGTACAACGGCCTGCAGGATGATTTGAACAAAGCGAATCATAGAGTAGTAGCACTTGAAAAAGATGCTCAAACGCTAAACAACAAAGTTTCCTCCCTTAACATCGAACTACAAGCCAAGCCGAAAGAGGTAGTTAAAGAAGTCACTAAAGAAGTAGTGAAGGTTGATGAGACCGCACTCAATCAGTGGAAGCAGATGTATGCCGGATTGGAAAAGGATCATGGTTCAGCTCAAGGTAGAATCAAGGAACTTGAAGCCAATCTTGAGAAAATGAACAGCAGCATCTCTAGATTGAACCTTGAACTAAATGCTAAGCCAAAGGAGGTTGTCAAGGAAGTGGTAAAAGTAGATGATACCGCCATTAAGCAATGGCAGCGAAAGTATCAGGATTTGGAACTGAAGTTCAATACCAGCAATAAACGAGCCCTTGATTTTGAGCAGCAGTTCAAGAATCTGAACCTAAAGTTCAATCAATTGAATGTTCAGTTCCAGGCCAAGCCAAAGGAAGTAATCAAAGAGGTCGTTAAGGAGGTAGAAGTGGTCAAGATTGACGAAACTGCCCTAAGCCAATGGAAGAAAAAAGCTGCTGATCTTGAAGGCGATAGAAATCGCGCCAATGCAAAACTTCAAGAAGCTGCTAAGAGTAATCAGCAGCTTAATGCTACAATCCAGCAATTGAATGCCAAGCTTGAGGTGAAGCCAAAAGAAGTCATCAAGGAGGTTATCCGTGAAGTTGAGATGATCAAAGTAGATGACGCTGGTATGCGGGAGTGGAAGTCAAAGTTTGATGAACTGCAAGGGCGCTACAAGACGATCGAAGGAAGACTTGATGAGTTCAATAGAGTCAATTCTGACTTGAATGCTCGCCTGGCTCAAAAGCCAAAAGAAGTCATCAAGGAAGTGGAAGTGATTAAAGAAGTGGAAGTCGTCAAGGTGGATGAGACGGCTCTGAACCTGTGGAAGTCAAAGTTTGATGAACTGCAAGGGCGCTACAAGACGATCGAAGGAAGACTTGATGAGTTCAATAGAGTCAATTCTGACTTGAATGCTCGCCTGGCTCAAAAGCCAAAAGAAGTCATCAAGGAAGTGGAAGTGATTAAAGAAGTGGAAGTCGTCAAGGTGGATGAGACGGCTCTGAATGAGTGGAAATCCAATTTTGCAAAACTGGAAGCTGATTACAAGAAAGCAAACTTGAAAATCTCTGATCTGCACCAGTGGAAGGACCGATACTCTGGACTACAAAAGCAATTTGATCAGGCAAGCAAAGGCCTGCAGGGACTGGGCGAACTGAAGCAGAGGTTTGATCTTTTACAGTCAGACCATAAAATCGCCACCAAATCCGCCAGTGACAACGAGAAACTGGCTAAAGATCTGGAACAAAAAATGGCTAAGCTCGAAGAAGTTCGTAACAGCGATGATGCCAGGTGGAAACAACGCTATGGGGAGTTGGAGATGAAGTGGAAAGATGCCAATCGAATCAGCAAGGATGCCCAAAACGATGCCAAGAAGCTCAACAAACGAATCGAGAAGTTGGAAACAGATTTGGCCCAAAAGCCAAAGGAAGTGATCAAAGAAGTGCCGGTTGAGGTCATCAAAGAGATTGAAGTCGTAAAAGAGGTGCCAGTTGAAGTTATTCGAGAGATCGAAGTGATCAAGGAAGTGCCTGTGGAAGTCATCCGCGAAGTAGAAGTTGTGAAAGGAATCGACTACGCGACATTGAGAGGAATGCTCGACAAGGTAAATACCGTTGAAGTCTCCAAACAAGTTGTGGGGGAGACCAGAACAACCAAAGAGTCCAGAATCGTGGAACGACGAGAGGTGACTGATGAGAAGTCGAAGACTAAAACCACCGCAAAGAGTAAGACTGGTTCTAAGTCCAGGAAAGATGATCTGAAGAAGATTGAGGGTATAGGTCCCAAGATTCAGGAACTCCTGAACAAAGGAAAAATCTTCACTTTTGAAGAACTTTCGAAGACGAAAGCTAAGACCCTTAAAGATATACTTGAAGCAGCAGGGCCTCGGTACACCATGCACGATCCAAGTACTTGGGCTCAACAGGCCAAACTAGCCTTCCAGGGCAAGTGGAAAGAACTGGAAAAGCTCCAGGATGAACTGGACGGAGGCAGAAAGAAGTAATTGAATTTTACAATATTAGAAAGAGTGGGATATGCCAAAAGCGGCATATCCTGCTCCTTTGTGCAGGAAAGTAATCACGAGTACACGTGTGCATTTCTGTTAATTTTTACTAACACACAATTTATTACCCCAAATAAACCAATCTAATCATGATCGAAAAGAGTAAGCTGATTAAGCAAATCTGCAAAAAAGCCAAAATCGATGAAAAGCAGGCCAGAATTGCTTATGAATGCATCTTAAAAGAAGATCCGGCGTTCCGTGAGCAAATAGTCAAAACAGTTGAAGTCATAAAGGAAGTGGCTGTTAAGGTAGCAGGAAAACAGACTACCAAGAAAGTCGAACTCAAAAAGGAAGTAGCGGTAAGCACGACCAATGAAGTGGAAGTCGTAAAGGAAGTGGAAGTCATCCGAGAAGTGCCTGTAGAGGTTATCAAAGAGGTGATCGTTGAAGTGGTAAAGGAGATTGAGGTCGTCAAACAAGTTCCTATCATCCAGGAAAAAGAGGTGATAAAAGAGATCGAAGTGATCAAGGAAGTTCCTGTCATCCAGGAAAAAGAAGTGATCAAAGAAGTGCAGGTAGAAGTCATCAAGCATGTTGAAGTACCTGTCGAAGTGATCAAGACTGTCGAGGTGATCAAAGAAGTAATGGTTCCTGTGGAGGTCATCAAAGAGGTCATCAAGGAAGTGGAGGTGCCAGTTGAAGTACTTTCTGAGGTAGAGGTAGTCAGAGAAGTACCAGTGCCAGTGATCGAGAAGGTAGAGGTGATCAAGCAAGTAGAGGTGGTCAAAGAAGTACCTGTCGAAGTGATCAAAGAAGTGATCAAGGAAGTTGAAGTGATCAAGGAAGTGCTGGTAGAAGTGATCAAGGAAGTAGAGGTGATCAAAGAGGTAGAGAAGCTGGTCGAAGTAATGATCCCTGTAGTGGAGCAAAACAATGTCGAAATCATCAAGGAAATCGAAATTGTGAAGACACAGCCCATCAAGACTGAAGTGGTCAAAGAAGTAAGCAAAGTGGTACACCAGTTGGAGAAAGTACCTGTGCAGGAAATCAAGAAAGTGGAGGTACTCAAAGAGAAAGTGGTACCAATGCACAAAGACAAGATCAAGGTAGAAAAGATAGAAGTCCTCAGAGAAGTGGCGATCGAAAAACCGATCGAAGTAATCAAGGAAGTCGAGGTAGCCAAAGAAGTTCCGGTTACCAAGATTGTGGAGGTAGAACTACTGAAAGAAAAGGCAGTAGCAGTTACCAACAAAGTAGAGAAGGTCAAAGAAGTACAGGTTAAGCACGAAGTACCTGTCGAAGTGATCAAGGAAGTGATCAAAGAAGTCGAAGTAATCAAAGAAGTACCGATCGAGCGACTGAAAGAATACACCCTGGTCAACGAAGTGGAAACTGTGAAGGAAATCGAAGTGATCAAGGAAGTGCCTGTGGAAATCATCCGTGAAGTGGAGGTTGTCAAGCAGATCGATGTTGAATCACTCATGCAGATGATGCAGGGAATGGAAGCGGTTGAAGTTTCCAAATCTGTAGTAGGAGAGACCCGTACCACCAAAGAAGCCACCGTAGTAGAGCGTCGTGAGGTGGAAGCTGGTACAAATGCAGATATCATCGCCAAAGGTGGATTGTCAAAATCTAAAGCCGGCTCCTCAAAGACGGTGACCACTAGCAAGACAAGCAAGAAGTCTGGAGCTAAGAGTAGCAAATCTGGCAAGACAGCGACAACAAAGTCTACCGCCAAGCAAGCAAACGGTGCAGCAAAGTCAAGCAAAACTGCTAAGTCCAAAGGAGGCAAGATGACAGTCTCGACCAAGTA
>JAHDDV010000026.1:27656-28723 GCA_020629205.1 Chitinophagales bacterium | reverse complement strand
CGAATCTGATCCTCATTAATAAAAAACTTCTTAATGATGATCTGCTGCAATCCAGAGATTACATTTGATAGGAAGAAGTACCAGGTCAATGCGGCAGAAAAACTATTGAAGATAAAGACCAACATCAAGGGCATCGCATACTGGAAAATTTTCATCTGGGCAGCATTCTCATTTCCCATGCTACTCATCTGGCTATTCAACCTAAAAAAGATGACACTACTAATACCTGATAGCAAAGTAAACAAACTCACATGTGCTCCATACATCGGAATATGGAATGGCAAGCTTAGGATCGAATCATAGGTGGATAAGTCATCGGCCCATAAGAATGGCTGCTGGCGCAGCTCGATCATGGCTGGGAAGATATAATACATCGAGATCAAAATCGGCATCTGCAACAGCTGAGGTAGACATCCTCCCAGGGGATTCACTCCGGCACTGCTCCAAAGCTTCAATTGCTCTTGCTGCATTCGCTGCGGATCATCACCGTACTTTTCCTTAAGTGCGGCGATCTCAGGCTTCAATGCCCCCATCTTAGCCATCGACTTATATGACCGATAGGTGAGCGGCATCAACAACATCTTTATAAATACCGTCATCAAGAGAATGACAATACCGTAGTTGCTCACGAAACGTTCAAAGAACTTGAATATTGGAAGTACCAAATACTTACTGAAAGGAGCAAATATCGCATAACCTAAATTGACCTGCTCCTCCATGCCTATTCCATAACCCTTTAGTCGGCTATATTCGGTAGGACCCAAATACATCTGCATTGGGAATTTAAAATCTGCCTGACGGTTGTGGTCAAAGGACAGGATGGCGGCAGTAGTGGCTACCAGGTCCGTATTCTCGGGATCGCTTGGCTGGACCAATTCTACCTCCGCTGTGTCGAAGGCATCCAAAGCGATTATTGAATTGGTGAAGAACTGCTGCTTCGAGGCGACCCACTGCGTCTTGCCTAGACGGATATCGGAGTCTTTACTCATGCTCAGATAGCTCGGGTCGTCGTTCTTCTCTTTGTAGTAGACGGTCGAATTCATGCGCTCGTTCTGAATTCGTTTCTC
>JAHDDV010000026.1:26233-27556 GCA_020629205.1 Chitinophagales bacterium | reverse complement strand
TTCTTTGGGCCATCGACAATCTTCACGACTCCTCCCGGCTCTTCTGTACCCCCTTTGTTGTAATTCTTCAGTTCAGCTTCGTACAAGCGTCCCCCGCGATTACTAAATTTCAATCGAAGTACGTCATTCTCGATACTGCTAAATTGCTCTTCCTGATCCGGCTGCGAAAATGGGTTTGCAGCAGCAGACAGCTCTGTTGAGCTGCTTGTATTCTCCGCGATTCCTGATCTGTTCTGACTCGGACTGCTCTGCTCAACTGTTACTGGCTGGCCTTCTTCGGGAGGAGGCAAGGTAGTCGACACATAAAACTGGTACGTAAGAAGTACCAAGCCTATCAAAAAGAGCCCAGTAAGGGTATTCCTATCCATGCTATTGTAGCTAATTCGTCAGGGCATAACGCCCAGAGCGGAAAACAATCTTGTTTCCCAAAAAGGTCTGCAAAGCTACAAAAACAAAGCAGGAAACAGGAATTTCGGCCTTTATTGATCAGCAAAATTTACCCTCGGCCAGCAGCACAGATTCTTCGGCATGTTCCAAAGCTTGTACAATGAAGAAACCGTCCTGACCCTGAGCCTGATACAAAGGCATCAGCATTAGTCCATCTTCTGGACACAGGACAGGTCCACTTGCAGAATCAGCTAAGTGCTGCCCTTTATAGACAGGATCGAAGTTCTTAAAGCCCGGCAACATTCGAAAGGCATCGACCGGAGCTACGGCATGACGGTAGATGAATTTGACCAAAGCAGGGGCTTCATCTCTCAATCGCGAAAGTAGAAGTCGGTATTTCTCAATGTCAGGGACTTGAGATGCTGCAATAATCCCCAACTCTGTCAAGATCACCCAAATGGCTGCTTCTATCCTGTCTATAGAAGCAGTTTCTTCGTGTTGGCCCGCCTCAAAGCCTATTCCAGTTCCCTTAAGTTGAGTAAAGTAGTCCAATGTCGTACCTGTAATTACTTTTTCCATTCCCATGATCAGAGAGACGCCGAGGGCTTTTCCGATGGCTCGGCTTGCAGGGGTATCATAGGCTAATGCAAAAGTACCACCCTTGGCAGAAGTAGTGTGTAGGTCCATCATGTAGAGGGAGCGATTTGGGTAGCGCTGAAGGATTCCGCTTTCAAAGAGCCTTAGCAAATCATATTGTTCGCGCTCCTCGGAACTCGATAGGTTTGATCGGCTCTTTTGCCTTAGTTTGGACACCCGCTCAAGGTCAAACATGCGATTCAAATCCTGATCAATAAACCGCTTCTTTTCGCGAATAGCGGCCAAATTACCAAGAATACCGACAAATGCTCCACGGGCACTTGGCTGATACTTTCTCAA
>JAHDDV010000026.1:11462-26133 GCA_020629205.1 Chitinophagales bacterium | reverse complement strand
CGCGAAGTAATCAATCCAACAAGATTTCCTTCTTGGTCCTCAACCATCACATAACGTAAACGACTGTTATCCATGATCTCCGCAACCAATTCGATGATGTCATTTTTTTCTACAGTAAACAGGTCTGTGCTCATACATTCCTCAACTATAGTTGAGGAGAGATTCCAAATTTGAACATCATCACTGTTTGCAATCTTCCACTTTGATACAGGAATTTCTTTCTTCTGTTGTTTGACCATACTTGCTGTTAATGCCACTATGGCAGTGTCTTTGCTGTATTTTTTTGTCAGTTTGTTAAAGGATTTGAGTATCCAACGTGATCCGGTTTGACCAGTTCGTACACGCTCTTCGAGAATGTTCATATAACGGTCTACATCGCCTTTCTTGATCTTGGCTTTTTTCAGTCCCTCCCTCGCAATCGGTATCAACTCCTTTGCTAATAGCTCTGAAGCTGTAATGCGTTTCCCGTTCAACCAAAGGAATTTAGTGTCTACACCCATACGACAAGCGGCAATGAAATTTGCTTTGGCATCTGCAAATTCAAGCTTTTGCGTTACTTGCGGGTGAACATCATCAAAGCCATTCAACAAGCCAAGCCATAAGGCAGCATTGGCCATTTCATCCGCCACCGTTGGACCCGCAGGCAATACTCGGTTTTCAATCCGTAAATGTGCTTTCCCATTTGCCACACCATAACAAGGTCTATTCCATCTATAGACAGTAGAGTTATGCATAAGCAATGAATGTAAAGCTGGTACTTTGCCACTCTCCAGTATCTTGATCGGATTTTCTATCTGATTGGTACTCAAGAGCACTCTAAAGCGCATGATGTCCTCCCGATAGATTTCCAATATCGATTTCCTAAGCCAATTGTGGCCAAACATTACACGGGGACTTCGCGCTCGCAGGTGCTCACCTGAAGTCCGGGTGTCGACAGATTGCTGAAACAAGGCAATGCGCGTTTCATGCCATAATCTTCTGCGAAAGAGTAAGGGAGAGTTTACTGCTACTGCCAAGGCAGGACCAGCAATCGCCTGAGCAATATTGTACCTTTTAACGAACATATCCGGTGCCACCTGAAGATGCACTTGAAATCCTGTGTTTGCAGCTTCCAGCATAGGCGAATCATGCGACATGATCAGTTCGTCAGTCCCATTGATTTTGAGTTCCATGTTTCCAGCCCCCTTCATCGCAAGTATACCCTCCATCAAGGCCTTATACCGTTCGTAGGGTGTTCGGTTTTCACTGGTTAAGTCAAATTTTCGAATAGTGGGTAATATGCCGGCCAAGACGATGTCGGCATCAAATTTATGGGCCCACTTTCTGGCTATCTTGAGTTTATCAATGATACTTCTTTCCATCTTTGACAGACAAGCCCCATTGAACACCAGGGGTTCAAGATTCACCTCCATATTGAATTTCGCCAGCTCAGTGGTGAAACTATCGTCCTTCATTTTGGCTAACATTTCCATGTTTTTGCCAAGAGGTTTGAAATGATTGTCAATTAGGTTAAATTCCTGCTCTGCTCCAATCCTGATTGGGTCCGTTTCGAACAGCTCATCGGCCAGCATTCTTTCCAGTGCCTTGGTATCGAGAAGCAAGCTTCTTACAAACTTTTGCAGCTCCTTCATGCTTTTTGGCACTCGAACAGAGGTGAGGTTACCCATGGATCATAGATTTGATAAGACAAAGCCTTAAAAATAGGAATAAAACCCTTCTGGCATAGACTCTGCTTGCATAATATTACTAAATCGTCAGCGATCTACTTTATTTGCGGCAAAGGCCGCATTGTGCAACCACTGGCATGAATATTCCTGTCTTCTGTCTCAGGTCTTGACACATTTGATTTGTACTTGTAGATGTGTTTTAGCTACCTTTGCACCACGAGAAATATTCTAAACAACAAGGAAACCAAGAGGCGCTTAGAACTGCGTCCAGCTAATCTTAAATTACTTTGAAATATGGAGAATTTTGGAGCTAAGAACGAGTCAGCAGATCTAAGTAAGCTTGGGTTGGAAAACTGCCGTTTACATTGGAATCAGTCACCTGCTGAGTTGGTCGAAAAGACGCTTGAGCTAGGGGAAGGAATCTTGAATGATACTGGGGCCTTGGTCATTAAGACAGGGAAGTTTACCGGCCGCTCACCCAAAGACAGATACATTGTCAAGGATGACATCACTGCAGAGACTGTCGATTGGGGAAAGATCAATTTTGCAATAAGCCCGGAAAACTTTGACAATCTTTACAATAAGGTAACAAAATACTTGTCAGGAAAGGATTTATATGTTAGGGATGCATATGCATGTGCAGACCCAAAACACAGATTGAATCTAAGATTAGTTGCTGAACATCCTTGGCAAAGTCTTTTTGCCCACAATATGTTTCTTCGTCCTACTGATGAAGAGATAGCTGCTGCAGACCCTGAGTGGGTGATACTCGCTGCTCCCGGATGTCTGGCCAATCCTGATACCGACGGGACAGTCGCGGATAACTTTGCGATTATCAACTTTACCAAGAAGACCATTATTATAGGTGGTACCGCCTACACCGGAGAGATCAAGAAAGGAATCTTCTCAGTTCTCAATTATACACTCCCTACTAATAAGGCAATTCTATCAATGCATTGCTCATCAAATATAGGTAAGGATGGAGACACAGCAGTTTTCTTTGGATTGTCAGGAACAGGCAAAACAACCTTGTCCGCCGATCCTGCAAGGAAATTAATCGGTGATGATGAACATGGATGGTCGGCTGACTCTGTGTTCAATTTCGAAGGTGGTTGCTATGCAAAAACAATCGACCTCTCGGCGGAGAAGGAACCGGATATTTATGCGGCTGTGAAATTTGGTGCCATGCTCGAAAATGTAGTCATGCATGAAGGCACACGCTCAGTTGACTATTCCGACACTACGATCACACAAAACACACGTGTGAGTTATCCAATATATCATATTGATAATATTGCAGATGGCTCGATGGGAAGTATTCCGAAGAACATCTTCTTCCTCACTGCAGACGCATTTGGGGTTTTACCTCCAATCTCAAGACTGGATGTAGGAAAAGCCATGTACCATTTCATCTCAGGATATACCGCAAAGGTTGCAGGAACAGAAGCTGGGGTAACGGAACCTCAAGCCACTTTCTCGGCATGCTTTGGTGCTCCTTTCCTTCCTTTGCACCCTACAAAGTACGCAGAGATGCTTGGAGTTAAATTGAAAGAAAACCAAACGAAAGTTTGGTTGATAAACACTGGCTGGTCAGGAGGCCCATATGGCATTGGCTCCAGAATGTCACTCAAGTATACACGGGCAATGATCTCTGCCGCGCTTGAGGGAAAACTTGATACCGTGAGTTACCAAACGGATTCCGTTTTCGGTTTGTCAATGCCTACTTCCTGTGAAAATGTGCCTGATGAGCTATTGAACCCAAGGAACACTTGGGCTGACAAGAATGCTTATGATGCCAAAGCCAACGAATTGGCAAAAAAGTTCATTGCAAATTTTGCACAGTTCGAAGCAGCGGCCAATGAAGAAATAATGGCAGCAGCCCCAAGAGTAGTAGTTAGCTCATAATCCAAATTTGGAGTAAAAGAAAAAAGCCCGGCAGAGATGATCTGCCGGGCTTTTCTTATTTGGTTCATTTACACCAGTGTTCTTATTTGTCCTGCAAAGCAAATACTCGCTTCAAGAGATCGGATGTGCGCTTGATTGGGTCCTTTCTAATTGCTTTTTCTTCCTTGGCAACCATGTGGAATAATCCATTTAGGGCTTGGCCAGTTACATATTCAGGTAAGTCTGTCTCTACCTTTTGGGTGAGCGGTAGCTTGTTGTAGGCGGTACTCACGTCTGTCCAATGGTTCAAAGCCTTTACTTTATTCAAGGACGTATTGATCTTCGGCTTGAATTTGCCTCTTAGTTGATCACTTGTTGTTCGACGCAAGAACTCCGTCGCTGCATTGTCTTGACCTTGAAGGATGTTCATTACATCTTGAAAAGTCAATTGCTTAATGGCGCTTACGAAAATTGGCTTAGCCTCTGTGGCAGCATCTTCAGCTGCTCTGTTAAGCTTCACCACCATTTCATCCACCATGTTGCCCATGCCTACATTTCTCAATGTATTTTCCACTTTTTTTACCGAAGGCGGAAACGGTATCTTTATCTGCGGGTTCTTTAAGTAGCCGTCTTGTTTTGAAACAACAGCGACTCCTTTAGTTATACCATTCGTCAGAGCCTCTTTGAGACCGAGGCCAATTTCTGAGTTAGTGGGGCTTCCGGTGCTGTTTACTGCATCAAGAACATCGTTAAGGCCCTTGTTAAATTCTGCACTTGTACATCCGCCTATTAGTGGCAGCATACATAGCAGGAACAGAAGTTTTTTCATCGTGAAAGGTTTATGTACAATAATTAGTCGGGCAGATGTCAAATCTTCTGCCGATTTGGCGAATATCGTAGTAAATTCGTCCGCTTGCCTTGCCTTTAAGAAAAATTGTCGAATTAAGGCTCGTAAATGACCGTAATTTCCACCAAAAGTTTAATACCCACGTCAATGAAGGTTAGTATAATCACAATCGGAGATGAAATATTAATTGGCCAAATCGTAGACACAAATTCTGCCTTTATGGGCAGGGCCTTAAATGACATAGGCTGTACGGTCGAGGAGATATTGTCAATTGCCGATGAGAGGAGCGCAATTGTTTCGGCACTGGATCGAAGCCGTGAACGCTCCGATGTTGTTTTAATTACGGGAGGCTTAGGGCCTACGAAAGATGATGTAACAAAAGAGGCTTTGGCTGAGTATTTCGGGGTGAAACATGTCTTAAATGACGAGATCTTGCTGCATATACGCACTTATATGGAACGTAAGGGCAGGCCATTGTTGGAAAGCCACCGCTCCATGGCTATGGTACCCGAAAACTGCGAGATCCTGCAAAATGAAGTGGGAACGGCTGCTGCTATGTGGTTTGAGTTTGAAGGAACCATCTTTGTTAGCATGCCCGGGGTTCCTTACGAGATGAAAGACTTCATGAATAAACAAGTGTTACCCCGGCTGAGCAAAATGACCAAACAGCAGCTATTGCATAAAACCCTTATGACTGCTGGACTTGGGGAGTCGATCATTGCCAGCAAAATAGAGGATGTGGAAAATGACCTGCCCAGACACATAAAGCTAGCTTATCTTCCCCGGGTCGCAGGAGTACGACTACGTTTGAGTGGCCAAGCACTGGGCGGTGATCTAAATCAAGAAATGGAGGACATTGCTACAGAAATCAAGATGCGTTTAGGTAAATATCACTATGCAGATGAAGACACAACTCTCGAGGCTTGGTTAGGGGAAGTATTGAAGTCCCGAAAGGAGACGCTCAGCACTGCGGAGAGTTGCACAGGTGGCAACATTGCCCGTATACTTACTCGAATTCCGGGAGCTTCTGCCTTTTACCAAGGCTCAGTGTGTACGTACTCCAATGAATTAAAGATGAACATCCTTGGAGTACAACCGGAAACGCTTCAATCTCACGGAGCTGTGAGCGAACAAACGGTGCGGGAAATGGCAATGGGAGCTCTTGATCTACTAAAAACGGACTATACCATTGCTGTTAGCGGAGTGGCTGGCCCTACTGGAGGAACCAAAGAAAAGCCCGTTGGTACTGTTTGGATTGCTGTGGCCGGCAAAAGCGGAAACTTGCATGCCCAGAAATATATGTATCCCGGTAGCCGCGAGATAATTATTCAAGGCACTTCGCAGATAGCTTTAAACCAACTGAGGAAGTTTATTTTTGGTCTTCTCTAGGCACCTTGGGCCTAAAAAAAAGCTGTATTTTTGTGCGCAAATTCAGAATCGAAGCTGGTTAATCCCAAAATGTATACACTATGGCAATGATAGAGTTGGTGATGCCCAAAATGGGTGAAAGTATTATGGAAGCCACAATTCTAAAGTGGTTGAAGGAAGAGGGAGATACAGTAGAGTTGGATGAATCCATACTCGAGATTGCAACGGATAAAGTGGATTCAGATGTGCCGAGCCCGGTGGCTGGGGTTTTGAAGAAGAAGCTTTATAAAGAAGACGATGTCGTTGCTGTCGGAACAGCAATCGCCATTATAGCAACTGAAGGGGAGGAGGGTAGTGCCGCCCCGAGCACAAGTGATCAGTCAGTTTCCACGTCGAATAAACCCGCAGAGCCGGTGGTCGTTACGAATGAGCCCCTTCCGCAAAGCCCTGCTGTGGCATCGATTAATCGCAACGGAACCCCAAGTACATCGAATAACGGAACCGGAAGGTTTTACTCACCATTGGTGCTAAATATCGCTCGACAGGAGTCCATTAGTATGCAGGTCTTGGAAGGACTTCCAGGAACTGGTCGGGACGGTCGATTAACCAAGAAAGATATTCTGGCCTTTGTGAAACACGGAGGTACGCCAATGGCAAACAGGCCTGCAGTACCAGCGGCAAAGGAAAACAAGGCATCAACGCAAAGTCGTGTCGCTCTGAGCCCATCACCAAGTCTTAGCGGTGATGTTGAGATCGTGGAGATGGGAAGAATGCGTAAGCTAATCGCCGATCACATGGTGATGTCTAAAAAGGTATCCCCGCATGTAACCTCCTTCGTCGAAGCGGATGTTACTAACCTATTCAATTGGAGAAACAAAGTCAAGAAGGAATTTGAAGCGAGAGAAGGTACAAAGATCACATTCACTCCAATTTTTGTAGAGGCGGTAGCCAAAGCCCTAAGGGACTTCCCTGGGGTAAATGTTTCCGTCGATGGTGATAAGATATTGTACAAGAAGGACATCAATATTGGAGTTGCGACAGCACTACCATCAGGAAACCTTATCGTTCCTGTAATAAAAGGTGCTTCAGGATTGAATCTGGCAGGCTTGGCTGCCTCGGTCAACAATCTGGTGGATAAGGCGCGAAACAACAAGTTGAGACCAGATGATACGCAAGGAGGAACTTTCACATTAACCAACGTTGGCACATTCGGAAACTTGAGCGGAACCCCGATTATCAATCAGCCACAAGTGGCCATATTGGCTACTGGGGCTATAAAAAAGAAGCCCGCAGTCGTAGAGACAGAATTTGGCGATTTGATTGCCGTCAGGCACCTTATGTTCCTAAGTTTGTCATATGACCATCGCGTGGTAGATGGCTTCCTGGGAGGTTCCTTCTTAAGAAGAGTAGCTGATTACCTTGAAGGTTTTGATCCTAATCGGAGTTTGTAGTCACGCAATGTATCTGGCCGCCATTTTCCCAAATTGACATGTCTTTGACATTTGCACCTGTATGATTTCTAGAGTCGAAGTGAGGGATTTCATTAGGCATTATACATTCATTATCAGGAGGAAAGATAGCGCACTATCCTGCCGCTCGAAAAACTGACTATGTCGTAGATTGAAAGATTGACTTTTGGGCAAATTAGGCCGGTGACATTCTGGTTTGCGGTCGTATAGGTATGTGGAGATGTTCGCTCAAAAAGCTCTCAGACTCTCGTTCATTGAGTACTACTCTACGAGTATTGAAGAAGCCCATTAATTGGGAAGATAAATCCGTTCAAGCGTCGCTCAATAGCCTGAAGGACAAAGTATTATTTGGATATCTGTCGCTAAATGGTGACTTTTGTAGGAGGCGGAGGTGTGTCTGATTGACACAGTAACTCGCCGCGAGAAGCAAAAAGTATTGTCTGTAATTTCAGACAAGTGAGTTCGGCCTTTGTTAAAGGCACGGGCTTGTTGCGTGAAGATTAGATATAAGCACGATAATTTAGTTTTTATACAATTCAGTAACCTCTTTAAGTTTAAACTATGAGATTTATTTACAGACTTGCGGCGTTAGTTGCGGGTATTGTAGTACTCACTGTCTCTCTTGGTTTAGGGGTCAATGCCCAGGTCATTACGGTGCCTGGGGATATAACCGTCGAATGCGGCGGTTCAATTGCCCCTGAAGCTACTGGTATTGCCACTGCATCAGATGGATGTAATTCCGACCCGATATCGGTCGAATCCTCTGATGATCTTTCCGGTTTGTCGGAATGTGGAAATACAGGTACAATCACGAGAACATGGATTGCTACAGATGGCTGTAGTACTTCGATCACTGATGTGCAAGTGATCACGGTCGAAGACAATACTCCTCCATCGATTGCCTGTCCAGCTGACATGTCTTTAGCCTGTGGTGAAAACCCACCTGCTGTTGACATCAATGCAGTATCCGCTGTGGATGACTGTAGTGGAAGTAACGTAACAGTTGCTTTCGTAGATGATCAGGTTTCAGTTAATGGAACAATGGTCAGTACTCTGCGTACTTACAGTGCGACAGATGAATGTGGTAATGTTGCCACATGTGTTCAAGTATTTGAAGCAGATTGTACAGGAGAACTGTTCATTTCTGATCCATGTACTTGTGGTAATCCAAACAACTACCAGCTTGGTGGATTGAACTACATTGCCGAATTGGCAACCATTGGTTCAGGCGCTGGAGAGACTTGGACATTTGATGCTAGTGCCTTTGGAATTTATGACTCAAACGGAAACCCAATGACTAGTGGCACAGCTGTAGAAGTTATGCCAGGAATCTACGAGTTCCCATTCTGGGTATTGAATTCAACTCCATACCAGATTGCTTTGAGTAATGGTACGGATGTGGCTCAGTATGCTGGTTTTGATGGTGACTGTGTATGTGACGGAGCCTTCTATGACGGAAGTGTATATGTAGATACAGACGGAAATGGTTCTCAATCTTCAGATGAGAACGGACTTGCAGGTGTTACAGTAAGCTTGATGTCTGCAGGAGCAGATGGAGTTGTTGGAACAGCTGATGATGTAATGGTTGATTCAACTACAACTAGCGTTGTTGGTGAGTTCAATCTATTGGTTCCTGCTCCAGGCAGCGACTACTACCTGAACTTCAGTGGTATACCGGATGCCAGTTACCCAACACTTTCAGCTGCAGGTAACACAGGATTGCTAAACATTGGCTCAGATGGAGGCACTGCAGGTGCAACACCAGCTGTACTCGACTGTGCAAGTCTAATTCTTGATGCAACGGTCGTATGTGGATCTGACGATGCTTTCTTCACCGTTGTGGTGAATGTAGTCAACGGTCAAGCTCCTTACACAGTTTCTGATGGATTTACAGGATTCTTTGGATCTAACAGCTTCATTCTAGGCCCACTGCCTAATGGTTCAAGCTATGGCTTCACGGTAACTGATAATGCAGGTTGTGCTGCAAGTTCAGATAGCGGTGGACAAGTAGACTGTGCTACAGTAGCAGTTGATCTAGTATCATTTGACGGTATCGTTCAGGAAACTGCAAATCAGTTGAAGTGGTCTACAGCCTCTGAAACAACTGACAGATTCCTTCTAGAGCGTTCAGACGATGCGAATAACTTCCAGGTTATCGCTACTGTTACCGCCGTTGGATCTGAGTCTCAAGGAAGCAACTACACCTATGTTGATGCGAACGCACCACAGAGAGGAGTTACTTACTACAGACTAAGTGAAGTTGATCTGAATGGTCAAGTTCATGTGATCAGCAGTGTTATCGAATTGAGAAGAGATGTTGACGCAGTTAAGATTGACTACGTTGCACCGATTCCAGCTTCGAGCGAACTTAATATTGGACTAACTGGTCCAGAAGGTTCTTCTGCTGTTGTTACCGTATTCAACATCGTAGGTCAAAATGTTTATCAAACAATTGAGACGCTGCGTGAAAATGGTAGCCAGGTTCAAGTTGATGTCAGTGAACTTCCAGTTGGAGTATATATTCTCCAAATTAGTAATGGTGAGTTCCAGGCTGTCAAGGAATTTGTTGTTACAGATTAGTAAGTAATTATTGATCGAAAAAGAGGCTCCCTGTTTCCCTAGGAAACAGGGAGCTTTTTTTATCTTGTTACCCTTGAGAAGCATACCAACATACCTATTGATCCTTGCCTGCACTTGTAATTTCATTAGATGCACAGAGCAATTAGGAAAACAAAGCGCAGAAACCCTCAGCACCGGGGACAAGTACCATCAAGCTCAGCAAAGTGCGCAATCACAACTTGATTTCAGTTGCAACATTGTTCATGTTACGCTTGAGTTGGAAAAAAGATGGGGTTATGAAGTAGACCCGGTCACGGAGCAGTTTACAAATGAGCTCAGTGCAAGTCTTTCTGAACATTTCTCGGCCAAGCGAACATTCGACCAAGCGGCAATCATCAGCTACTTTGAGACCCTGCACGAAGAGATCCAGGGGGCAATAAAGATGGTCTCTACCTATCATTCCATTCTATCCACTTGTCTGAGGTACGGTATCGTCGATTGCGACGTGTTGAGTATGCTGTACATCTCTGTTTCCCAGGATCTCGGCTTGCCTGTATATGGCTGGCTCACACCAACTCACATGTTTGTAGCCTGGATAGACGATGAACATAAGGTCTTTTGGGAAACTACCACAGGTCAGGCCACCTCATTGCAATTTTATCAAGACAAGTACCAGCTGGCGGACTCTTCCCTTCGAGTAGGCATGAATATGAGGCCGCTCGGGAGAAGAGAATTAGTAGCAGTTTCCTATTTTAATCTGGCCAAGGAAAAACAAGATATGGAGCAAAAGAATGATTTGGCTCTCTTGCTAAATCAAAGAGCCATAGAATTAGCCCCACAATGGGCAAATCCACATACTTCACAAGCTTTCCTTTACAGGCAAATGCAGGAGAGTGGCAAAGCGCTGGAATCTGTGGAGAAGTCTATCGAACGTTTTCCTTATGATAGTGGCCCCTTTCAACTCCATGCTCGCCTATTACAGGAACAAGATTGCCCTGAGGAAGCCTTGATTGCTGTTCAAAAGGCAATCAGTCTTATGCTAAAGGAAAATAAAGCGCAGGACCTGCAACAGCTGAGTGACCTCCAGAAAGAAATAGCAAATGGCGTCAAAAAGCCGAGATACTTTCTCAAAAATGGAGCTCATAGGCAGTAATTAGCAAAATTGCCGACTTTTTATGGCTAGGTTTCAAGTGACCACTTTTGACACAAATCGAAGACTGCGAAAGAATTAGACTATTGCTATTAGGATAGGTCTCAATTTCTTCATAATTTGCGCGGGGATTCCCCTGAGGGGGTAGTATGTCCCTTTGATATTGAAGTACGCCGTATACACACAACCAAGGCCTATGAAGAACAATTACATTTTTCTAACCTTCTTTGCGATCTGCATATCCTTCTTTTGGAGTGTCGATTCCTCAGCCCAAATTCTGGAAGTGCCAGAAGATTTGGTGCTGGAATGTGGTGGTTCTACCGACCCCTCTTCAACAGGAATGGCATCCGCATCTGATGGGTGTGAAGGGGATACGCCCACCGTCTCTTTTGTAGATGATGATAGCGGTCTCACAGGTTGCTCCAATACTGGTGTGATCATCAGGACATGGACTGCCACCGATGAGTGCGGAACCGTTTTGGAGGAAACACAAGAAATTCAGATAGTTGATACCACACCACCTACGATCACGGTTCCTTCCGAGGTTAACGTTTACTGTGGCGGGTCAACTGCGCCGGAAGATATAGGGCTAGCTTCTGCAAGCGACGCTTGTGATGCAGCTGTCTCTGTCGACTTTACCGACACTACCGATGGCCTTGGGCCTTGTGGTGGTGTGATTGTACGTACATGGAGTGCAACGGATGAATGCGGTAACCCAGCGGTTGTTGAGCAAAGCATTCTAGTTGGAAATGCACCACCAGTGCTAACCATTCCAGCAGATCTAACACTTGAATGCGGTGGTTCCACGAGCCCTGATGCCCTCGGGTACGCTACAGCAAGTGACGGTTGTTCTGCAACGATCGATATCACTCCTACTTACACCGATGATTCATCTGGTTTGACGGGATGTGGAAATACAGGAGTTATTGTTAGAACCTGGACTGCAGTTGATGAATGTGGAGTCACTTCGGAAGAAGTACAAAACATTACTGTAGAAGATACAACACCTCCAACAATTCTTGTTTGTCCTCCGACTTTGGATATTGAATGTGACGGTGTGATACCGGGTCCGAATCCGGAAGCTGTTGTCGCTGAAGACGAATGCAGTAATGTGACCGTGACCTTCGTAAGCGATGAAACCGAAGAAGATGGTGATGTCACAACAACCACTCGTCTGTACTCTGTTGCAGATGAATGTGGCAACGCTACCGAATGTGTCCAATTGATCATTGAAGATTGTACTTTCATTCCGCAGATTGGAAGCTTTGTATGGAACGATCTAGACGGAGATGGAATCTATGATCCATGTGAGCCACCTATGGAAGGAGTCCTCGTTAGTCTATTCGATAACCAGAATAATCTTGTTGCTCAGATCTTGACAAATTCTGAAGGACGATATGTCTTTGGCAACCAACCTGATGGTACCTACTATGTCGTCTTTGATGTTCCTGCAAACTACATTGCAAGCCCTGCTAATTCAGGAAGCGACCCAACTGTAGACAGCGATATCAACTACTATGGGGTTACTCCGACCTTCACGCTTGAGACAGCAAACTTGCTGAACCTCGATGCTGGATTTATTGCCTACTCTGCAGCAGCAATCAACAACACTGTGTGGGCTGATCTCAACAACAACGGCGTCTTTGATGGTGATGATTATGGAGTGCCGGGTGCTATTGTGACATTGACAGGAGCAGGTGCCGATGGAATATTTGGCACAAGTGATGATCTGACTCTACAAACGACTACCAATGATGTGGGATGCTTTACATTCCAAGACATTGTTCAACTAGGTGAGTATGTAATCACGATCACTCCGCCATTTGGTTTTGAAATCTCAAACCTTGGTGATATTGATCCAGCTACAGGGGCTACTCCGGTCTACACAATCGATAGCCTCAATGGTAATGCCGGAATCGAAGGAGACTTCATCTTGATAGACCTTTGTGCTAATTCGAACTTCCAAGCCAACTACGCAATAATCTGTAGCGATGGAAGTACCGATTACAATGTTCAGGTCGCAGTAAGTGGTGGCGTAGGTCCATATGTACTTACTAACGGAAATCTAAGCGTTGTGTACAATGAAGACCAATTCGAAATTGGAACATTTGACAACCTGACGCCATTCCAGTTCTATGTAACCGATGCTACAGGATGTGCTATCTATCTCGACAATGACGGCGAAGTAGTTAACTGTCTGGTTCTGCCAGTACAATTGCTCAGCTTCAACGGCGAAGTCGCGGAGGACAGCAATGAGCTGACCTGGGTAACTGCCTCTGAGAATAATGATGCCTTCATACTGGAGCGATCTCTGGATGGTGTCTACTTCGAGGAAATAGCCAACATAAGCGCTCGCGGAGGCCTGAATGACGGAGCTGAGTACGATTTCTCTGACTACAATGTAGACACAGGAGTATACTACTACAGACTATCTGAAAGCGCCAACGGTGAAATCAATATCGTATCTGATGTGATTGCCTTGACAAGAACAATACATGGAAGCAGCATCATCAGCGTTTCTCCGGTTCCAACCAGCTCTGTGCTGAATGTTGAACTTGGGGCATCTCAAGCTGATGTTGAAGTGACACTTGAATTGTTTAACGTGGTTGGTCAGAAAGTGAGTAGTCAGAACCTACAGCTTTCTGAAGGACGCTCAGTACACTCAATTGATGTCTCTGGACTACCAGTGGGTGTCTATATCCTCAGTCTAAATGACGGTAAGCATGTAGAACAAATCGAATTCGTAGTGGCTAACTAAGCCGGACGAACTTGATAATCGATAAAAGAACTCCCTGTTTCCATTCCGGAAGCAGGGAGTTTTTTATTTTAGCAGGTATCCTAAATCAAATACCAACATGTCTGAAACCAAGTCTAGCACTAGCCAGGAAAAGCTGCTGGGAAAAAGACCATTGCTTGCACTTACCCTGGCAATATTGCTTAGCATGCTGGCTTTCCTGCCCTCACTGAGCAATGATTGGACAAACTGGGATGATCCCTACTATGTGTTGGAGAATGACTTGGTGAAGGATTTATCCTTCTCTACACTGCCCACATTTTTCAGTACCACTGAAAGATCGCTGTACCATCCACTTACAATGATCAGTCTGGCCTTAAACTATGAAATGGGAGGGCAACAAGCATTTGTCTACCACATGAGCAATCTGCTATTACATTTGATTAATGTGGCTCTGGTGTTCTATTTGTTTTTTCTATTGTGTAATCGCAGCTGGATTGTCGCTGGCACGGTCGCATTGCTTTTTGGGGTACATCCCATGCATGTGGAATCCGTTGCCTGGATATCTGAAAGGAAAGACGTTCTTTTTACCTTCTTCTATCTTCTCGCTGGCATTCTCTACTTGAAGAGATCTGGCAAAGTACTTGGGAAATTCTACTGGCTTTGCCTTCTTGCCTTTCTACTTTCACTACTTTCCAAACCAACTGCTGTTACCTTGCCGCTTGTCCTCCTGCTGATTGATCTATGGAAGCAAAGACCCGATATTAAGCAGGCACTTCTTGAGAAGACCCCATTCTTTGCGCTCAGCATTTTGTTTGGCTTGATTACCATCTACTTTCAGTCTATTGAAGCTATTGGTGACTGGGACCAGTTTAGCCTTGTAGAACGATTCCTTTTTGCCTGCTATGGAGCGATATCCTATCTCCTCAAAGTCGTTTGGCCTATCCCGATGTCTGCCTTCTATCCCTATCCAGAAATGTCAAATGGATTGCC
>JAHDDV010000026.1:0-11362 GCA_020629205.1 Chitinophagales bacterium | reverse complement strand
AAGGCAAATGACAAGAAGGGAATGTTTGCCGGAATAGCAGTCCTCCTCTTTGCCATTACAATGTCATTCTTGACTTATGATCGTTGTCAAGTATGGAAAGACAGCAAGACCTTGTGGTCAGATGTTATCGAGAAGTACCCGCAAGTGGCCTATGCGTATTATAACAGAGGAATTGTTTCCCATTACGATGACAAGAATACGCAGGCAGCACTGGCAGACTACAACCAAGCCATTAAGTTGAAAGCCGATTATCCAGAGGCCCTCTATAACAGAGGTGTCTTAAAATTCTACGAACTAAATCAAGCGGAAGCTGCTGTGGAAGATTATTCTGCAGTTTTGAGGGGGAAGCCAGAGCATACCAGTGCTTTGTATGCCCGGGGGCTTGCGTACTTCTATGAGCTAAAGAAACCTGAATTGGCATTGGCTGACTTTAACAAAGTGCTGGATCTGGATGCTGATATGCATGAGGCTTACAATAACAGAGGATCTTTACTATTTAACCACTTCAAAAGATATGATGAGGCATTGCAGGATTTCAATCGCGCTATCGATCTTCACCAACAGGATGGGCAGTACTTTAAAAATCGAGCCTATGCCTTTTACGCGAAAGGGAATTTTTCTGAATCCCTGAAGGACGCAAAACGCGCACAGAAAATGGGTCAAAGCTTTCAACAGGCCTTTCTCGAAAAAATTCAGGAGAAGTAAGTGAATCTTGAGGCGTACTTTTTGTTATCAGAGGTAGGAAAGATTCTTATCTTGTATTTGGAAAAAAGAAATTAAATGAAGCGAAGCATATTATTGTTTGTCCTCTTAATTTGTACTGCGCAACTATATGCGCAACAGAATACAGTTGGCAATTTTGGTAGCCTGTTTTTTGATGGTGTTGATGATTATGTGGAAATCCCTGATCATCAAGACTATGAAGAGCTTGATGAATTGACTGTGGAACTGTGGATCAAGCGAACCAACCGACAGAGTCGCGTTGCCCTCGTGGACTATATCGACTCTTGCAATACCAGAGGGACATGGGCTTTCAGGCTCTACAAAGACAATCTACGTTGGATCGTAGGGAAGAATGGCTTATCGAGGGGATATAAAAAGATTCAAGACAAGAATGCTCCCTTGACCTGGGAGCATTGGGCTTTTCAGTTTGATGATAAGCAAGATCGCCTTACAGTCTGGCTGAATGGCACGATAGTACACGAAGAGTACACAGACGCCAATATTAATAGTGCGAAATCTGTACTGCGTCTAGGCAACGATATCCCTGGAGCAGGATCCTTTGCCTTTGCAGGATGGATGGATGATGTACGCATCTGGAATCGCTTACTTAGCAAGCGCGAACTCCAGAAGAACGCAAAGAGTTTCAACCTCCTGAACCCAACAGGATTAATAGGGGCATGGGACTTCGAGAACATCAAAGATGGCAAAGCGATTGATTCATCGCCTAACAAGAATCATGGCATAATTCACGGAGCTAGTGCCAGTCAGCATGTGCCATACGATAAACTGAGAGCTAGAGCGGTTGTGTCTGTCGAGCAGAAAGCCGGAGACGTTTTCTCAGCTGAACTGTTCCCCAACCCCGCTCAAAGCCATACACAATTGCGTATATTTCAACCGACTCCAAATCAGCACATCCGCCTGATTGATCTGAACGGGAAAGTCGTGTTGGAGCAGCAGACTTTCGGTCAAGCCATGCTCAATGTAGATCTTGGTGAGTTTCCAAATGGTCTTTACATTCTCGAGCTAAAATCCGATGAGCGGATTGAAACCATGGAGTTGCTCATTCGCCATTAACCGCATGTCTGGATTTAATGATTAGATAGGTTTATTGTAAATATATAGCTAAAACAACATTAATAGAATAGGGGCAGGTCCATTGATTTGGGCGTGCCCCTTCGTTTGTTCAGAGCGTGCTAATGCACGCTCCTTCACGCACTTCGGGTCGGGCTATACGCTATTATTCACCTTGTCCAGCAGGCTTCGGCTTATGGGCCAGGAAGTCTCTCCACTGCGTTCCGAGCCTCCCTGGCCCATGCCTCAGTCCTGCTGGCCCGCGGCTCATACCGCTTCTATCCCTCACGCAAAAAAGTACCTGAAAATTAGTCAAAATTATTATGCACTGCATATAGATATGTCATATTTTTGAAGTGTGTAAGGTTCATGTAATTAGGTCGCTATGGCTAGGATCTTCATTTATACGGCGCGAATTTAGTTTCAAGATTACAGACATTATAGACAAATCAAAGCAGATCCTCCTTTTTCTAAGTACGGTATTGCTTGCATGCCAGAATTTTCTTTTTGGAGCTTTTCAAATTGTGTTGATAATCAAATTATTTTCATCAGCATATCGTTCCCATTTTGAATTAAGCACTGGGTGACTGTTTATCCCTTCACAGGCAATAAGAAATACCTGAGGCATTATTAGATTTATTTTTATGTGTGGCGTTCAAGAAGACAAGAAATTTGTCTGTTTTTTTTTCATAAGACTTCCACTTCTCCAACTTCTTTCATGATGTGACCAGATGGCAAGGTATTTGAACCAAGGCACCGCTGATGGCCCTTCCTTTATCATTGCATGAAGGTCGAGCGTCCGTCCAAAAAAAAGAAGAGTTCAAAACCGCGTGTGTTTGATAGCTCGCGCTAAAATTTGTCTATGAGATTATTTTACAAGAACCCTCTTCGGGTCTTAACAATGTTGGTGCTGATGTGGCTCCTGGGTTATCCCCCAGTTGCAGCACAGACGTTAACGGTGCCCGAAGACGTGTCTGTGGAATGTAGTGGTAGTTTGGTCCCCACCGTATTAGCTTCTGCTACAGCCTCCGATGGCTGTAGTGTCCAATCTATCACTTACAACGACGCGGAGAATCTGACAAGCTGTAACAATACTGGTACAATTGTTAGAACCTGGACTGCGACAGACGATTGTGGGAATGCTGTTTCCGCAGATCAAATGATTACGGTGGTAGATAGTACTCCTCCTGAGCTGACTGTTCCAGGGGATATTGTGGTTGACTGCGGAGGCTCAATAGAACCTGAGGTAGGTACTACTGGCATTGCGACAGCTTCTGATGGCTGTGGAACTGGTTTGATAACCGCGAATTTCCAGGATGATACTTCTGGTCTTACAGGTTGTAGTGGCACCGGAGTGATCATTCGTACCTGGAGAGCTACTGATGCTTGTGGAAACGAAGTCACTGATACCCAGATGCTAAGCTTGCAGGATGTTGATCCACCGACCATAACCTGTCCCGCGGACCTTAGTCTCGGTGATAATCCATCTGGTGATCTGCCAGTTGTTGACCTCAGCTTGGTAACTGCAACGGACGGATGCGACAGTAATCCAACAATACAGCACATTGATGATGTTGTAACTGGTTCTGCAGACTGTCTATACACAGTTGAAAGAAGCTTCTCTGCTACCGATGCATGTGGAAACAGTGCTGAATGTACCCAGTACATTT
This sequence comes from Chitinophagales bacterium, assembly GCA_020629205.1. Classification (GTDB taxonomy): domain Bacteria; phylum Bacteroidota; class Bacteroidia; order Chitinophagales; family UBA2359; genus JAHDDV01. The sequence goes on along the minus strand of JAHDDV010000026.1, from coordinate 7,898 downwards.
ATTACACTGTTGGTGGACCAGCGGTTACGGCAACGCCAGGGGAATGTAACCCTGCCAATCAATCCTATGATTTGGATATTGAAGTGAGCTTCGCTGGAACGGGAATGTTTGATGTGATCCTAAATGGGGTTTCCCTAAGCACAAACCCATATAGCTATGAAGCTGATGGAACCACAAATATTACAATAAACGGGCTTCCCGCCAATGGATTCTCGGGAATCACTGTTGAAATCAGTGATCCGGCAACTTGTTCTGGAATTGCCATGTACAATGCACCAGAGTCTTGCCAGGAGGTTATCTATGATGGTGAAATTTCCGGTACTGTATTCCTTGATCTGGATGCTGATGGTGTTCTCGATCCGGGAGAAAGTGGTATGTCTGGTGTTCAGGTAACACTATATCCAGCTGGTACCAACGGTGGTTCAACAGAACCAATTGTATTGTACACGGATTCTGATGGTCTATACCTCTTTGCTGGACTTCCTCCAGATGATTATACAGTGGTGGTCGGAAGTGGCCCGGCGGGTTACAGTATCACCACTTCAACTACAGAAAATGAGCAGTTGGATAATGGGGAAACACAGCCGGGTAATAACTTCGGTTTCCAGCCTGCAGTGCTACCTCCATTGGAATCCTGTGATGTGCCAGATCAGACCATTTGTACGCAGCCAATAGTACCGAATGAAATTTGCCTGCCGGAGATGTATACAGGTCCGGATTGGTTCATCAATGACTATGATGTATTATACGACTGTAGTCTTGAGGTTGCAGAAGACTGCATCACATACACTGCGCTTCCTGGTTTCGAAGGAACAGAATTCCTGGTTATTCAGGCTTGCAATACTGCCGGTGAATGTGAGAACTACTGTACTGAGATTGTAGTTGGAACTTGTAATGAGCCTCCAGTAGCTGTTGAAGACGGTGGAAATACGGAGTGTGGACCAATCACTATTGCCGTATTAACCAACGACTACGACCCTGAAGGAGATCCGATTACCATCTGCGGCTATACTCAACCTCTCAATGGATCTGTTGCTCAAAGTGGGGACTTCTTAGTGTACACTCCATTTGAAGGATACAATGGAAACGACATCTTTACATACGATCTCTGCGACGATCAAGGAAACCTAAGTACAGGTACTGTATCTGTAGCAGTGAATTGTACCGTCTCCGGAAACAACCCGCCATCAGTAATTGATGACCTGGCAATGACTCAGTGCGATTCATCAGTTTCGATTGATGCGCTGGCAAATGATTCAGATCCTGATGGTGATCCATTGACCATCTGCGACAATATGCAGCCTTTCAATGGTTCTGTTGTCTTGACGGACGGAGTATTCGTCTACACGCCGAATGCTGGCTTCGATGGTAATGATGTATTTGTTTACCAGGTATGTGATACCAATGGTGGTCAGACCAGTGGTATTGTGACAATCACAGTTGAATCCTGTACTGCTGGCAACACTGCCCCAGTTGCAGTAGATGATGACATCAGTTGCTATCAGGATGGTCAAACCATCGAGGTACTGGCTAATGATACCGATGCGGATGGGGATGCACTTTTCGTTTGCGACTTTGCACAACCTGCTGAAGGTTATGTAACACTTGAAAACAACATCTTCACGTATGTGGCTAACCCTGCTTACACAGGGACCGTATTGTTCTTGTACAGCGTATGTGATGATTCAGGCGCTAGCTCAACCGCTGTTGTGACTTTAACACATTGCGAAGAAAATCAAAGCCCAACGGCTATTGATGATAGCTCAGTTTCCAATGGTGACCCAATTACGGTGGACGTTGTGAACAATGATGTTGATCCAGATGGAGATCCTTTGATAATCTGCGACTATACTATTCCTGCAAATGGAACAGTATTCCCGATTGATGGAGCGTTCTTGTATACTCCGAATGAAGGCTTTGAGGGCACCGATACCTTTGAGTACACAGTCTGCGATGATGATGGAGCTTCAGATACTGCTTTAGTTACGATTATAGTAACTGGCGGCGATTGCGAAAACATCACCATCTATGGCTGTACTGCTCCGATTCAGGCACTACAGATTTGTCCTTCATACTGTGGCTTGGGTAACGTCTGGGATATTACCGAGGTACACAATCTCTACAACTGTAGTATTGAAATTGAAGAAGACTGTGTATTCTATACACCACTTCCTGGATTCTATGGTCAGGAGACTTTGACGATCACTGCATGCAATCCTGATGGCATTTGTGAAGAAGCAGTTGCCATCATCACTGTGGTGGATGACTGTGAGGATTTGGAAAATTACCCTCCAAATGCTACCGATGATGTGGCTACTTCAGCTTGCTCTGACATTACAATCAGTCCATTGACTAATGATACAGATCCTGACAATGATGTAATCTCCATCTGTAGCTTTACAGCACCGATGTACGGTTCCTTGCAGATGAGTGGAGACAACTTCATCTACACACCGTCCAGTGACTACTCCGGTACAGATGCGTTTACATACACCATCTGTGATCCAGATGGCTTACAAGATACTGGTACTATCACTATTACGGCCAACTGCGGTGGTTCGGAACCGAATACTCCACCGGTTGCCAACGACGACAGCGTTACATCGAATTGTACAGAAACGAGCATCGATGTGTTGGCAAATGATACAGATGCCGACGGAGACATTCTGTCCATTTGTGGTCTGCAGCAGCCTCAGTTTGGAACTTTGGTTCAGAACGGATCTACTTTCTCTTATACTCCAAATGCTGGGTTCACCGGTACGGATGTATTCCTTTACTCAGTCTGTGATCCGGATGGAGCACAGAGCACTGGTGTTGTGACGGTAGTCGTTTCTTGTGGTGAAAACAATCCGCCTGTTGCGATCGATGATAATGTATCTAACGCTTGTACAAGTGCAGCAATCGATGCATTGTCGAATGACGGTGACTTGGATGGAGACGCTATCTTCTTGTGCAACTTCACGCAACCAGCAAATGGTACATTGATTCAAGCGGGTGACAACTTCATTTATACCCCATTCGCTTCCTTCACAGGTACGGATAGCTTCGAATACACGATCTGTGACGGCAATGGCGGAGAAGACACTGCAATGGTGTCGATTACTGTTGCTTGTTCAACAGGCAATAATCCACCGATTGCTACCAATGATAACATGGTGACCAGCTGTAATGAAGTGTCCCTTGATTTGGCAAGCAATGATAGCGATCCAGATGGCGATGTCGTTTATGTTTGCGCTAGTAGCGTGCCTACAAACGGTTCGCTTACTATGATAGGAAACATGGCTTACTATACTCCAAATGCGGGCTTTGTAGGGTCAGATGCCTTTACCTACACACTCTGTGACGGCAATGGTGGAGAAGATACAGCAACAGTGACCGTATCTGTCAACTGTCCGAACAATGCGAATAACAACCCAACTGCAGTCAGTGATGTTGCCAACGTAGCATGTCAGGCTTCAACCATAAATGTTTTGGCAAATGACTCTGACATCGATGGTGATGTGATTAGTCTCTGTGCTGTAGGTGTAGCTGTAAACGGAACAGTTTCTCAAAGTGGAAACTCTGTGATCTATACACCGAATGCAGGCTTCCAGGGCGCTGATTCCTTCACTTACACTATCTGTGATGGTAATGGTGGACAAGCAAGTGCAACCGTATCTGTATCGGTGAATTGCCAGACGAATACAAACAACAATCCGACAGCAGTCAGTGATGTTGCCAACGTAGCATGTCAGGCTTCAACGATAAATGTTTTGGCAAATGACTCTGACATCGATGGTGATGTGATTAGTCTCTGTGCTGTAGGTGTAGCTGTAAACGGAACAGTTTCTCAAAGTGGAAACTCTGTGATCTATACACCGAATGCAGGCTTCCAGGGCGCTGATTCCTTCACTTACACTATCTGTGATGGTAATGGTGGACAAGCAAGTGCAACCGTATCTGTATCGGTGAATTGCCAGACGAATACAAACAACAATCCGACAGCAGTCAGTGATGTTGCCAACGTAGCATGTCAGGCTTCAACGATAAATGTTTTGGCAAATGACTCTGACATCGATGGTGATGTAATTAGTCTTTGCGCTGTGGGTGTAGCTGTGAACGGAACAGTTTCTCAAAGTGGAAACTCAGTGATCTATACACCAAATGCGGGCTTCCAGGGCGCTGATTCCTTCACCTACACCATCTGCGATGGTAATGGGGGACAAGCAAGCGCCACTGTATCTGTATCAGTGTCTTGTAGCCAGGGTAACACACCACCAGTTGCAACTGACGATTCAGGCGCTAGCAATGGCGATCCGATTACGATTGGAGTGATCACTAATGACTATGATCCTGACGGCGATACAGTGTATATCTGTGGAAACACCGGGGCCGTTAACGGAACGGTGGTGCAGTCAGGTGGCAGCTTTATCTATACTCCGAATGCTGGCTTTGTTGGAACTGATAGTTTCACGTACACAATTTGCGACGGAAATGGAGGAACTGATATTGCAACTGTAGTTGTCACTGTGGGTGGTAGTACAGGATGTATTCCAGAAGTGATTACGCTTTGTGTAGAAAGCCTCACACCAACTCCAATTTGCCCTGACTTCTGTCAATTAGATGGATATCAGTTTACAATTGTTGAAGTGAATTCTCTTTACCAATGCGGTATTGATATTGAGGATGGTTGTTTGATTTACACTTCTCTGCCAGGCTTCCCTGAAGGAGCTCTTCAGCAGCTGACTATCGAAGCGTGTAATTTGGATAACACAATCTGTGAAACAGTATCGGTCAATATTACAATTGGTGGTTGTGTGCCGAACGATTCTCCAGTAGCCGTAGATGATAGCTACTCGACTCCTCAAAACACGGCCGTAACCAACAACGTCCTAGGAAACGACTACGATCCGGATAATGACCCAATTACGATTTGCAACTACACCCAAGGGACCAACGGTATAGTGACTGTTAGTGGATCAGGCTTGGTTTACACGCCAAACACTGGCTTTACAGGTGTTGATTCATATAGTTACAGCATTTGCGACGGAAATGGCAACACGGATACTGCGACTGTTACAATTACGGTAACAGGAGGAGGAACGAGCAACAACCCACCAAATGCAGTAGATGACTACAGCAACACCAATGGTACTCCTGTCACGATCTCAGTACTAGGCAATGACAGTGACCCTGATGGTGACGTGGTTTACATCTGCGGATGGGAGCAAGCAAGTAACGGTACGGTGATTCAATCTGGCTATGGCTTTGTGTACTCGCCAAATGCTGGCTTTGTAGGAACTGATGTCTTCTCCTACACCATCTGTGATGGAAATGGAGGCGAGGATGTGGCTATTGTAACGATTACTGCCGGTGGAGGCGGTGGCTGTAACAACGAATCAATGTTCATTTGTACTGAGCCATTGACACCGACACAGATTTGTCCTACTTCATGTGGATTGAATGCGGGATGGACAGTGACAAATGTTACTGCATTGTACAATTGTAGTTTGTCGATCTCAGGGCAGTGTATTACTTACACTGCACTTCCTGGATTCCTTGGAACGGAATCATTGACAATCACGATGTGCGATGGTGCTAATTGTGAGACAGTGGTTGCGAATGTGACGGTAGCTGCGGATTGTAACAGTACGAACACAAATCCAGTGGCTGTCGATGATTCAGCGACTAGCCCATCGACTGGTGTGACAATTCCAGTATTGAACAATGACTACGATAATGACGGAGATGCATTGAGCTTCTGTGGTATCGGAACCGGATCGAACGGAACTGTCACTGCAAGCGGAGGATCACTGGTATACATGCCAAACAGTGGCTTCAGTGGAACGGATTCCTTCACTTACACCATCTGTGATGGCAATGGAGGAACAGATACAGCAATCGTCACTGTTACAGTGACAGGTGGCTGTCAGGAAACACTCGATGTCTGTACGGCAGAAATGACCCCTGTAGATATTTGTATCGACTTCTGTGGCTTAACTGGTCCGGTGATGATTAATATGGCAAGTACGACTTACAATTGTGCGCTTGGCCTTCTAGGTGGCAACTGTATCCGATATACTCCACTGCCTGGCTTCAATGGTAGTGATACAATTGAAGTCTTGGCTTGTGATAACTTCGGGAACTGTACTACGGCATACGTCAATATGTTTGTTGGCGACTGCAGCGGAAACGGCGGCGGCAATGGCGGCGGTGGAAACGGCGGTGGTAATGGTGGCGGCACCGGTGGAAACGGAGCACCATATGCCATTCCTGATGTTGTCAATACAACGGCAAATACCGGAGTTAATATCAATGTGTTGGCAAATGATTCTGATCCAAATGGGGATCCTATATCACTATGTGGGAACACCAATGTAGTGAATGGAACAATCAGCCAATCTGGATCAGGCTACTACTACCAGCCAAATGCTGGATTTGTAGGAGTGGATAACTTCTACTACACACTTTGTGATTCGAATGGAAATAGCAGTCTGGCTGAAGTAACTATTTACGTTGGTAGTGGAACCGGCGGTGGTGGAAACGGTGGAGGCGGCACTGGAGAAAATGGTTCTCCAGTAGCAAATAGCGATTCCGTTAACACCAATGTTAATACTGCAGTTACAGTGAATGTGCTAGCTAATGACAACGATCCTAACGGTGATGTGTTGTCGGTATGTGATTGGGGTGTGCCTACCAATGGTACAGTCTACCAGTCTGGTTCTTCTCTGGTTTATACACCTAGTGCTGGCTTTATAGGATACGATACCTTCATCTATACTGCCTGTGATCCTTCCGGAGCAAGCAGTTCGGCTACCGTTTCTGTTAATGTTTCCGGAACTGGCGGCGGAAACGGCGGTGGTGGAACAGGTGGCCCATGTGATGGTGTCACAGTAGAAACTGCTTACGATTATCCAACAGCTTCTATCGGCATGAACACTTCTTACACCTACACCGGTAGTTGTGGATCTTTAGATATAAGTGGAATGGTAGGACCTGTTAATGGTACCATGACAATGACCTCAGATAATAGTTTCACCTATACGCCAAACGAGGGCTTCGTAGGACTAGAAAATCTATACTTTAACAGCTATACCATGGTAGGTACTTGTGGCCCTTACTTATGTCAGGTAACAGCACTTACAATCACGGTCACTGGTGATGGTTCAGGCGGCGGAAACAACGGCGGCGGAAACAATGGCGGAGGAAACAATGGGGGAGAAACGGTTGTTGCTAACGATGACTACTATACCACTTTGAACACTAATCCGGCGACAATACTGATTCTTCAGAATGATGTATATCCTTCAGGCGTTCAGAATCTGACAATTTCAGCTCAACCGAGCAGTGGTACGGCAATGGTGAACAGCAACGGAACAATTACCTATATCCCTGCTCCGGGCTTCTCTGGAATGGTGAGCTTTGACTATCTTCTGTGCGTAAATGGATATTGCGATCCAGCAACTGTAACAATTTCAGTAGAAGATAACCACCTATGTGAACTAGGGAACGCTCCAACTATCGTAACAAACGGTCTTGAGTTGCGTGGAGCAATGGAGATCGATGCGGGAGCCTTGGAAGAGTGTTATGCCGGAGGTTCTGTGTCACTTGTGATCTTTAATAAAGACGGAAAAGTGATCTTTGAACAAGAGCAGCGCGTCAGTGGGTTTACAGGATTTGATTTAGGAAGTCTTGCCAGTCAATGGGGAGATGAAGCAGCGAATACATACTACTACTCAATTGAAGCGCAAGGTATCAATACTTATAAGCGCGATTCAGGGCATATTGTTCTGATGAGATAAACAGTAGTAAACGAATAGATAACAAAGGGCCAGTCGCTGATGCGACTGGCCCTTTTTGTGTTCTAGTGCTACGCAAACGAAATTCGCACCACCTTTAAGGGCTTCTATTTCTGTCAT
>JAHDDV010000390.1 GCA_020629205.1 Chitinophagales bacterium | reverse complement strand
CAACAATCAACAATCAACAATCAACAATCAACAATCAACAATCAACAATCAACTATTCCTTCACCTCCTTCCCATACTTCTTCATAAACTTGCGGTAAAGATCCTTTTGCTTATTATTCAAATCAATCTCACGACCTTGAATGTAGGCCAGGGTAACCTTGCTGCTGCGAACATCCAGTAGATCACCTTCAGAGACCAGAATATTGGCGTCCTTTCCGGTTTCAAGAGAACCCGTGCGATCGTCGATGCCCAGGATCTTAGCTGGAGAAAGGGTGATCGACTCCAGGGCTTCTTCCTTCGTCAATCCATAAGCAACAGAGGTGCCCGCATGGAAAGGCAGATTTCTTTGATCCCAAAAGCTATCCCAGCCATCGCCCAAGGTGAGCGCGAAGTCCACACCGGCATCTTTCATGATGGCGGGCATTCTGTAAGGCAGGTCGATATCCTCAAAGCTCCGCGACGGCAGCGAATGTGTCTTTTCAATCACCACAGGCACATCATGCTCCTTGAGTAGGTCTGTGAGCATCCAGGCATCAGTAGCACCAACCAAGACCAGATCAAAATTAAACTTCTTGTTCAGCTCGATCACGTCCATGATTTCCTTGGCACGCGCTACATATACATACAGCTTCTTTGACTTGTCGTAGAGTCCCTGTAAAGCCTCCAGCTTGAGGTTCGTAGTAGCATTTTTTCCTTTCCCATAACCCTTGGCTTCTGCCAATAGCGACTCGATTTCACTCAATCGAGTACCATAGTCCTTGTTGTTTTCAATTGGCCCCGGATTCCACCAGCTACCAGTCCGCTTGTACATCGAGGGCCAATCCAGATAGATGCCATCGTCTGTTTGGTAAGCCGCATCTTCCCAGTTCCAGGCGTCCAATTGTACTATGCTGGAAGTGCCGGGCATCGTGCCACCATGTGGCACAATCTGTGCGAGCAATACCCCATTGGAACGCACCGTAGGAATTACTCGCGAATCTGTATTGAAGGCAATTAGCGATCGTACATTTGGATTGAGCTGGCCCACCTCGTAGTGGTCGGCTGTAGCGCGAACCGCGCCAATCTCCACCAAGCCCATAGTAGTATTGATAGCGATCAAGCCAGGATAGATGTCCTTACCCTTGGTGTCGATGCTTTCAAACTCCCCGGTCAATTCACCGGCCTTTCCGACAAATACAATTTTTCCTTCATCGAAGGCAATAGCTCCGTTTTCAATCACACTTCCATTGCCCTGATGGATGGTGCCACCAACCAAAGCTATCGCCTTGGACTGCGCTGGTGCAGGTGTCTGTTGAGCCAAAAGATAAAAGCAGAGCAGTAGCCCTAATATTGATAAGCTTAATTTTTTCATCACTTGTTCTTTGCTATTATTTGGTAAGCATCTAAACTCCATAATCCGCGATCCGCGATCAAGGATCTAAATCATCACAATGGTAATGGTGATGATGCTCCGGATGAGGCTTCTGAGTAGGTGCTCCGCCACTCTTGGCTGCCAGCATTTTTTGAATCAATCGGTTTCTCTCTGCTTGTACTTCCTTTCGCAGCTCCAAATCCTCGGCACGATCAAAGTAGCAAACCCCATCTACAAAGGTCATCTCTGCCATGGCATACTGAGACATAGGGTGCTCGGACCAAACCACAACATCGGCGGCTTTTCCGACTTTAAGACTTCCCATATCTTTGTCGAGGTGAAGCATCTTTGCCGGATTCAGTGTGACAAACTTCCAGGCTTCTTCTTCACTAACACCACCATACTTTACTGCTTTGGCAGCTTCCTGATTCAAGCGTCGGGCCATCTCGGCATCATCTGAATTGAATGCTGTTACAACGCCCATCTCATGCAGGATGGCGCCATTGTGTGGGATCGCATCGATCACCTCGTACTTGTAGGCCCACCAATCTGAGAAGGTAGATCCGGCAGCACCGTGCTTCTGCATCTTGTCAGCCAGCTTGTAACCCTCCAATATGTGAGTGAAGGTGTTTAGGGTGAAGTCAAAATGCTCTGCCACTTTCATCAACATGTTGATCTCTGATTGTACATAAGAGTGGCAAGTGATAAAGCGCTTCTTGTTCAAGATTTCCAAGAGGGCTTCCATCTCCAAATCCTTTCTGGCTGGGATGCGAGCTGTACGAGCCGACTCATATTCTCTGGCTCTGGTGAAGTGATCCATGTACACCTGTTCCACACCCATTCGCGTCTGAGGAAAGCGCGTTACATTATTGTCTCCCCAGTTGGATTGCTTCACATTCTCTCCCAGGGCAAACTTGATAAAGCCTACCGCATTTTTGATTTTCATTTCTTCCGGAGTTGATCCCCAGCGAAGCTTGATCAATGCAGACTGCCCACCAATCGGATTGGCAGATCCGTGCAGCAGTTGCGAAGCCACAACACCTCCTGAAAGTTGTCGATAGATATTGACGTCTTCCGAATTCACTACATCACCAATACGCACTTCTGCCGAAGAAGCCTGGGTGCCTTCATTCACTCCATAGCTAATCGCAATATGAGAATGCTCGTCAATGATCCCACTGGTGACATGCTTGCCTTTACAATCTACCTCTCGAGCGCCACTGATGCTCAGACCAGTACCCACTTGAGAAATCTTACCATCGCGAATCACCAAATCTGCTTCCTCCAGTATTCCATCATCCTCATTGGTCCAGATGGTGGCATTCTTGAAAATGACTGTCTCCGCTTCAGGTTCTTCTGTCCAGCCAAATGGAAGGAAAGGGTGTGTGACTTCCCCTAACTTATCTTCTTTCTTTTCTTCCTTCTTCTCCTTGTCGTCCTTCTTATCTTTGCTTTCTTCCTCTTTCTTGTCTTCTTTCTTTGGTACTTCGCCCTTATGACTCAATGACCAATCCATCCAGGAGCCATCTTCTTTTTGACCGCGACCTTTCCAGTTCTTGCCATCTGCCCAGCCACTCAATCGAACCTTGCCCTTAGCATCTTCGCTCGGCTTAAAGCTCAAACCAAGGGAACCTTTGCCTTCAGTATGCTTTAAAGGAATTCGAGTGCTATCGTTGACCACAATTTCAAACTTCGGTGCGGCTGGCTTGCCAGTTACCTCAACGGCATAAGTCTTGCCGTCTACCTTCAGGTCGTAAGCTCCAGTCAAATCGCGTTCTGTAAAAGGCTTCAGTACAAATCGTTCACCTTTCACCCAATTATCATGCAATACGGTACCATCCTTAAACAGCGAATCAGAACTAACAACGAAGTTGGCGAGTTTGCCTTTCATTAGAGAACCTAATTGCTCAGTCAATCCAGCTAGTTCGGCCGGTGTGGTGGTCAGTGCCTTCAAGGCATCTTCATGCGACAAGCCGTTTTTCATGGCCACTGCTACCTTGCTCGTAAACTTAGACTTGTCCTTAAGCTCATCTGTAGTTAGGGCAAATTTTACATCTGCCTTTGCTAGTCTCGCTGGATTAGTAGGAGCCAATTCCCAATGCTTCATTTGTTGCAGACTCACATTCAGTGCATCAAATGGATCTTCTACATCATAGGCATCTGGAAAATTCAAAGGAATAATCAAACTTGCATTGGTGGCTTTGATTGCCTTTAGCTTTTGATATTCTTCTCCGTTGCCTTTGATCACATATTGCACACCAAATTCATCGCCTACTTTATCAGCTCGCAAAATATTGAGCATACTACCTGCTTCAAAAAACTGAGGTACGTCTTGCAGCTTATTCCACTTGTCCAGAGAAATATTGTACTCCTCTTCTTGCGCACCAGCATACCATTCGGCATCCAAATAAGTCTGTCGCAAAAGCGCGATCGATCCCATCAAAGAAGAAGGGTAATCCTGCTTTGAACTACCCTTGTCAAATGCATAGCAAGCCGCCACTACATCTTTGACTATCGACTCATTTTCGGGTAGATTTTCGTTCAGTGCTACACAAGTAGCCGATCCCCGGGCAATTCCATCGTTAATCTGAGATACCACGGCACCAAAACCCTGTGATCGATAAGCCTTGGCCTGATCTCCATTGTGGCTAAACTTTGAATGAGCGCTTACCTCAGGGTGTATGGCCTCATTCCAGCCATAAGCGCCTTTCTTATTGGAAATAAATTGAGGTTTGCGGTCTCGGCCTCCCTGGTCTTTTTCCGGCTCCGGCATCCCGTAGTTGGAATGCAACTCAATGAAAGAAGGATAGATGTACTTTCCCTGCAGGTCGATTTCGACAGCATTGGCAGGCAGGGAAATCCCTTTCCCCACTCCCTCAATCTTTCCATCCTTGATCAGCAAAGTCGCATTTTCCAACTTTTGATCGTGACTGGTAAAGATATTAGCGTTGGTGAGGGCAAAGACTTTTTCCCTTTCGTCATGCACGCCATTCACGGGAAAGGTCTCCTGGCCGATGGCGTCCAAAAGGAACAAGCAGGCTACAATAAATAAAAGGCTCTTTTTCATATCAGTGGCATATATTCTCAGTACGCTAAGATATGTAATCAGTCCCTCAATATTCGTGAAGAGTCGTTAAAATAGCGCATCATACCTTTCTGCGACAGTTATGCAGGCTCTGAAATCTCTCCGCCTGCTCTTGTTCCTGAGTCTGAGCTAATTTTGTTTCTTTATTTTTTGGAGCACAGCAGTGTATGGGCGTGGCGATGACCTGCTGGCTATCCATTACAATGATGGCACTCTCCAGCGGCTTCGCTGCTGCACCAGCTCTGTCTCTCCTATCGTCGAGCCAGCCCTGGTACAGCGACTCAGGCGCTGTATAGCACCATCATTTCCATTGCTATCCAGGCTCTTTTTCACCCTCTTTCGGGCGTTGCGAGGAGGGAGTATAGCCATAGCTAGATGACCGAGGAGCAACAAAGGATGGCAGAAATAGAAGCCAGTGAAACTATCCCGGACTTTGTGCTCAGGGCACTAG
>JAHDDV010000389.1 GCA_020629205.1 Chitinophagales bacterium | reverse complement strand
GGCAAGTTCGGCTCCCACGACCACCGGACGGTGATGCATAGCCGTGATGGAAGAGGAAATGCAAGTGCTGAACAGGGGACTGAGTATGCCGCTAGCGCTAGCTCGACGATAGGAGAGATGGCGCTAGTGGATATACGAAGCCCCTGGGCAGTGCTTGCATTGGAACGGACAGCGCGACGGGTGCTGCAACGAGCGTATCTGTTGGGCTCCAAAAAATAGGAATGTGCGTTGATCCCAAAGAGGTCCTCTGAAGACTCAAAGATTGTATCCAATCGAGACATTTAGCCAAAAGCCAGCACAGGCACAGAGACAAAAATGCATTCAATTGACATCCAAATTGTAGAATAATCGCTCTTTTCTTACCTTGAAGAGCGAAGAAGAGACCGATACTATTGTCTTCCTTCCACAGGGAGCACTTTTGGTCCAAGCTCCCCTCTTGCTTTACATCTTTACCTTGAAAATAACTGTATGTTGAAATACGTCATATCTCTGATCTTCTTTGGTCTGATGACCAATGTTTATGCGGAAAGCCCTAAGTTATTGGACTTTACTGAAAACCGTAGTCAGTGGGAAGAGCAAGTGCTTTTCAAAACGGATGCATCCGGTGCCAGCGTATTTTTTGAAGAAGATAGACTAACCTATCTTTTGACCGAAAAGCCAGAACATTGCAGTCATGCCGGCGAACATGATCATGCACAGGAAGCTAGCTATAAAGCGCATGCCTATCAGATGATTTTCAATCATGCTCAACGTACAACTGCGATTGCGGGGCAAGAGAAAATATCTACAGTGAAACATTTCTATTTGGGAAAGGACCCTTCAAAATGGGCGACCAATGTTCCTTCGTATAAGAAGCTGGTATATCAAGAATTGTACGATTGCATTGACCTTGAGATTTACAGTCGGGGCGCAGCAATGAAATATGATTTTGTTGTCAAAAAAGGAGGAATTCCCAGGACGATTGAATTGGAATACGAGGGACTTGATCAACTGCAACTGCAGGAAGGTAATCTTGTACTCAGCACTAGTTTGGGAGAGGTTATAGAACAAAAGCCTTACGCTTACCAAATAATCGATGGAGAAGAAAAGGAAGTTTGGTGTGCATTTGTGTTAAACGGGACGAAGCTCAGCTTTGAACTTGGAGACTATGATGCTGATCATCAGCTCATCATTGATCCCACAGTGATCTTTGCTAGCTACTCAGGATCGACCGCAGATAATTGGGGTACCACAGCCACTTATGATTCTGAAGGAAATGCCTATGGTGGAGGAACCGTCTGGGCTGTAGGCTATCCATTAACTATAGGTGCATTTGATCTGACTTTTGCAGGTGGTTCCACCGATATGGGAATCAGCAAATTTTCCGCTGATGGTTCCACTTTGCTATATGCAACTTACATCGGGGGTATTGATTCTGATTACCCGCACAGTCTGATAGCGGATGCTGATGACAATCTAATCATCTTCGGTTCTACAGGATCCAGCGATTATCCAATCGGAGATAATGCTTATCAAGATACATTCGGAGGAGGAACTTACACCAATGTAAACGGAGCTGATTACAATGCAGGATCGGATATTGTCATTACAAAATTGTCTGAAGATGGTTCCATGTTGCTAGGCTCCACCTACATAGGAGGAGCGTCAAATGATGGGATCAATGACGGTGCTTTTGAACTTAACTACAATTATGGAGATCAAGCGAGAGGAGAGGTTACCGTGGATGAGGATGGGAGGATTATCTTTGCTTCTTGTACACAATCCGTTGACTTTCCAGTAACGGAAGCTTGCTTTCAGGATACCTACGGTGGTGGAGGGCAAGATGGTGTAATCGGTATTCTGGATGCAGACCTGAGCACTTTGGAATATGCTACCTTTTTTGGAGGCACTAGCGGCGATTCCAACTATTCGATTAAAGTAAATCCTGCTAATGGAAAGATCTATTCAGCCGGAGGAACTTCAAGTGATGACCTGCCTTTTGAGGCAGCTGAAACGGGCACCTTCTTCGGAGGTCAATCCGACGGCTTTGTGATGGTCATGGATGCTGATGGTGGCAATGTTTCAGGAAACTATGTAGGTACAGATACTTATGATCAATGCTATTTCGTAGATACAGATCCGGATGGAGAGGTATATGTGACAGGGCAAACTGCTGGTTCCTATCCAGTTTCGGATGGGGTCTACAGCGATACGGATGGCAAACAGTTCATCCATAAATTCAACAGTGATTTAACGAGCACTGAATTTACAACGGTCTTTGGTTCAGGCGGATCGATCAACATTTCTCCTACAGCATTCCTCATCGATGATTGTCGAAGGATCTACGTAGCTGGCTGGGGTGGAGTCCTTGCAGGCGGAGCATTCTCAAGCTCCGTACTAGGGATGACAGTGACTGCTGATGCTTATCAATCTACGACAGATGGGAACGATTTCTATTACATTGTGCTCTCTATTGATGCGGAAGAATTGACCTATGCTACTTTCTTTGGTGGGCCTACCACCTCAGAGCATGTGGATGGAGGAACCAGTCGATTTGACAAAAATGGTGTGATCTATCAAGCTACCTGTGCCTGTGGTGGTCTCTTTGGAGGTACGCCCACTACCGACGGAGCTTATGCAACCACTGCCGGTAGTGCCAATTGCAATCTGCACGTGCTGAAGTTGGACATGGAGCAAGAAATCTTAAACGCTGTAGCCAATGCTTCAGCGACTAGTGGTTGTGCAGATCCAAGTTTTACTGTAGAATATGAAAACCTGAGTGTAGGAGGAGAGGAGTATATTTGGATATTGGCAGATGGCGAAACATATGAAGGCGATGTGCCTCCTGCTACTGAATTTACTGAAGCCGGGGAGTATATGGTACAGCTGATTGCTGTTGGCTCTGATGAAGCCTGTGCTGAGGCTGATACCAGTTCACTTACTATTATTGTATCAGAAACGGAAAGTATAGAGCCGAACTTTAGTTACACCTTGCCTGATGGCTGTGAATCATTACTGGTAGCTTTTGAAAATGAAAGTGTTGTCGATGGTGATCTCGAATCTGATTACATCATCACCTGGGATTTTGGGGATGAAAACGTTTCTGATGAGCTCAGTCCGGAATACACATATTTGGATGATGGCACTGTTGACGTGACCTTGACAGTCGCCAACACAGATCCTGATTGTCCGGTTGAAGAATCAGTCACCCAAACGATTGATCTGACAAGTGGATTCAATGTTGTAAGCTCATTTGAACCCGTTGCTTCTGATTGTGCGCCCAATATCATTAGTACTTCAGCAACTTCAGATGCAGAAGCATATGTTTGGCTTTTGGATGGCGAAGAAATCGGTGACGGAAGTTCGATAGAATATACACTCGAAGCCGGGGAATATGAGCTGGCACTGATTGCCAGTGATGAAAACGCTTGTAACCTAAGTGATACTTCCTCTGTGTTGGTGTCTGCTTACGCATCGCCCTTACAAGACTTTAGCCTCGATCCAATTTCAATCTGTGTTGATCAAGCAGGAGAAAGCATCACGATTTCGGGACCAGAAGCCGTAGATGCTTGGACTTACCAATGGGAGCCATCGGAGCTCTTTATAGATGCGACCCTTGCTTCCCCGACTTTACAATTGAATGCCTCAAATACATTGGAATTGTACGTAAATACAGCGGAAGGCTGCAGCAATAGTTTCGAAATGGAAGCGCTGGTACTCAGCCCTACACCTATAGATTTGGGGCCAGACCTCGAAATTTGCCCGGGTGAATCTATAACACTTGACACCGGTATTGAATCCGGCGAACACAGTTGGAACGGAGCACCTGTAGTATCAGAGTCCACCTTTGTGGTGACCGAACCTGGCACTTATACTGTAGTGGTAACAGAACCTGGAAACTGTGTCAGTACTGACGAAGTTAATGTTACGATAGGAACATTAGACGAAGGATTCGAAACAGATGTCCTCTTGATTTGTGATCAGGAAGATCAGGATTATTTGGTCTTTGTAGGAGATCCAGCAAATCCAAATCCAAACATTGAGTACAGCTGGCAAGACGGTTCGACAGGCAATAGTTACCTGGTCACCAAAGAAGATGAAGGATGGATTTGGGTGGATATCATAAATGGATTTTGTTCCACCCGTGATAGTCTGGAGGTACAGGTTTTCCCATGTGTCATCCTGGATGTAGAGCTCATCCATTTTGATGGCCGAAGAACCAATGATGGAAATTTACTGATGTGGTCTACTGCTAGTGAATATCAGTGTGATCATTTTGAGCTGGAAGCTTCTGCTGATGGTCTTGAGTTTAGAACCATCGGTCAAAATCCCGCCAACCATCCCAATGGAGGCGCATATAGTAGTTTGGATGTAGATATTTCAAATCAATATTACCGCCTCAAAATTGTGGATCGAGATGGGACTTTCAAGTATTCAAATGTTGTAGAAATTAAATCACCTGAAGGGTCTACTACTCTGCTAGCTGTATATCCAAATCCCGCATCCGATGAGATCACCTTATTATTGAATCCTAAGAGCGCTCAAGACCTTACAGTAGAACTGCTTGATGTTGCAGGTCGCATAGTATTCCGGGAAGGGAGATCAATAATGCAGGGCCAGCAGGAGCTCAGCTTTGATATCAGTGCACTCCCAGGAGGTTTGTACTATTTAGAGCTGAATCAAAGTAATCAAAGCGAAAGACTGAAGTTGGTGGTTGCACATTGACAAAAGGGCCAAGTGTTTAGTGTCAAATGTCAAGTGCTTAGTGTCAAGTGTTTTTTCTTCTGAAATTTGAAGGAATCAACGATCAACGATAGATGGCGGAAAGAGAAGCCATTCAAACCGTTCAGGAATTAGGTCCCAAGGCACTAGCTGTTCGTTGCACAGCCTGTTGCGTCTCTCCTCACGTCGAGCCACCACAGGCTGGCACT
>JAHDDV010000388.1 GCA_020629205.1 Chitinophagales bacterium | reverse complement strand
AGCCAGTGCTGGCTCGACGCTAGGAGAGACAGTAATGGCTGTGCAGGGAGCAGGCAGCCGGCTGGCTACTACAAGCGGAGCACAGGTAGGAAGAGGCGCGCTAAACCATGTTGCGCTCCCCAAAAAATAATACAAGCACTATTTTGAACCCGGTTTGCCGTAATAAATGTATGGGAAAGTATCTTCTACAGCCGGTAGAATCAACTTATGTGCTTCCGTAAGTTGTTGGTGAGCGGCCTTCACATACCAGGGCGGATTATGGTTGTGCACTTCAATCGGCAATTCGATGATCAGTCCATCCATCATGCTTCTGTGTAGCCGCATTTCTTCCTTAGTGCGTGTTTCGTTAAAGGGTTTGCGATTGAACTCCAATGGATTGGCCGATATGTATCGCTCCTCAATGTCTTGGTAAAATTTGTAGTTGGACTTTTCAGAGTGATCGTACCAATGTCTTTTGCCCACCTTTGTATAAAGGGGCGACCAGAGGAGGGGGACGGGATCGAGGTAGTACTCAAACCTATGGATTTGATCCGGCAGTATCTCTTTGACCTTGTTGACGAATGATTTGTTACCGATGGTTCGAGGGCCAGCAAAGGAGTAAGCATTTTGCACTGGAAAGCCTGAGGCCTTTAGGTAGGCTGCACTGATGATGGACATGGCTCCACCGAGGCTGTGACCGGCGATCCAGATTTTTTTATCCATCGCATTGACTTCGTAAAGATTCTTGAGCAGATCATCCCTTATCAAATCGAAGCTCTCCCAGAAGCCTTTGTGAATCTTGGTACCGGTGAGGGAGCCGCCTGCCCTACTAAGCGGGATCTTGAAATCTGTTCCAGTCCATTCCGAGATTTTGTCGCTTCCGACATCATCTGTACCACGAAAGAGGATGAGGATCAAATCTTGTGTAGAAACTATGACAAACTCGGGGTCCAAGCCTCGGTAATGGCTGATGCCGAGAAAACGCAAGGTATCCAGATGGGATTTGTACAGGTATCGAAAGCTTGGAGCTTTATCCTTCACCCAAGCCAGCGAATCTTGATGGCTACCACCGGGAAAGTCTCTGGGCTCGAAAAAATAGTGAGAAAATCGAGCAGCGAAGGCACACTCGTAATGTTCATCAGTAGTGCGTAGGTTCTGCTTCAGTACCTTGGTAGAGGGTAAGGTGGTGACAGGTTTGGAGTCATTCCGAAGGTAGCGAATTTGGTAATCGAGTCTTTCTTGATAGAGCATCTCGGTCATTTTTGCCAGTAGGTAGACATTGACCGGATGTACATCGACAGCCTCTGCATTGAACAAGCGCATGCAATTGAATTCTGCGTTAGGAATCTCGAATTGAAACGTAGGATTTTCGCAGATTTGTGTTTGTCCGAATATGGAGAGGCAATTCAAGAGAACAATGAAGAGGAGAAGGAGACGCATCCGTATAGCTTTGCTGAAAGATTCATGCGCAAAGGTACGGAATAGGAATTTTTTGACCTACAATTGGCAAAGTGCTTAGGGGAATCATTGCTGGTACTTTTGCTTTTGTAAAAGCGGCATGTGCTTGCTTGTCGAAAAGCCCTTAAATTGTTGCCTAAAATGAAGTGAAATGAATAGAAAGTCAATAGCATCTACTGAGGCAAGTGCCTATTTTTTTCGGTATCTCAATTTGGTTCCAGAAGATAAGTCAGTGCTGGCTTGCCTAAAAGAAGGGCATGAGGCCGTGATGAATTTTTTCTCTGATCTGTCGGAGGAGCAGATGAGCCATCGGTATGCTCCGGAAAAGTGGAGCGTCAAGGAGTTGTTGCAGCATTTGATCGACACGGAGCGGATTTTTGCCTATCGATGTTTGCGGATTGCCAGACGGGATGTAACGCCGCTTCCTTCTTATGATGAGAATGCAATCGTACCTCCATCGCAGGCAGATGCAAAGACAACCAAGCAATTGCTGCAAGAGTATACCATCACCCGTCAAGCGACGATTTCTCTGGTGGAGAGTTTGCGAGAGGAGGACCTTGCCTTTATTGGCAATGCAAGTGGGAATCCACTTTCAGCTCGGGCGGCAGTGATGATATTGCCTGGCCATGAGATCTGGCACATGGATAAGGTTCGGGAGCTGTATTTGTAGATTCCTAATGTAGCTGCTAGAAGTTTATCAGCAATTCTTGATCCTTGTGTTGAAGGCTGGAGGAGATATTGGATTTCGTTTTCCAATCTTGCTCGCCATCCCCTACGCGGATAGTGTAGAGGCCTTCAGTCGGTACTTTGGGTTGGTATTCTGAGTCCTTGAGGCGTAGGGTAAAGCATGTTTCATTACTCTCTTGATCAATTACTTGCAAAACGGGTTTTTTCAGACCGATCACCTTTATCCTGGGAAGGAAGAATTTTGCGGTAGTATTGTAGTTATCCTGTTGATTGATCTTGATAGGCCAGCCTTCGCATTGTTTGGCATTTGGCTGTGACGGATCGCCCTGTCTCGGCCACATATTGATCATGATGTCTCTGCTTTCTTTATCAAAATCGACAATGGCATAGCCGGCTCCTCTATCATACAATCGTGCCGGTTTCCAGCCTGTTATATACGGATTGTACACCGCTTTTACGGTCACTTTGTTGTTGAAACCATCATGGAAATTTCCTGTCACTTTAGGATCTTGATCCGGAATTTCCTTCAGAATTGGGGGAGGCCACCATAGCCGAGGATATAGGTTGGAGATTGCAGGCGTACTAACGACATAGCCTGCGTCCTGCCATTCCTCGATACCATATTGGAGCGTGCTGCCAAGATGTTGGTCACCGGTAACATGGAGTGCAAATGCCTTACGCATCTTGGCGATAGCTTTGTTCCTGCCACTTTGTGGCCAGCCATTGCTGTCAAATGATCTGTACGGGGTATGCTCAGGAAATTTTCCCTTGCTGAGTACTCTGGGGCTCTCCTTAGATACAGGAGCTGTTTCGATACAGCTAAACAGGGATTGCGACAGGGCGACTTTCATCCAGGTTTGATCTGACCAATCCTGCGACCAGTCCTCGAGGAATGAGAGTTGCTGCTCGCCAAGCAGCTTTAGACCATCCTTGTCGTATTCGTTTGCCTTTTTGATTTCTTCCATGTTTACTCTTTTCGAGACTCCGGTCAAAGTGGATTTGAACTTTCGGTCTTCCAGAATTGCGAAACTGATGCCTGCGAAATTCAGATCAGTGTAGTAAGTTGTCAATCCCTCCCCGAGCACTTCATTGGAATGGGGGCGAGGAAGGTGACCCGTTTGTGTTTGCTCGACGGCATTTACAAATGCAATGGGCATCATGTAACCGCCAGAATTGGCTATCTTGACCTTGTCTTTTTGCAGTGGGAAGGGGTATTGCTTTCCGGTTCTTTCCCAGTAAATAGAAGCTGCGCCAGCCGAAAGAGCAAATGCACCATCTCGGGGTGCCCTGCTGTCCAGCATTATATCAGGAGTAGAGCTACCTCCATTGCCCCATAGGTTGGGCTGAAACACATCGTGGTCATCAGGGATCACAATGCTTGGAGTATTGGCTAGCATGTCCTTGTATGCCCAGCCAAATAGATACCATTTTCGAAGATAATCCAACATGAGCAGGTGTAATGGAGTGTCATGCCTTGGGACACCGAATCGATCCGTTTCATACAATTGATCACCCGCGAAGAAGTACAGGTCTGGATGATGCATGGGAAGGTTTTTTGAGATGTCATTGTGGGGAAAACCGTAGTAGTCATTGCAGGATAGCGCTGCAAGTCTTAATGCTCCAGATGGTTCTTGTTGAATGCTGCCGTACATTTGATCTGCATCTCTAGCTCCATCATAGACGATGCGATATCGAGTGTCGAATGCCGTTGGCCATTTTTCGAAACTGAAAGTAGCCATTCGAGTGAATGTGTCGATCTTCGACTTTTTTATGGTTAGCCATCTACCTGAATTTGCTCTTAGTTGAAACTTAAGGCTATCGTGCTTTGCCAGATTGATAGGAGCCATTTGCACGGACATGTTGAGTTTATCTCGATCAATGCTGTGCATGGCAAACATAATGGGACCGAGGGTCCTTCCTTTGTGCCTTTTAATCCCTGGTCCGCTCAGTTTAAAATTGTCAAACCAAAAGCTTGGGACGCGCTCCTTGTCCCAATGGTGATCTCTTTTCGGGAAGTTTACGAAGGCTCCTATAAGCCCGCTCAGGTATTTCTTCTTCACTGGCTTTTGAATGCCACCCAAGGTCTTGTCGGTTTCAAGGTCATGTATACTAACTGCCAATTCAATACTTTTGCTAGAGCTTGGTTTAGCGCTGACTCTGATTCTAAATCCTTTTCCAAAATCCAATTTAGGTACCAAGACGGCCTGACTTGTATCTCTGATAAACAGCTTCTTGTCGAGGCTTATCCCTATCTTTAGATGCTTTGCTTCCGGAAAGGTCAAGGCACTTTGATATGGCGCAAATTCACCCTTAATGCCCAGTAGTAATCCTGCTGCGGCGATTGGATCATCGGTCAAAAGACGCGCTGCGTCGATGGCCCCTATGTCAAGGCTCATTTCGAAAGGCAGTGCGTTTTCGGCTTGGATTTCATAGCTGTTAAGTCGAAAACTCCTCGAGGTTTTGCTGACGAGGCATTCAACCCGATGGTTTCTCAGTTGCCAGTCTTGCAAGGGCATAGACCAAACTTCTTTTCCCAACCAAGGTGCGTCAGCGTCCTTGTTCCAATTGATTTCGTAATCATGATTGCCAGCTGCGCTGATCAGGAGGCAGGCGATGAGGGCAAAAGCAAATGGGAGTGCACTATAGAAGTACATTCTCATCCTTGGGGTAATGGATGTCATTTAGGGGTCTTTCTTTTCACTATCCATGAATGTGGGAACCTAGTGCTACGCAAACGAAGTTCGCACCACCTTTGAGGGCTTCTATTTCTGTCATACTTCGTTGCTCGTCAGTCGCGTAGCTAAGGCTAT
>JAHDDV010000387.1 GCA_020629205.1 Chitinophagales bacterium | reverse complement strand
GTGATGCATAGCCCGGATCGCAACGGAAATGGCGGGCCCAGAAAGCCGACTGAGCGCCCCGCAGGGCTGGCTCCAAACAGAGACAGACATGCGGGTGCAGCGAAGCGGCTTTCTGGGTCTGCCATTGTAGTGGAGAGCCGGTAGACCATTGCCACGACCGAAGCTGCTGGGCTCCAAATAAAAAGCAAGTTTTAATGATTAGCGAATAATTTTTTGGGCGATTTTGCCTGCTTCGGTTTCTAAAATGACAAGATACATGCCCATGGGCAGATCAAGCAGCGGTAATTGGAAAGTCTGTTGACCAGCTGCTTGATAGCCAGGTGACATTGATTGAATAAGCCTTCCAGATAAATCGCAGAGGGAGAATTCTACCTCTTGTGGTTTTGGCAGTTGAAAGGAAATTTCGGTCTGACCGCTCATCAAATTGACGTAGACCTTGAATTGGAAACTTCGCTGAAGATCTTGGGTAGAACTCGGTTGATCAGTGATCGTTACCTCTACTGTTTGTGAACAATCCTGTCCCCAATACCAAGTCAATTGATAGCTCCCAGCAGCAAGATTTTCGAAGATCGGAGACTCGGTTTGCTCCCCTCCGTTCAGACTATAAGCATCAGGAGCTGTACCGCCAAGAATCTCGACCTCCAAGCTAGCATCTGCCGCCCCTGCTACGCTGGTGTTCGTTTGTGTCACTATGGACAATTCGCCCGGCGCATACAATTCTTCAATATTAATTTCGATTGCCTCAAGACAAGTTTGTGGCCCGTTGATGTACAGCAGGTAATTACCTGAAGGCAAGTTTTCCAACAATGGTGTGTCCGACTCTGCCACCAGATTTCCTTCCATATCCAGCAGGGTAAAGTTACTTGTCACATCATATCCATCAAGAATACTGACCGAACCGTTATTAAGCCCACAGGTGTTGGGCGTCGCTTCTGTCAGCTCAGCAATTTCGAGAAAAGGATCTTTGACTGTGAAAGAGCGAACAGCAATGCATTGGGCAGTATTTTCTATGCTACATCTGTAGTTGCCTGGCGGAAGCTCTTCTAATGTAGACTGGTAAATACCTTCTTCCTCTCCAAGCCACAAGCCATCATTGGTCGTCCAGACAAAGTTATAAACGTCCGCACTATCTGTAGTTGCTATGGCATGGCCATAATCGCCCTCGCAAATTGGAGAGACCACTTGTACATCAGGTGGCAGACAACAAGCCAATACTGCCTTGAATTCGTAATTTGGATCAGTGAGACAGGGGGAGTTATTGCTGGACCAGGAGCCCGCTTCATTATCGGAGAAATTGAGAAATTCTATGCTTAAATTGCCGGAATTTCCTTCACAATCTGCTTTGGGGGTGATGTTGAAGCAAAAGGTGATTGGGCAACCTTGATTAACGCCACTATCTCCAAAGTCATTTCCGGGATCACCATCTCCGTCTAGATCATAGAAGTAGCCTGGTCCTATATTTTCTAAAGCTCCCTGTGCAGTTCCTGTAACGCTTTCATACCATGCCCAAGTGCCATCATAGCTACCATCACAGGAAGCAGGTGCTGCGCCTGGGATCAATGTTTCCAGATCCCATCCATCGCCGAAGACCGGCTCAATCCCATCAAACCAATCGGCGGCATTTTGGTAGTAACCTCCGATGGTGATGCAGATATCCACTGGCTCGGCAGCTACTAAAACCGAGCCTTCGACTGGTGAAGGATTGATGGTGAGGCTTTGATTGATGATACAGACCTGTGTAGCCTCTGTGTAGCTGGAGAGGCATAGCTCGAAGTCCGATTGGTCTTGATTGTCGGCCCCACTGATCTGTAGATAATAGTGTTGTCCTTCTGCCACAGGGGCAAAAGTGTAGGAGAGGTTGCCACCAGCTTCGGATACGACACAATCTCTACCAAACATGGTTCCACATTCTCCTTCATACAAAGAAAGTGATACTTTTTCCATCACACTGTTAAGTTCGATTTCGAGATAGGTCCCTTCGCTGATCACCTTATACCAGACATCTGCGGCAGGTACAATGGCATTTACGGGACCTTGGCAATAGACTTGATTGGCATAGGGTAATTCGGGATTGGCATCAATCGTGGTGCCTTCGATGCAAGTGCCCGGTGTAGCGACCAGCTCTGTTGCTTCGAAACAAGTATCATTTGCTGGTTGGGCTGATAGATTTATGTTAGCGAATAGTATTAGGACAGAGATCAGGCAAAGGCAGGAAAAGGTTCTCATGTTTAGGCTTTAAGGGTTCTTTGCATATTAGGCATTTACCTTAGCAAAATACATAAATATTAGGAGGCTAGCAATGTGAAGATCCTTGAGACCCGCCATCTGTTGTCTGGTACTGAAGCTATCGATACGACTATTTAACAATCCAAAGATTCGTATCTTTCCAATGATGTCAAAACCAGAAGAGGAAGCATACGAAGTAGAATTGTTTGGCCGAAAGTTTCAGGCTAGAAGTTCGGGCAACCCAAAGCCATTTGGCAAGATTGGATTTGGGCTTTCGATCCTCGGCTTCCTAATCTCATTGATCCCCTTTGTTGGTGTAGCGGGCGGCGGCATAGGCTTTATTAGTCTGATCTTTTGTGGCATTGCCTATATTCATGCCCTTCGTACACCTCCACCACAAAAGTACCTGCTGATCGGTATTGTATTGAGTGTCATTGCCATTGGCATGGCCATCTTTTGGCGGATCTACTTCCATGAGATTTTTGATGGCATTAGTAAGATACGTAAGGCATATCAGGATAAGATGCTGGAGATTTTTATTGGGGTTTTGAAGGATCGGTTGGGTTGGTGATAGAGCTGAAAGATGAAGGACACAGAAGCCATTCAAACTGTTCTGAAATTTGCTCCTAAGGCACTCACTGGTGAGGAGCGGAGCAATAAAATGGAAGCTTAAAGTGCGCATAAGTCTCCCCCTCTGGATTAGCCAATTTCTTTACTTCGAGTAGGTTCTCATCCTTTAGTAGTAAATCCCTGGGTATAAAAGCAAGCAGACCTTGACGCTGCCCTAGCCTATGCTCATGCAGATAGATCGATCCCTTATACTCAAGACCATTTACAAAAACCTCGTGGTAGCTCATATAACAATCGTGGTAGAATCGGCGTTTCTCCTTTGCTGCTTCTCTGTCAGAATTGGACTCATCACTTTGAAAAGTTCCGCTGAACTTTGAACAAAGATGCCTTTCATTCCTTAAGACTGGGATAAACAATTTCAGGTAGTCTCCTTCAAAAATAGCCGACTCAAGCACCGGCGTGAAAATTCTATCCTTGTCATCATACTGATCGAGGTAAAAACGACGCTCCATCGTTTCTTCGGTGCTAGCCAGATTGCCGAGCTTTCCTTGCTCCACTAGTAGACCAATATTCGAAGCCTGCAAGTGATAGATCGAGAGAGCTGTGGCTAGCAAGAAGAAGGGAATTACACCTAACATGCTCCTACCGGATTTGGCATTCGAAGTAAAGGTAAATATCAGTTGATTGATCGGCTTGAAGAGAAACAAGGTCATGGGATAAGACAAAAGCATACCTATGTAATATTGCCATTTTTGCACCCTTGGATTGTTTTTGAATCGTTGATTCATGGCAATAGCTGAGAGGACCATGCTCAACAAATACAATCCTACTGTGGCAAAGAGTATAAAGCGCCATAGCCATGACGGCAGATAATCGTCTAGCAGAAAGTAGATCAGTGCAATGATGCTTAGGGATATGGAGCACATTCCATAGAGCATCAACATAATAAATGCAGAGGCGAACTGGGTACTAGCGACCTTGTCTACATCCCTTATTGAATCTTCTACTTTGGGAAGCAAACGGACCCACAATCGCTTGTATCCAACACTGTACATACCATCTTCCATGTTATAGCCCTTGGGAAACACCGAATTGAGACCAATCAATCCGATCCAATAAGCCCTTAGGGCAAAATGATAAAAGAAGAAAGTGGTCAGCAGCGCGATGGCCAGGATATTGGCATAGCAGATCATATACCCAGCGAATGAAAACTCGATCGGCAGCCAGTCCAACATTATGTTGGCCAATTCGTAAATCAGCTGGGGAAATTGCAGGCAGGCATAAAGCGACACTCCAGAAATCAGCAGCTCTGCCTGCCAGCTTTCTTTTTGTAGTCGGCGTAGCCATTTAGGGCTGCGCTCGAAAGATGCAGCTGCGCTTTTGTCCTTTTCGGGTATAGGGTCATTCATCGTTTCTGCTCACAAGAATCAATTGGGTCCAAGGGCAATTTAACAAGTTTGATCTGATTTCTCTGATAATTACGCAAGCATCGTGGTACGCTGGTTATCCTGGACGCTTGCTATCCATTAGCCAATCTTCGTAATCCAGTCGCCGTTTAGGATTAAAGACCAAATTGTATTGCAGGCTCTTGGAGCCAAAGTTTACAAGTAGGCCCAAGGGAAAATCGTAGACTATCACATAGTTTTTTGCCTGCGCAAGATGCACATCCTCCAATCGAACCGTGGCTTTGATTTCAATGACAAGTTTTTCTCGAATGACAAAATCCGCTCTTCGAGTACCTATCTTGATATCCCGATAATAGATGTCGATGGATTGCTCTCTTTTGTGCGCTATCCCGTTTCGATTTAGTTCTATGGACAAGGCACGCTGATAGATCTTCTCCTGAAATCCTGGCCCGAGTAGCTGATGTACCTTCATGCAGCAGCCGATCACCTGATACGTCAATGCGTCCTTCTTCATTTTGTAAGTTTTGTAAAATTCGAAAGCTAGGGCAAACAACATTCTCAGTGTAACCAATTTTCTCTCTTTTCAATGGGCAAGAAAGCACCAAATTCCCATCTACAGCATCATAACATGCTGACTATCATCATTTTGCAAATCACAAAAATGGCAAAAAGTGAGGCGGGTTTTTGATCTTTTGTGTTTACCTTTTTTTGCTTCGTAGCCGGCCTTTCTCTCTCAATTGTGGGCCTTGAATCAGAATTTCGGAATTGGCGGAA
>JAHDDV010000386.1:1864-5038 GCA_020629205.1 Chitinophagales bacterium | reverse complement strand
CAAAAACCCCTTGATCCAAAATCCAAAAAACACACCTTGCTCTTTGAACCTTGAACCTTGAACCGCCCCCTATCGATAAGCCCTTACCTGCTTCAAATAAATCCGTCTCCCCTCCACAGTAGAATCCACCTTAAACTCAATGTCCAGTCCAAAACTGCCGAAGGAACCTCCATGAGTATGCGGTACATTTTCAAAGAAATGATACTTCACCGCCATGCAATATGCTCCTAATTGCTGCAATTCCAGATCGGTCAAGACCGTACCTTCCATGCCCTCCACATTAGAGAAGCTGAGGTACTCCGCCATGAAATCCTGACCCGGTATAATGGACCAGGCAAATAGGATGATCTGATCATGCAATACGCCTGGCTCTGGAAAAACGATGCTATGATCTTTGTGCTGAACATTGATGATAAAACCCTGATTGCTGTTGTAGATATTTTTGGTAATCAGGACACCATTAGCGTCCTCATCGGGAAAGGAGCGATGCACCAAAACCCCCATCGCGCAACTGCTGTGCTTGATCTTATAATAGCTGCGCTCCTCAAAAGCCCGCCAGTTCCATAAGCTGGCCCAGACCTTCTTTACGGCAGCATCGATGGTCTTGCTTTCGTGGTTCTTCTTTGCGGAATGGCTGCTGTACAAACCGGCACCGGAGAAGTCTTCCAAATCCTCAGCATTAGTTGAAGAGCGGAAACGGAAAGAAGTAAAGTCCTCAAAATAATTGATCCCTTCTTCGATCATGCCGCGAAGGTTGGGGTCGAGCGGGAAGTCCTTGATGCGATCCTGCAATTCTTCCAGAGTAGCTTTCCTGACAGCAGGAGAGTTTAGAAAGGCGGGATCGTTGAGCATCTGCTCCACAAAGACATCCAGCCCAGCATCTTCCATATGCTTGAGGTAAAAGTAAAAGGGAATAGCAAAAGAATGCTCCGGCGTATGAATGTCTCCTTCCTCTGGTCGCACTTTGAGTAGCTCTGCAAAGTTGGCCGCCTTGCCTCCAATCTCATTGATGAAACTATGATCCGCTTCATTCAAGTCGACTAGCTCTTGCAGCTTAATACTTACCGGAAGATCTATGATCTCAGTCGGTTCATTTTGCTCCCAAAAGGCCATGGCTTCATCCAGATTGGCCTTTCGAATCTGGAAGGAATCGGAGCGTACATTTAGATAGACCAATTCGCCTAGCAGCTCTTGTAGCATTGGGTTTGTCCAGCCGTCTTTGAGGGCCATATTGGGTGTACCGCGATTGTGACTCAATACATTGATATGGCTCAAGGGTGTTTGAAATTCCGTGGTGATGATGCCTGCTACCACAGAGACATCATTGGGTATGCCATTGAGCAGGACGATGTCATGTCTTCCCAGATACCGATCCTCCAGTTCAGCCAATTCGACCTTCTGCAGATAGCCGTAGTTTTCTGTGAGATTGAGGGCCTGATAGTTTTGTCCCTCATAGAGTTCTTCGGTACTGATCTGTGGCACCCCACATTCCGCAAACTCCGTTCGATTTACCAGTAGAAACAGTTTGCCAGCCATATAGGAAGTCTCTACAATCTTGTTGTATATCCGCTCGATTTGCTCGCAATCAATCTCGTTGGCAGAAACGAAATGTAATACATAGCGGTCTAGATCCTTGAAGTAATTCAGATTAGCGCAGTACAGGTATCGATCTTCATGATTGCGGTACTGGGTGGTATTGAAGTAGTAGTTTGGCTGATCAAAATCCAGCTGTGCGGCTGCAAATGTATAGTGATAATCATATCGCTTGCTATTGATGTAGTACATCAAATCATTGTCCCAATTATGGATGAGTTTGACCGCCTCCACTTGCGCTTCATTGCTCCGAGCGGGATTGCTGCTAATCAGATCAAAGGCCAAAGGATCGATCAATTCATTAAAGTAATGCAGCTCGTCGTTCTCGCCTGCAAGCAGATTGATCTGTAGAATCGTATCGCGACCCTGGAGCGGAATTCGGCGATCATAATAGCCTTCTTTACTGAAGATAAGCGTATCATTTCGAGCGGGCACCGAAGAGCGATGCCAGACCGAGGACAGCGCCACTGAGGTAGTGCGATCACCATCAGAAAAAGCTCTGTAGCTACTAGTCCCTGCCTCGCCCGACACCCGTATCAAATACATGCCCATTGGCATTCTTGGGATCAGGAAACGCCCGGACTCTGGCTCCGAATCTGCCTCATACAAGAGCGTACCATCAAGCGAATAGAACGACAATTGCAAAGCAAGGCTACCTTCCCACACGAAGGCATTACTGTAGAAACGATAGCTATTCGTTTCAAATGACAGACTATCTGTCTCGGAATTTTTTATCAGGAAATCGCCCCCAGCATTCGTCCATTCCACCCTTTCACCCGGAATCAATTCCACCTCCACATCCGAGATAAGCTCCCTTGTAGCCAAATCACGTACCTGCCCCGAATAGATGGCTTGTCCGTGCAATTCAAGCGCGGAAAACAGAAGACAACAGATTAGTAGAATTCGGGAGTTCACGGGAGAAAGGGTTACTGGTGACTGATGACTGGTTCAAAAATCAAGGAGCAAGGAGCAAGGAGCAAGGAGCAAGGAGCAAGGATTCCGAGACCATACCCTTGATTTGATTTAATATACGGAATTTGCCAGACATTGGTTGTTTGATAAAGGGCAAACCATGCATGAAGAACTGGCTTACCTTGGGCCTATCCTTATAGCATGGCCCGGTGTGACCTCCGATCACGCCGAAAACCTAAAAAGCAAGCGTAGTCAAAAAACCAAAACTGCTAGCAATACGAATAACTAAGCACCAAAAACCAGAAACGCCCAAAAGAGAACCCATGTACGGGCAGGCCTTGTGCCTGCCCCCCAAGACAAAAGCAGTCAAAACCTTCTAACAAAACAGGATCGCCCAGTCAGACCTCCGGTCTGACTGAAACCTAAAAAGCAAACGTAGTCAAACAACGAAAACAGCCAGCAATACGAAGCACTAGACACTAAAAACTAAAAACCCAAGAAACCCATGTACCGTCAGGCCTTGCACCTGCCCCCCAAGCTACATCCCTGATCAGCTCCCCCCTTTCTCAAACCCAGACCCAGAATCGTCCTTAAAGAAAAACCCAAAACCATGAAACACGGCTTCACAACCCTTGCCATCCTCACCTTACTTTTCACAGCCACCTTTGC
>JAHDDV010000386.1:0-1764 GCA_020629205.1 Chitinophagales bacterium | reverse complement strand
AGGAAACTTTACCCTCGAGAATTTGGGAGAAGGATGTCCTGTTGCCGCATTCGATGTTAATGATGACGAAAAAGAGGACTTGCTGTTCAGAACCCAGTTCAGCCAACCACCACCAGTCGGACCAGCCTGGCCACCTGGCTACTCCTTAAAAGCTCGCCACGCAATTGATGGTGGATTTGAGGAAACAGAATCCAATCTCTTTACGCTGATGTATGGAAATGCTGATCTCTATTTTGCAGATTTCAACAATGACGGCCGAACAGACATCATAAGTATCGACCCACTAAATCCCTCAGAAAACCTGATAAACTGCCATCTCAACACTGGAGAAGGATTTGAACCAAGCTACACCTTAGACACAGAAGATAGAACCAATAAGCTCGGACTTGGAGACTTCGACAATGATGGCAATATCGATCTTCTTTTGTACTCAACCACTTACCCAGAAGTAAGTGAGCTCCTATGGTTTAAAGGTCAGGGCGACGGCAACTTCCTGGAGGAAACACAGGTTTTGCAGGTACCATATCAAGGCAACCTATCGGTTTACGCAACGGACCTAAATGGAGATGCATATGTAGACTTCCTAGAAATCACAACAGACTCGATCAATACCTGGATAAACAATCAGGGCGGGGAACTAGAAACATCCACGGGCCTCCAAATTCCACCAGCCACGCACAATCGTCAAATCAGTGGCCCTTCAGCCGGCAGTCCGGAATTCATTTATGCAAGCCTGGGGCAAACAGGATTCTATTCTTTTGCCCTTGACCACGAGAGTACACAACTTGAAACAATCTATCGACATATTCATAGCCCAATCACAGCATTGGCTTCTATTGATTTGGATCTGGATGGAGATCAGGACATCGTCTGGAACAATGAAGACGGACTGCATTTCGCGGACAATGCAGGAGGCAACTTCAGCAGTTTCTTGCCTCTAGACCTACAAGAAATACCAACAAAAATGACCCATGGGGATATCGATGGAGATGGCAACAATGAACTGCTTACAAATAACTTCTATCTAGACAACTACTACGTACAAGTGCTGTCGGTAGATGCTCCCGGAAGCCTCGAAAGAAAACAGGAAATCCTATTGCAAAACTACCCTACCAAAGCCCCACAATTGCAGGATATCAACATGGACAGTTTCCCTGACCTGATTGCTCGAAGCAGCGGCAGCATCTGGATTGCCTATAACGATGGCAGCGGCACCTTTGGTGAATTGATCAATCCACTCCAAGGTTACACAGAGCAACATTACCAAAATGGTGCAGCACATTTCACAGACCATAATGCAGATGGATTGCTGGATATCTGTCTTTTGGACAATCTAAGCCTGTATGTGATGCTGCAAAACTCAATAGGAGAATTTGAAGAAGCTGACTATTTAACCGAGGTAACCTATGGCCACAAGTACTTTCATGACATTGATGCTGACGGTGATGGTGACCTGCTAATCGCGGATGATGCTCAAGGAGTTTCGATCTACCTCAATGAAGAGGGTGTACTTAACCTTAGCTTTATTTTGGAAGAGCAAGATATAAGCTTCAATGAAGGTCGCTTTGGCTTCTATGATGTGGATCAAGACGGAGATGATGATGCGATCTTTGGATCGGCCCTGTACCGAAATATCGGCGAAGGCCAACTCGAGCATTGGCAGCAATTGGGTCCTGAAGGCTCGAGCCTATATATGACCGTCGCTAACTTTAACGGAAACAGTCGCTCTGACATCGTGGTATCGACAATCGGTCCAGGACCAAT
>JAHDDV010000385.1:3002-5046 GCA_020629205.1 Chitinophagales bacterium | reverse complement strand
CGCCTTCAGGGAAATCACCTGGGTCTGGGTAGTCGCCCATGTCCTCTGGAAAATCCGGGATATCTCCTGGCCCTGGAAGCCCCTCTAGTAATTCCGGACAGTTTTCTTCTGCCCAAGCTGCAAACTCTTCATAGGTCTCCACCATTGGAAGGTCTGCCTCTGTAAGCCCGCAAGGTAATTCCTGGGCTTGACTGTTCATTGCCAATAGCATAAAGACAGCGCATGTTAGCAATAGTCTTTTGGTATGGCTCATGATGTTCATCAACATAGTATCATCAGTTTTAAGTAAAAAAATGTTATTCAATTCAGTTGTTTGCTTGGTCTGTTGAGGGGACAATTGGAATCGGTGCATCCCCTATTCCATTGGGTGAAATTGTTGTAGCAGCGACAATCGGCAGTTTGAACTTCGGCCATAATCCTCTAGCTTACAGTGTGAAACAAGAGCAGGGACATCTTGAGAAAAAAGAACTCATTGCATTAAAGCAAGGGGATCATGCTGCCTTTAAAGCCATCTTTGAGCGTTACTATCCCCTATTGACTTTCATTGCTTATCGATATGTGAAGGATCAGGAGAAATCCAAGGACCTGGCGCAGGATACTTTTTTTGAGCTTTGGAATAAACGAGCAGTGATCAATATTGAAACAGGTCTCAAGTCTTATCTCAGTAAGGCAGTCTCCAATAAATGCTTGAATTATATCAAGCGCGAAAAGCGATTGGACTTTGCGGCTGAAGAAGATCTGCCAGAGCTAAGTGAGCAATCAGGTATTGAGGAAAAGCTGGATGCCACAGCACTGGAAGCATTATTGGAGCAGAAAATCAGCCAGCTGCCGGAAAGATGTCGAATCATTTTTACCATGAGCCGCATGGAGCAAAAGTCGCACAAGGAAATCTCAGAGCTGCTTGGGATTTCTACCAAAACCATTGAAAATCAAATGACTAAGGCCCTTAAATTCTTGCGAGCCGCCATAAAGCTAAGGACCCTAGGGATTCTCTGTCCCTTAGTTTGGCTAAGAATCATTTTTTCTGCAATGGACATAGGGGATTGGCTCTGCTGGATTGTCCTAGGTATGACGACGCAATAATCATGAAGAAAGAAGATTACATAGGCCTGTTCTACAAGTCCCAGAAAGAGCCACTCTCTGAGGAAGAGAGGCAGCGTCTGGAGGAATGGAGGACTTCCTCTGCTCAAAATGCTCAGGAGCTGGAGGAGATAGCAGCGGTATGGAATGCGGAAGCAAGTCCAACATTGCCTTTTGAATTGGATACTGCGGGCGACTTTGACAAGCTCATGGGTAGAATACAGCAGAATGAAGTGCAGCCGAGAATAGGAAAGACGGTAGCTATGAAGGCATGGTACGAACGTCCCTCTACATGGTTGCTTGCCGCTGCATCGCTACTCCTGCTGCTTGTTGGTCCAGCAATATTGAAGCAATTCAATGCCGGAGAAGAAGCTCAAGGGATTGTTGCCTCCGCAACAGATGCTAAGAAAGAAATCACTCTGCCAGATGGCTCAAAGGTTTGGCTGAACAAAGGCAGCGAGTTGAGCTATGCTTTTACTGATCATTCCGCCGAACGACGTGTAGACTTAATTGGAGAGGCTTTCTTCGAAGTGACACATGATGCAAGTCGAGCATTTATTGTGCATACAAAAGAACTTGAGACTCGGGTACTGGGAACCGAATTTGCAGTTAAAGAAACTAAAGAACAGACAAACGTTTATCTTCAGTCTGGTAAGGTTGAAGTCAGAGCGACCAACAGTCAACAAAGAGCGATTCTTAGCCCCTCAGAACTATTGCAATTTCATCACGATCAGCAGAAGATGCAGTTAAGCGAAGAAGAGCAAACTAATATGATTGCCTGGAAGCGTGGTAGTTTGATCTTTAGAAATGCCAGTTTGGAAGAAGTATTGGAGGAGCTAATGGATCTGTACGAAGTCAAAATCGATCTATCCATGGAGGCATCTGGAGATTGTGCAGTCACCGGCAGATACAGTATAGATACGGAACTTGATCAGCTGCTTAAGAACCTTTCCCGAATCCATCA
>JAHDDV010000385.1:0-2902 GCA_020629205.1 Chitinophagales bacterium | reverse complement strand
GTAAATTGAAAACCATGTAAGTGAGGGTACTGATATTGATTTTTGCTTTGCTCTTTTTTTCCAAACTAACTGCTCAAGAGCAACTTTCTCAGCCCTTGACGGTAGAATTTGAACAAGAGTCCATTGGCGAGATTCTGATAAGACTCAGCGAGGCTGCTGATGTAAATATCAGCTTCTCGCCAGACCTGTTTGGGACCAATACCCAACAGTCGATCTCTGCTCAGCAAGAATCACTCTCCTCCATTCTTGATCGCTTGCTCTCCGGTACCAAGGTCGGTTATAAGTTTGATAATAGTGGGATCGTATTGTTCCGGTCCAAGCCTTCCCGATATGTCATTTCGGGATATCTCACTGATGCAAATACTGGTGAACGCTTGATTGGCGCGCACATTTTTGATGTCAAGACCAGAGAAGGCTGTAGCAGCAATGCCTACGGCTTTTTTAGCCATGCTTTCCCAGAAGGCAATCTAGATCTTTGCGCTACTTACTTAGGTTATGATGAGAAACGCCTTAGTATCCGGCTCGAAAAAGACCAAGCACTTGAATTGTCTTTACATTCGGACCTGACCTTAGAGGAAGTCGTGGTAACGGACCGTCAATATGCAAGTCATTCAATATCCGAGACAGGCCATCTCCTA
Organism: Chitinophagales bacterium; assembly: GCA_020629205.1. Classification (GTDB taxonomy): domain Bacteria; phylum Bacteroidota; class Bacteroidia; order Chitinophagales; family UBA2359; genus JAHDDV01. The sequence continues at coordinate 2,264 of JAHDDV010000385.1, read as the reverse complement.
AATATTGAAAGCCTGAGTGGCCAGCCAAAAATGGCTGGGGAGGCCGACCTTATCAGAAGCCTACAGTTACAAAATGGCGTGGCTTCCTCTCAAGACGGTCTGGCAGGATTGCATGTACGTGGAGGCAACAGCGATCAGAATCTTTTGCTTCTTGACGATATACCCGTGTTCAATGGAGCACATAGCTTTGGATTGTTTTCTATCTACAATCCAGATATTGTACGGAGCATTCGCGTGTATAAAGAAGCCTTCCCAGCTCGATACGACGGACGTCTTTCCTCGGTGATCGATGTGCATACTAAAGAAGGTAATACCAACAAACATTCAGGCTCCATTTCGACCGGTACCCTTTTGACCAAAGCTCATCTGGAATTTCCAATTTTGGGAAGAAAAGGGGCAGTGGTATTGGCAGGGCGTCATACCAATTTGAATCTCTGGCTTGGCCCTTATGCTAGTAGTCGAAAAGAACAGCTAGACTATGACAGCGGCTCAATGCAATATCTTTTTGCTGACCTAAACCTGAAAGCCCATTATAGCATTAACAATCGAAACAAGCTCTACCTCAGTCACTACTGGGGTAAGGATTCCTTTCAGGACTATGGCGCGCAAAGCTATGAATTGGATCTGGGGCCTGAGATAGAGGACCCCTTTTTTGAAGAGTATTTTCCCTCGGAATCATTGAAGTTTAGAGCAGATGATTCCACCAGTATTGAGTGGGGGAACAGCATCACAGCAGTCCGTTGGAATCACTTGTTCAACGATCGATTGTTTGTAAACAATACCCTCACTTACAGTCGATTTAGATACAATTTTGAGCATAGTCATATTTCGGGGAGTCAGGACCAGAGTGATCTCAATTTTTTCACCGCTCAACAGAGTCAATCATCATTCTCAACAGATGTTTCGGATTTGGCCTTGCGCTCTGACTTTACCTATTATATGGACCATCAAAATGAGATCCAGTTTGGTGCCAGTCTGATGAAAAGAAAATTTGTGCCAGGTATCAGCAAATCTACTTTCACATTCACTTTGCCCGCAGAGTTTTTTGAGACTGAATATTCCTTTGAGGATAGTCTCCATACGAATGAAGCATTCGTGGACTCACAAGAACGACAACAGCAAGAAATGAACACCTATGAAGCGGTGGCCTATCTTGAAGATGCTTTTACCTATGGCCCCTGGCGACTGGAATTGGGACTTCGTGGCTCCTTCTATATGGTGGATAACTGGACTAGTGTAGTGCCCATGCCGAAGCTGGGCCTTGCCTACACCATTAATGATCGAACTGCTGTGAAGATGTCCATTTCCAATCGAACACAATTCGTGCATTTGCTGACTGATTCAGATGCAGGATTGCCAAATGATGTATGGGTGCCAGCTGTGCGCAAGGCGCCACCGCAAAGATCGACTATGGTGCATCTGGGAGCCTACAGATCCTTGAACAAGTATTGGACTTGTACTGCAGAAGCCTACTGGAAGTCGATGAATCAACTGATCCGCTTACAAGAGACCGAGCAGCCTGGGTCTGATCTGCCAGGCTATGATGGATCCGTTCAGTCATACAATCTAAGCGCTTTGGGTTGGGAAAATGCTGTCTATTCGGGAAGTGGAAGGTCCTCAGGTTTGGAGTTAATGCTGCGGCAATCGCGGGAAAAATTTTCGACTTCATTGGGCTATAGCCTCTCAAAAACTACCAGAACTTTTCGCGGGTATACTGAAGCCGCAGCTTTTGATGCACGCCATAGTATAGCATTAACAACTCAGCTGCAAGTCAACAATATTATCCGCCTAAGCGCAGCATGGAGCTACGAATCAGGAAGACCCAATCAATTGATCAATTATAGTGAATCAAGTCTGCCATACACTTCCCTTCTCGATCAGGAACAAGGCATGCTTTCTGGCGATCGCTTCCCTGCATATCATCGACTGGATCTGAGTTTGCAAGCCAGCTTTGGCAATAAGGTGAAAGGTCATGTCGAGCTTGGAGCCTACAATGCTTACGATCGGAAAAATGTATTCTTTCAAAATATTGTGCAAACGGAGCAAGGTGCTCGTGCTCAAACTGTTTACAGTTTGCCTTTCATTCCCTCGCTCAGTCTGAAGCTCGAATGGTAGCTGACGATAAGCTAAACGCTATATAAAAAAAGCCCCCCAAAGAATCGGGAGGCTTTTGCATTTGTCGTCAAGTACAAGCGACCTTAGAAGCCTAATCAACGATCAACGATCAACGATCAACGATCAACGATCAACGATCAACGATCAAC
>JAHDDV010000384.1 GCA_020629205.1 Chitinophagales bacterium | reverse complement strand
TTTCTCCACCAGCCAACAAGGATGCTGTCAAAAAATGCCTGGTCTAAATCATTTCTTGCAGCGTCAAAATCAGACCGTTATTGACTCTCTATCCCTTAGCTTCTTTTTGTGTAAATTTGTCCCTATTGCTCGATAATTTTAAGGGTCAAAAATGATCAAATTTATTCTGAATGACAAGGTAGTTGAAACAACTCATGGTTCCGGCATGACTTTGCTGGATTTTGTGCGTTATCAGATGCGGCAAAAAGGGACCAAGATTGGCTGCCGAGAGGGAGATTGTGGTGCCTGTACAGTACTTGTCGGTGAACTGGTCGATGGCAAGTTGCAGTATAAGTCGATTACTTCTTGTATATCTCCTCTGGGGAACGCTCATGGTAAGCACATCGTGACTGTGGAAGGGACAAATCTGGAGGGCAAACTCAGTCGTGCTCAGCAGGCCATGTATGACAATTACGCCACGCAATGTGGCTTTTGTACGCCTGGCTTCGTTGTATCGCTCACCGGCTATTGTCTGCGAGAAACAACACCGACAAGAGAAGGATTGCTAGATGCGATCAGCGGTAATATTTGTCGCTGTACGGGCTATAAGTCTATAGAGCGTGCGGTAGATCAATTGTATCAGGAATTGATGGCTCCTTCGGAAAATGGTCGACAGACACATCTTATTTCCAAGGGGTTCATTCCGGCATACTTTGCTGAGATACCAAAGCTCTTGGCTGACATTCAGGAAATACCAGTGAAGCAAGGCAAGCAGACAATGGTCTCAGGAGGTACGGATTTATACGTTCGTCATGCAGACAAATTGAGCAATGAAGATGTGCAACTGCTTGAACAGCGTGGCGGCATGAAGGAAATACAAATGCAAGACGGGCTTTGTACTGTTGGGGCTGGCGTGACAGCCTCAGACATTATGCAGCACAAAGGTCTGCAAGAGATCTTTCCCAAGTTGCGACAGCATATGTTGCTGGTCTCTTCAGAGCCGATACGCAACATGGCTTCTCTTGCAGGAAACTTTGTCAACGCCTCTCCAATAGGAGACATGTCACTCTTCTTTTTGGCACTTGATGCGGTGCTGAAGATCGAAAATGCGGAAGGACAGATTCGCAGCAAGGCATTCAAAGACTTTTACCAGGGATACAAGCAGTATGATCTTGCGGAGGCTGAGTTTATACGGGCTTTTACCTTCAAGCTACCTGCGGCAGATGACTTCTTTAACTTTGAGAAAGTCTGCAAGCGTCAGCATCTCGATATTGCATCGGTCAATTCTGCTTGTCTCATAAGCCGTTCTGCTGGTAAGATTGATAAGATCCATTGTGCAATTGGGGGTGTGGCGGCGATACCGCTATATCTGAAAGAGACTTGTGCCTATCTACAAGGTGCGGAGATCAACCCCGTAACAATCAAGGCTGCCAATGAGGTTTTGCAGCAGGAGATTTCTCCAATCAGCGATGTGCGTGGTCAGAAGGAATATAAGCGTTTGCTTGCCCGACAATTATTTTTTGCCCATTTCTTAGAGTTGCTTCCAGAAGAGTTGACTCTTGAAGAACTTTGCTATTGATAGCCACATGATAGAAACTAAGAAAACAGACTTACAGGCTAAGCCCACGCTGCAAAACATCGATTCCTTTACCCATGTGCGAGGCGAGTCGCTTTTTGTAGACGATATGACGATGCAGGAAGGCACGCTCCATGCAGTGGTAATTGATGCCTCAATTGGCCATGGTGAGCTAAAGGTGCTTGACATCAGCAAGGCCCTGGCATTGCCGGGTGTTGTGCAGATTTTCACGGCATCTGATGTGCCGGGAGAAAACCAAATTGGCGGCATCATCCCTGATGAGCCCTTATTTGCCGAGAAGCATATCCACTTTTGGGGCCAGGCAGTGGGATTGATCCTGGCCGAATCTGAGGCCATTGCCAGAGAAGCGAGATCTCTGGTGAAGATGCAGATCGATCCCTTACCAGTGGTGACGATGGCAAGTGAAGCGCGAGCAAAGGGCTCGTTTGTTTCAGATCCGAGGACTTTTGAATTGGGAAATGTGGAGCAGGCTTTTGCAGGCTGTGCGCATGTCTTTGAAGGCGAGAGCTTTTCCAATGGGCAGGAGCATCTTTATCTGGAAGCACAGGGCGCCTATGCGGTACCGATGGAAAATGGCAATATCAAAATCACTTCTTCTACTCAGGGCCCAACTGCCGTACAGCGTACAGCGGCGAAGGTCCTGGGTATTCCAATGCACAAGATTGAGGTGGAGGTCATTCGTTTGGGAGGCGGATTTGGGGGTAAGGAAGATCAGGCTACTCCTTGGGCGGTGATGGCAGCACTGGCTTGTCACAAGCTTAAAAAGCCTGTCAAACTGATCCTGAGCCGGCATGATGATTTGCGTATGACTGGAAAGCGTCATCCCTACGAATCGATTTTCAAGATCGGCCTGGATGAAAATCTAAAAATCATCGCCTATGAGGCGGAGTTTATGCAAAATGCGGGAGCCGCCGCCGACCTCTCCCCTGCTATTGCAGAGCGCACGCTCTTTCACGCGACCAATAGCTACTTTGTTCCCAATGTGAAGGCGACGGTTTATCCTTGTCGAACCAATCTTCCACCCAATACGGCCTTTCGGGGTTTTGGGGGGCCACAGGGAATGTTTGTGATCGAGTCTGCGATTGCTCAGGCGGCAGACAAATTGGGCATTCCGGCTCATCAGATTCAAGAGGCGAATTTGCTGCAGGAAGATGATGTCTTTTCCTATGGCCAGATAGCCAGGCAAGTGGAGGCGGGGAAGACCTGGCATCAGGCGAAAACCGCTTTCAAGCTGCAAGAGCAAGAGGCTTTGGTGGCTGCTTTCAATGCCGCTAACAAGAACAAGAAAAAAGGTCTGGCACTCATGCCGATTACCTTCGGGATATCCTTTACGAACACTCGTATGAACCATGCACGCGCCTTAGTGCATATCTACGAAGATGGTAGTGTGGGCATCAGTACCGCAGCTGTCGAGATGGGTCAGGGCGTCAACACCAAAATGCTTCAAATTGCCAGTGAAGAGTTTGGCTTACCAGCACATAAGGTAAAGCTCGAACCGACCAATACCACCAGAGTAGCCAATACTTCTCCATCAGCTGCCAGTGCCACCGCAGACCTCAATGGAAAGGCACTACTGCAAGCCTGCACAGCCCTCAAAAAGCGGCTTGCTATAGTCGCTGTGGAACATGCCGGCCTTGACAAAGCCAAAGTGGCTTTTGTCAATGAGCAGATCATTGTGAACGGAGAAGTCTACAAACTCAATTGGTATGAGCTCGTGGAGCAGGCACTATCTCAAAGGGTATCTCTTAGTGAAAACAGTCATTACGCCACGCCGGAAATTCATTTTGATAAGACTAAAGAAAAAGGACATCCTTTTGCCTATCATGTATATGGCACTGCTGTGATCAGGGTCACGGTCGATTGTGTTCGTGGTCGCTATGAGATCGATTCGGTACAAATGGTGCATGACTACGGTAAAAGTATGAATGAAGGCATTGACCTTGGACAGGTAGAAGGAGGCTTGGCGCAGGGCATTGGCTGGATGACTTTGGAAGAAATCAGCTATGCTCCCGATGGTCGCTTGTTGTCCAATGCGCTTTCTACTTACAAGGTTCCAGATCTATTTTCCGGCCCTAAGGTCATTGACACAATTCCGCTCGACACCATTGGGCATGAGTTGGCTATTCGAAAATCAAAGGCCGTTGGGGAGCCGCCCTTGATGTATGGCATTGGGGTCTACTTCGCGCTACAGAATGCGATTCGAGCCTTCAACCCTCGATATGTGCCCAAGTTTCATGCGCCCATGACCCCGGAAAAAGTGCTGATGAGTCTATACGAAAGTCCGCTAGTGGGATGATGGATTTGTGGATTAGAATTTACGAGCAAGTAAAAGCTGGCAAGAAGTGTTGTTTGCTCTTGATCATTGAGAGCATAGGAAGCTCTCCGGGTAGACAAGGATTCAAAATGTTGGTGCAGGAAGATGGCGACATCTTTGGTTCCATAGGTGGAGGTGTAATGGAGCATGCTATCGTCGAGGAGGCGCGAGGGCTGCTAATGCAAGCCACCTTGCCCAAACACTACATTAAGCGCCAGGTACATCAAGGTAGAGGTCCGGATGGATCAGGCATGATTTGCTCTGGTGAGCAAACGGTGCTGTTTCTTCCACTTGACCAGCTTGCAGAAGCCAAGATCGACTTGATTCTACAAGTCTTTAGACTAAAGACATCATATGCACTTTCCATTGATCCTGCCACATTTGGTCTGTCAGATGGTCTACATGTAAGGGGCAAGTACAAGCACAAGATAAAATCTTCCCAAGACTGGTATTACTTCGAAAAATTAGCTCATAAGGACCGACTGTATGTGGTTGGCTCTGGACATGTTGGCCTTGCATGCACGAAGCTTTTTAGTCAGCTGGATTTTGAAGTGACCGTATTGGACAATCGTCCTGAGCTCAATACCTTCCTACAAAACAAGTTCGCCGATAAAAGAGCCATCGTTGATTATCAGTCGATTACCGACCATATTCCTGAAGACGGCTCCAGCTACGTTGCTATAATGACGCATGGATTTAAAGATGACCGGATCGTTTTGCAGCAGTTGTTAGGACGAAAATACGCTTATCTTGGCGTTCTGGGAAGTCGTCGCAAATTGGAAATCATGTTTACGGCCATGGCTAAAGCTGGTTATGATCCGGCTTTGCTTGAAGCCGTACATGGGCCTATAGGCATGAGCATTCGTAGTCAAACACCGATGGAAATTGCTGTTAGTATTGCGGCTGAGATAATTGCTGTCCGCAATGCGGACAAAGCATAAATTCCTGCTATTCAATCTGAATTTTGATACACTTGCGTTCTTGTGCTGTGGAGAAAGAAAGCAGATACAGGCCCGCACTAAACTGGTCGACCGAAACATGATTCATTCCCCTTTCCAAGTCAAATTCCAACAGCAATCTACCTTGAAGGTCATGCAACTTAGCCAATGCAAGTTCTTGTGATTGGTAATCAATAAAGAGTAGGTCTTCAGCCGGATTAGGATAGGCAAAAATCAGATCCATATCGGCAAT
>JAHDDV010000025.1:16117-29829 GCA_020629205.1 Chitinophagales bacterium | reverse complement strand
TACACAAGCTACACCCTTGCTGCCTGTGGATTGATCCACACCCAAGAAATACCCTTATCTTGCAGACAAAGTTCTCGCGATGTCAAACAAGTTTAAAACAGCACTAGCCTTTACGAGGAACCTCTTTGTAACCGGTGCCTTCTCCCAGACCAGCACCCGAGTCGAAAAGGAGATTACAAGGTATGTGTCTAGCGAACCCGGAACAATAGTCGTTGAGTTGGGGATGGGACATGGAAACATCACTAAGGAAGTACTACGTGTCATATCTCCTACATCAAAAATTTACAGCTTTGAAGTTAATGAGGAATTTTGTGCACATGTGAGAGCCGAGGTAAGCGATGAGCGGCTCATCATCATAAACGATGATGCAGCCAACCTCAAGAAGCACATTAAGCAGCCTGTTGATTCTTTTATCGGTTCGATTCCCTTTTCGTTCTTTTCCAGAGAGAAGCAGGATCAAATTGTAGGAGATGCCCGCTCTTTGCTAAAGAAAGGCTGTTATTTCTCTCAGGTGCAGTATACCCGAAGAAATTATCGAATCTTTCAACGTTTCTTCGATGATACCAGCATAAAGCGCTTTATACATATCCCGCTGGAGTACATTTACCACTGCCGCAAAACATAACGATGGGAGCCTTGAACGTTGCCATCAAGGAGAATTGACTCCCTTAGCGCGCTCGAAAGACGGTGCCCAATAGCCCTGGGCGCAGTGGTATGAGCGCTGCCGGGGCCGTGGCGGATGCCAGCAGAGAGGGGCTCCGACGAAGGAGGAGACCATCGCTGCTGTGCAGGAGCAGGCAACTGCAGCGCTCATACAAGCGGAGCACAGGTAGGTCCTCACCACGGGTCAATGCCGCTGGGCTCCAAAAAAAAGACTGAAATGCTTTCTTATAAATTGAACCAAAAGTCTGTGAAGATGCGTTATATTTGTACACACATTGCAACTTATTTATGATACAGACAGACAAAGAGGGGTACACCGAAATCACGCTCAAAGCAATCGAATATTTGGAGTCAGCTGGCTACGAGAATATTAGAGCAGATATAGCTGATTATCCACAACCAAAAGGCTACCGTAAAAGCACTAAAGGGATGGAGGATACCAACATCGTCCCTGACATTGTAGCTGACAAGCACGGCTACCAGCATATTTTTGAATTGGGTCTCAAATCAGCAGAACCGCGGATGCTCAAGAGCAAGTGGATCTTCCTGAAGACTCTTTCGGAAATGAAGAACTACAAGCTAGGCATTATTACTACAAAGGGGCATATCAAATTTGCCACCGAGAATGCCAAATCCGTGCAATTGGATGAAAAGAAAATTATTAGAATCTAATGCCATTCATGAACTGAGTGGCCATCGATCTGTTTCGCTTTAGTCTTGTCCTGACAAGGAGAACACTAAATGAAAACCGGCTCATGCTAATTGTCCTTTCACCAGCTAAGACTCTGGACTTTGATAGTCCTCAAAGGGTCAAGGATTTCTCGCAGCCTATCTTCTTAGAGGACGCGATATACCTGAATAAAAAACTAAGAAAACAGAGTACCCGTCAGTTGCAAAAGCTGATGGGTATTAGTGTTTCCCTGGCAGAGCTGAATTACCAGCGAAATCAAGAATGGAGTCCTCCATTTACCCTCGACAATGCCCGACAGGCAATTTTTGCCTTTAAGGGGGATGTCTACACAGGCCTGCAGGCTGAAACCCTTAAGAAAGCCGACCTTAAGTACGCACAAAGTCACCTTCGGATCATTTCCGGGCTCTACGGTATACTTAAACCTCTGGATCTGATACAAGCCTATCGCTTGGAGATGGGTTGTGCTTTTAAGGTAACCCCCACAAAATCAAACCTATACAAGTACTGGACAGACCGGCTGGCCGAACATGTGCTTGCAGAAATGAAGGAAATCAAGAGCCAGCATCTGCTCAATCTGGCTTCCAATGAATATTTCAAGGCCATTAAGCACAAGGAGCTTCAGGATGTGCTGCTAAGTCCCCAGTTTAAGGACTACAAGAACGGGGAGTATAAGATGATCAGTTTCTTTGCCAAGAAGGCAAGAGGACTGATGGCGGCCTTTGTTATTCGAAACAAAATCTCTGATCCCGATGACCTTCGGGCCTTCGATTATGAAGACTACTCTTTTAACAATCAACTATCCTCCGAAAAAGGAATGGTTTTTACACGAGGATAACTGACTTTCCTAAGTCTCTTCGTCTAAAAGACGAATCAAAGCATTACGGTAATGGATTAATTGTGATCTTGGCGCAAGTATAAAAGCGTCTGGTATGTCTGTCAACGTATGGAACAAAATTGACGCCATTTATTGATTGACTGTTAGGTACTTAATTGAATTTCAATCTTTTGTGTCTCTACTCTTTGGCATCTCGAAGATTGAAATTTGACAATTGACGCCATTTATTCAGTGCATTTTTAGTATTTTACCTTTATAAATCCTTCCTGATGCCGATTCTTATGCATTGACTTTCCAGATCTTTTGGAAATTCAGCGGCTCTCTGCGCTAGACTTTGTGAGAAATAATATTATCTATTTAACTGCCTGAAACAAAAAGACATGAGTAGAACAGTGATGATTATTCTTTTATTAATTGCCCTGCTGTGTTGGCTCTTTTTTGGAGTCTGGTATCATAAGAAGGAGGGACAGTGCTGTAATGACGCGGTCAAGAAAGCGCCAGTTGCTGCAGCGACAAAAGCTGCACCTGCTGCTAAGGCAGCCAAAGCAACAATGGCTGCCTGGCTGGTGAAAGATGGCACAGGATTGAATCTCAGCTCTCCGGCTTGGGTAAAATTTAAGCGAAACAGTTTCAATCATTTGAACCACGAAAAGCCAGTTGTAAACACACTCGATCAAACTGCTGCATACTTGAAGAAGAACCCAAAGCGATCTTTGACAATTACCGGTATGTATGAGAATTCGGAAACCAACAAGAGTGGTTTTGAGGATCTTGGCTTGGCTCGTGCCAATAACATCAAAAGTGAGCTGATTGCCAAAGGCGTGAGTGGAACACAGTTTGCGCTTGCATCGAAATTGGTGAGCAGTAAAGGCTGGTCGGCCAAGAAAGACACTTTGCTTCAAGGGGTTGGCTTTTCGTTTGGCGATCTTGTCGACAATAAATCGAGATTGGCAGATATCAAGAAGCGCTTGTTTGGAAAGCCGCTTACATTGTACTTCGCCACTGGAAAGGATAATATCAATCTTACCAGCAAGCAGAGGAAGGACTTTTCTGATATGATTTACTACCTCGATAATGTGCCAAAGAGCAGCCTCGAGATTTCAGGACATACTGACAATGTAGGCGGAAGAGCCAACAATGTGAAGCTGTCAAAAGAAAGAGCGCAGTTTGCTCAAGGTTATCTCAAGAGCAATGGCATCTCGAATGCTCGCATGAGTTCCGTCGGTCATGGACCTGACAAGCCAATCGCCAAGAATACTACGGCGGAAGGCAAGGCCAAAAACCGAAGAGTAGAAATCCTGTTGAAATAAATTAGAAACCGTTAAAATCATTAAAATATGTGTTTTTGGTTACCCTTACTCTACGGAGCAATAGCATCTTTACTCGGTCTTTGGATCGGTTGGTTGCTCAGAAAGCCGGAAGAGAAGTTAGTCTATAAAGAGAAGAAAGTGATCGATCACGATGAAGTGAATCGATGGAAAAAGAAATATTCAGACCTTGATCTTTCTGTAAAGAGCCTCTATGATGCGGTACGGACAGTAGATTCTGAACGAGCTGGTCTCATCACCCAAAAGGAGGTGGTCGATACCAACAAAGTGACAAAATGGAATCACTTGTTTGGAAATCTCCGTCAGGGTTATACAGCCGACCACGAAAAGAGCCGCATCAAGGATCTAAACCTTGCCATCCAGGGATTGGGTGATAAACTTGCTGCTACACCTAAGGGGGAAGGCGATGAGTGGAAGAAGCGATACGATGCCCTTGACCTTTCTGTAGGCAATCTACTCAATGCGGTAAGGAAAGTAGATGCAGAAAAAGAAGCCATCAACAAGATCGAGGAGGATGTTGTGATGGATAAAGCAAACAAGTGGACGGGGATGTTCGGCGATTTAAGAAAGACCTACGATGATAAGTCTCCGGCAAAGATCAAAGATCTCAACGTAGCCATCTCCGGCCTCTCCAATAAACTGGCATCCAAGGCAAAAGACAATGCACCAGAGGCGGAAATCTGGAAGAAGAAATATACAGAGCTTGATCTATCAGTCAACAGTCTTTACGAGGCTGTGCAGAAAGTGGATAAGGAACGAGACAATGTTGATGAAGCAAAAGAACATGTCAACAAGGAAAAGGTCACGCAGTGGCATGGACTTTTTGGTGGGCTAAGAAAGAGCTATACGGACAAGTCACCTTCAAAAATCAAGGACCTTAATCTATCTATTCAAGGACTGAGTGATAAACTGGCAGCAAAGCCTAAAGAACTGGTCAAGGAGGTCGTGAAAGAAGTGGAGGTTGTTAAAGAAGTTGTGAACGAAGATGAAGTCAACGCCTGGAAGAAGAAGTGGAACGATCTAAATCTGCAGTTCACCAATTCCAGTTCTAAGCTTAAAGACTACGATGCAAAGATTCTACTATTGACTCAGCAGCTTTCAGCTAAGCCCAAAGAGGTAGAAGTGATTAAGGAAGTCGAAGTGATCAAGGAGGTTGAAAAGCCTGTAGAAGTGATCAAGGAAGTAGAAGTGATCAAAGAGGTGATCAAGGAAGTAGAGAAGCCGGTGGAAGTGATTAAGGAAGTAGAGGTCATTAAAGAGGTTGAAAAGCCTGTAGAAGTGATCAAGGAAGTGGAGGTGATCAAGGAGGTGATCAAGGAGGTAGAAAAGCCGGTGGAAGTGATCAAAGAAGTAGAGGTAGTGAAGGAAGTGGTCAACCACGATGAGGTAAATGCCTGGAAGAAGAAGTGGAATGAACTTAATCTGAGCTTCACTAATATGGGTTCCAAAAACAAGGAATACGAACTACTTGTAGTTGGACTCAATAAGAAACTCGCTGAGAAGCCGAAAGAAGTGATCAAAGAGGTAGAAGTCATCAAAGAGGTGATTAAAGAGGTTGAAAAGCCGGTAGAAGTGATTAAGGAGGTAGAGGTTATCAAGGAAGTGATCAAAGAAATCGAGGTCATTCGCGAAGTGCCAGTGGAAATCATTAAGGAAGTCGAAGTTGTCAAATCTATTGACATGGCGACCCTGCAAGCAATGATGAAGAAGGTTGGTACTGTTGAGGTTTCAAAGAACGTTGTTGGTGAGACCAGAACGGAGGGCGATGCCAAGGAAGTATCTCGGAGAGAGGTTAAATCAAGTGGTCCTGTTAAAGCAGACGATCTGACAAAGATCGAAGGAATTGGACCTAAAATAGCTGAACTTCTCCAAAATGCCGGAATCAGGACTTTTGCTCAACTTGCAGCAACTGAAGTCAAAGCGATCCGAAAAGTACTGGACGATGCTGGGCCACGTTATAAGATGCATGACCCTGGAAGTTGGCCAAGACAGTCAGATCTTGCAGCCAAAGGCAAGTGGAAGGAGCTGGAGAAGCTTCAGGATGAATTAGATGGCGGAAAGTAATCTCTGACCGCAATATTAAATCAGGGTCCGGCGCATGCCGCTGGACCCTTTCTTCAAACAAATGAGGAATGCAGCCTATTGTGCGACTTGATAGACTGTGCCCCTTAAACCTATAAATCAATGGAAAAAAATCGGATAATTAAGAAAAGCGAGCTCATCAAATCGCTGATGAAAAAAGCCAATATTTCGGAAAAGCAGGCAGAATTGGCTTACGCTTGCATCCTCTCAGAAAATCCAGCCTTCAGGCAGCAAGGTGCCAAGGTGGCCGAAGTTGTAAAAGAGGTCTCGGTAAAAGTTCCCGGCAAGAATACTGTGCAAACAGTGGAGCTGGTAAAGGAGAAGGCAGTAGCTACAAAAGAAACTGTAGAAAAGATCAAGGAAGTCGAAGTGATCAAGGAAGTGCCAGTGGAGGTGATTAAGGAGGTGATTGTCGAAGTAGTGAAAGAAGTGGAAATTATCAAGCACGTACCAGTTGAAGTGATCAAGGAAGTCGAGGTGATCAAGGAAGTTGAGGTGGTCAAGGAAGTGCCCGTGATCAGCGAAAAAGAAGTGATCAAGGAAGTGAAGGTAGAAGTGATCAAGAATGTAGAGGTGCCTGTCGAAGTAATCAAGAAAGTAGAAGTAGTAAAAGAAGTGCAGGTGCCGGTTGAAGTGATCAAGGAAGTGGAAGTGATCAAGCAGGTGCCAGTAGAAGTGATCAAGGAAGTAGAAGTGGTAAAAGAAGTCGCTGTAGAAGTGATTGTCGAAAAGGAAATAATTAAAGAGGTAGAGGTGATCACCGAAGTTCCAGTTGAAGTGATCAAGGAAATTGAAAAGGAAGTGATCAAGGAAGTGGAAGTGATCAAAGAAGTTCCTGTGGAAGTGATCAAGGAGGTAATCAAAGAGGTAGAGGTGATCAAAGAGGTGGCCGTCGAGGTGATCAAGGAAGTTGAGAAAGAAAAGCTTAAGAAAGTAGAGGTGATCAAAGAGGTGGCCGTTGAAGTGATCAAGGAGAGTGAAAAGGTCAAGAGTGTTGAGGTGAAGAAAGAAGTAACAGTACCTGTTACTAAGGAAGTTATCGTGGAGTTGGTTAAAGAAGTTGAAGTAGTCAAGGAAAAGCCGGTCGAAGTGATCAAGGAAGTTGAAAAGGTTGTCACCAAAACCAATGAAGTCCCCGTACAGGTGATTCAGAAAGTGGAGGTGAAAGTTGACAAACCGTACGAAGTCATCAAAGAAGTTCCGAAGATCAACGTGGTAGAGGTTGTCAAAGAAGTGGCCGTGACAGTCGAAAAAGAAGTGCCTACTGTCAAGGAAGTGGAAGTGATCCGCGAAGTCGTTAAAGAAGTGGCAAAGCCGGTTGAAGTAGTCAAAGAAGTTGCTGTAGAAGTGGCAAAAGTCACCGAAAAATTGGTTGAGGTAGAAGTAATCAAGGAAGTACCAGTTGAGGTGAGCAAAGAAGTGATCAAAGAAGTCGAGATTACCAGAGAAGTACCAGTAGAGGTGATTAAAGAAATCACTTACGTTAACGAAGTGACAAAAGAAATTGAAGTCATCAAGGAAGTGCCGGTGGAGATCATCAAGGAAGTTGAAGTCGTAAAAGAAGTCGACATGGAGTCCTTGCTCAAGATGGTACAGGGAATGGAAACTGTAGAAGTCTCCAAAACTGTTGTTGGGGAAACCCGAAATGAACAGGAGTCCAAGATCGTTTCCCGACGTGAAATTAAATCAGAAGGAGATCGGACAGAGGTGTCAGGAAAGCGAACCGTGGTTTCGGGCGGCGGCCATGAAGTTGTCAAAGGTACAAAGCAAGTGACTTCAACCAGAAGCCACTGGAAGATTCAATCCAATCGCCTGCAAATCATAGAAGGAATAGGACCAAAGATTGAGTCATTGCTGATGAACGCAGGTTACGGCACTTTCACAGCTCTTTCCAAAGCAAATGCGGCTCAGCTCCGAGCGGTACTGGATAAAGCTGGACCAGCCTACAAGATTCACGACCCGGCTTCATGGCCTTTACAAGCAAAGCTGGCAACACAAGAGAGATGGGATGACCTGATTCAGTATCAGAAAGAACTGGACGGAGGAAAAGAAGGAGGGGATCCGGATACAGCTTCAAAACTCGAGAAGCTTATGGGCAAGTAGACCAGATCAATTTGCAGTAATATTCTTATATTGTTCGCTACTTACACACCTCTTAAACTCTTACGATTAATGCACTATTCGAAGCAAAGACAGGTCAATGAATCTATCCCGGCAAAATCAGGTATGGCCGATGAAATGCGTATTAGCAAAGATGCCAAAATCAACGATATTGGCCTGCGGTTCAATATTGCTAATGCCAAGTCAGAAGCTGTATCCGTGAAGCTGGAAAGTCCTGATGGTACCCAGGTTTCGTTGCTCAAAAAAGCAGCGCACAAGGGAAAGCACCTATCGAAATCTATCGATGGAAAGGACTTAAAGAAATTTCTTGGCCTCAAGTCCAAAGGTGTCTGGAAACTTCACGTGAAAGACAGCAGTGGAAAAGCATTGCTATCCAATTGGACGCTCTATATGGAACTACCAAATCCGAAAAAGTCGGCATTGATGATTCCCGATAACGATAAGAAGGGTCTTGAAAGCAAGTACTACTGCAGTCACGCAGGGAATGTGTCGGGCTTGAAAGCTAGGGTAGACATTGCCCACGCTTATGTCGCTGACCTCAAGGTGTCGCTCACTAGCCCTTCGGGCAAGTCAAAGCTGCTGCACAACAAGGAAGGCGGTTCCAAGGCCAACCTGAAGAAGTCCTACTCGAAGAAAGATTTAGCAGACTTCAAAGGGGAAAAGGCAAAAGGATTTTGGACCCTAACCGTTCATGATACCGCTCCTCGTGACGCTGGTAGACTGAAAAGCTGGGGACTCATGATCGAAGCAGACTAAGGTCTTTTTGGAAGGGAAGATAACAGGGGGAGTTGCCTTTTAGGCAGCTTCCCCTTCTTTGTTTCTTGGCCGGAGCTAAATCGGGCTCTAATATTTTTTTCCTATCTTTCAATATATTCAATGCCTATGAAAGTCCTGATCATTTCAAGTCTTTGCCTGCTGTTTTCTTTCTCAAGTCAGGCACAGACCGAAGCCCAACAACTAGCTACGAGCCTCAAAGCTGAAACGCCGATCCTCGAAGATCTACATGAACTTTGTGATCAGATTGGCGGCCGGGTGACAGGGACTGCGCCAAACGAAGCCTCAGTTGATTGGTGCCTCAAGAAATTTGAGCAAGCGGGAGTGGAGGCTTATGCCACGCCCTTTGAGATGCCACGAAAATGGGCTGAGAAAGCGGCAAGAGCAAAGATTAGAGGAGACGTCCGTTTTAAGCCCAAAATTGCCTGTCGAGCATTCAGTACGGGTACTCCAAAAGGAGGCCTGGAAGCTGAGCTTGTGTTCGTAGGCAATGGATCTACGCCCGAATTCGAAAAGGTCAAAGACAAAGTGCGAGGAAACTTTGTGCTGATCAAGACGGGCGTGATGACCGACCTTACAAAACTCTTTCTTGAATACATCAATGCCGTAGAAATTGAAAGCAATGCCAAGCAATACGGAGCCTTGGGAGTTATCTATATGAGTTCTAGAGAAAAAAAGTTGCTATATCGTCACCTGACCTCTTATGGCATCGATAACGACATGCCTATGGTGGTCATGGCAAGAGATGATGCAACCCGCTGTGAACGTCTGCTCGCCAGAGGCAAGAAGCTACTGCTAAATATTGAACTCGATGTTGTTGATGAAGGAGCATTCTTCAGCAAGAATGTGTTTGGCATCATCCCCGGTACAGACCTAAAGGAAGAACTTATCGTCTTTGGAGCCCATCTGGACAGCTGGGGACTTGGAACTGGTGCAAATGATAATGGCGCTAATGTCAACATGATGATCGACATTGCCAGACAAATGACAGCTTTAGGTATCAAGCCACGCAGGACTATAGTATTTGCTCTCTGGAATGGTGAAGAGCAGGGCATGCTGGGTTCTTATGCTTATACTCAGCAAGAACTCAAAGAGCTGGATAAAGTCAAGGTGGCGATGAGCATCGATATAGGCAGTGGTCTGATCAACGGCTTTTTCACAAATGGGCGTCCTGAAATGATTCCATTCATAACCGAGCTACTGAAAGACTTTGAAGGGTCTGATATTCTGGAGCATACCGATGCGCCAATCGTCGGGACAGACAATTATGACTTCCTTGCTCAAGGCATCCCAAATCTGGTTGGCAAACATCATGTACACAATTACTGCTCAGACTATCACTCCGAGTCAGATACCTACGATAAAGTCAATCAGGAAAATCTAAAACAGAACACCGCACTTGTTGGCTACCTTGCTTTGCAATTGGCCAATGCAGATGGATTGGACTTCCCCAGACATGATCGTGCTCAGGTTCAAAGCATCATAGACAAGTATGAGCTAAAAGCAGGTATGACTGCCCTCTGCCTGTGGAAAGGCTGGATGGATGGAAGCAGGGGAGTAGCAAAGTAGTGGAGAATTAACTCTTCGTTTCTTTTATCTGTTCGGTTGTGAATTGCGCCACAGCTGCAGGAATCCCCTGAATCACCTCGAAGAAGTGATCCAGCTTTTGCTCTTCTAGTTTACCTGTGATGACCTTTTCCAGACGAAACACCGCTCTCAAGGCGACTTTGCGTTTCTCAAGACCAGCATCGGTTAAGGAAACGAATACCTGACGTTTGTCCACCTGATCCTTGGTTCTCAGAACAAAGCCCTTTTCTTCCATCGACTTCAGAATTCGCGACAGACTGTTGGGCTCCATGCCAATGCGAGGGGCAATCTTTGTAACAGGAGTCCCGTCTTGTTCGTTTATGGCAATCAACACAAAAGCCATGGCTAATGTACTATCATGTTGGCTGGCCATTTCGTTGTACAGCTTAGAGATCATTAACCATGACTTGCGTACATGATAGATGACCATTTGATCGGCAATTTGCAGAAATTCGTCCATGATTGAGTGATTTTACATGGCCATTTGCCATCCCTCCGTAGCCTGTTCTAATACATTGGCTGCGGCGATGGTCAATGGATCCTGACGCAAAGAAGAAACGATTTGAATACCTATGGGAAGACCATGCTGATCCTTGCCCATCGGAACACTTGTGGCTGGCATTCCCAAGGCATTGAAGATGCCGCAATAGGCAAAGTCGAAAGGCTGAGCAAGCGTTTGATTGTGCTTTAGCGCGGGACTTGTGAAAGGAGGGATCAAGAGAATGCCATTTGGACCTAGTTTTCTACGAAGACGACCGTACAATACGTTGGCCTCAGATTGCAACTGTGCCATCTGCCAATGAGGCATCGGCTTGGCCCGCTCACCTACACAAGCTACTAGCCCAGGCAATGTGTAATGACTTCGTCCTGCTGTTTTCAAGGCCATTTCCTTCAGCAATCCTGTACTACTTTCCAGGCCAAACATGTCATTCAAACTCTGGTCTCCGGCAGCTTTAAACACTGCTTCCCAAATGGCCATTGAATTCTTGAACAAATCACCATCAAGCGTCTCCAATTGACATCCGAGATCATTAAATACTGCAGCCGCATCATGCACCGCTGATTGCATCACCGGGCGAATCTTGTTGGCTAACTGAATCACTGGATTAGGACAAACGACTACCTTTACCTTCGACCAATCAATGACCTTTCGCTCGAGTGCCTTTCCATAGACAAGGGGATCGACTGAATCGGGTCCTGCAATCGTTTGCAATAGGGGCCAAAGATCCTCTGCTTTCCGTGCCATCGGTCCAATAGTGGTATAATGATGCATGGCCGTGTAGGCTGGATAGCTACCAGTATCTGCCAGCAAGGGCAGATGACCAGTAAGGGGTACTGTCCGACTACTTGGTTTGTGCCCAAAAATTCCACAATAAAGACTGGGGATACGGATGGATCCCCCAGCATCAGAACCCAATCCGATGGGAGAACCGCCTGCTGCAATGATGGCACCTTCTCCGCCACTACTTCCTCCGCAGGTGCGCTTTAGATCATGAGGATTATTGGTACGCCCATACACAGTGTTGCTGCACTCAATCCAGAGGCCCATCTCAGGCACATTGGTGGCACCCATCAACACTGCTCCGCCGGCACGAAGTCTGGCCAGAGCCGTAGCATCCTCTTTGGGTACAATATGCTTTCTGTGTTGGGAACCTAGGGCATGTGGAGACCCCTTAATGGCAATGACTTCCTTACAAGTAAATGGCACCCCATGAAATGGTCCCAAATGCTCTCCGTTCATTATTTCTTGTTCAGCCAGCTTTGCCCGCTCACGTGCTTGGTCGAAAAATTTTAGAATCACGGCATTCAAACGACCATTCGTCTCCTCGATTCGAAGCAAATGCCTCTGCAAAACTTCCACAGGGCTAACTTCCTTCTCTCGCATCAATCTCCCCAGCTCCAATGCTGATAAGCCTAACAAATCTTCCATAAACTACATTTTCCAGGAGGTTCAGAAAATCAAATTTCTGTAAATGATCGGATCTCGACCAGCAAAAATAGAAAATTGCTGAAGCATTCCAGAGCTTGCCCGATTTAGCTGTGCGGATACGGACTTTTTCTTACATTTGCGCAAATTACCATGAGGAAGGAGGAAGACCAAAATAACAAGGAATGAGCCGGGGATATGTTGCAGCGGGAAATGAGGACACAGCCAGAGCTGCACAAGCAGTGCTGGATGCCGGAGGAAATGCTGTAGATGCCGTCATAGCAGCTACACTCATGGCATCAGCCAGCGAAGCCGCCTGCATTTCACTGGGCGGAGGCGGATTTCTAAATATTGCAAAGCCTGGAGAAGAGCCTGAACTACTGGATTTTTTCGTCCAAACACCGGCTCAAAAAATTGAAGAATCCAAACTCGATTTCTTTGATGTCAAAATCCAATTCGACGCCGATACCCAGACTTTTCATATTGGAGCTGCATCTATGGCTATCCCCGGGTTGGTAAAGGGACTCTGGCAAGCACACAGTCGCTGGGGCCATATGCCGATGAAAGAGCTGAGCACTCCCGCCATTAAGTCGGCCAAAGAAGGTTGCGAGCTCGATTCCTTCCAAGCCGAGCTGCTACGATTACTAGAACCAGTGACAGCACAATACGAAGCTGGCCGGAAGCTTTTTCAATCTGATGGCAAACAAAAGACGCAAGGTCAGAAGGTCTCTATGCCTGAGCTTGCCGATACGCTGGACCTTCTTGCTCACGAGGGCCCTGATGAGTTCTACAAAGGAGAAATTGCCGCTCGATTGGTGAATTATTGCAAGAGCAAAGGCGGCCACATCTCAATGCAGGATTTGCAAAACTATGAGGTGATTACCCGAAAGCCTTTCTGCCAGGAAATCAGAGGACACAAGGTCTATATGAATCCTCCTCCGGCAGCTGGTGGCTTGCTGGTCGCTTTTGGGCTCCAACTCTTGTCCGAACATTTCATCGACAAAGTAAAAGCAGACTCAGCAGAAGAGTTGGCTATTTTGACTCAAGCACTTATGCTCACCAAAGACTTTCGCGAGTCTGGACAAACCAAAATAGCGGCAGACTTCATCGATCAACATTTTCAAACACACTGGTTGAGTCTGGCAGAGCGACTTGGATGCACCACACACATTTCGGTATTAGATGAGGCAGGAATGGCAGCCTCCCTTACCATGTCCTGTGGAGTCGGCTCCGGCTACTACATTCCAGGCACGGGGATTATGATCAACAATATGCTCGGAGAATCGGATCTGCTCACTAAAGGTTTCCATTCCTGGACACCGAATGAGCGCCTGCCTTCCATGATGAACCCGACGATCGTAAAGAGGCAAAATGAGGTGGCCCTCATTCTAGGCTCCGGAGGAAGCAATCGCATTCGATCAGCCATACTACAAGTGCTCTATAGAAGCATTCTACAACAAGAGCCATTGCAAAAAGCCATCTACTCGCCTCGAATTCACTTAGAAGGAAACACACTGGAAATCGAGTCAGGCATCAACCCGGATTATCTGGAAAAAATTCAACCCCTATTCCCAAAACTGCGCTTGAATCAATGGAACTCAACAAATATGTATTTTGGCGGTGTACATGCAATTGCCAAATCGGAAAGGGGAGTAGAAGCAATAGGAGATCCGCGAAGAAATGGTGTCCCAAAGGGCCACTAGT
>JAHDDV010000025.1:0-16017 GCA_020629205.1 Chitinophagales bacterium | reverse complement strand
CCCCCAACCAAAGGAGTCAACCGAACAAAAGAAACATCGGTATCCTCAGTTACCAAAACCTTCTGCTCCAGCCTTTCCACCTGCACATCATCAACCAGCACAAAGTAGCCGTTCTTCTGGAAAGCCTCCAGTGCCACATAAGTTTGTTCCTCAACATCAATATCCTCTGCCAAGGTGCTAGCATTGCTTGAACGAATCAGCGATTGATTTCGTGAAATCTCTTGTTTCCTCAACTCCTCGATCTCATGTCGTACGCGCAATTCGATCAGCTTGGAAATGCTGATGTATTCTTCTTCAAATTGCAGATGAATCTCTCGCAATAGTTTACCAGCTGCAGACTCGTCTCTTATGATAATACTGTTCATCTTTTGCTAACATCTTATTGGGCCAGGAAATTGCGAATCAACTCAAGAAAGGCTTGCTCTTGCTCCACAAAGGGAAAGAATCCGGCCCCAACTATTTGCTCTTTTTGAACCTTGGCAAATACTTTATCGACTCTTGAGTTTTTCCCAACATCTCTTGGGTCTTCACTCCCATAAACAATCATAAGTGGGACTGGACATTCCAGAATTTCTCTGTACAGATTCAAGGAGCCAAACTTGTAGCTGAATTCCTTCCAGGCTTGAGCGCGATCCAAAGCCGGATCGCGTAGACCAATTCTGAGGTTCTCAACATTTGCAGGATCCACAAAATCAAGGGAATATCTGATCCGGATGATTTCTTCATGTGTATCGAGATCCCCTTTCCCGTATTGCTCTGTGGCCATGAGCCTCTTTATCTTCTCGCTTTGTTCGCTTGAGAAGTGACTGACTTCTGTGGGATTACCACGGCCGATCTTTGCACCAAGCGTACGGCCAATTTCGGGAGCCGAGAGAAATAGCTTCGTCACTTGCTCGGGAAACTTGGAGGCATACTTAAGGGCTAGACTGCCACCAACATCATGAGCTGCGATGGACCAGCTTCTAATGCCCAATTCCTTTCGCAAATCCTCCAGATCCTCCAATAAGAGCTCCCAGGAGAGATCTTCTTCTGGTACGGTAGTCTTGCCGCTAGCACGAAGGTCCAGATAAATAACCTGATACGAGTCGCCCAGTTGGTCAAAGCAATCCATCATAGATTGATGGTTCAATCCGTTTCTGCCATGAAGCACGAGCAAAGGGTCACCTTTGCCAAGCTTTCTGTAGTAGAGCCGAAGGCCTTCCTTATCCAAAAGCTCATCGACATATTGAATACGGGTGGCAACATCCTCGGCGGGGTCGTACTTTGCCTCTAGTCGCAGTGCATTTTCTTCCACGGTGGACTCAAGGCCCACGCTCTTTCTCCGATCATTGCAAGCCATCGGATCGAACAGCGGTTGCATTTTGGCTTCTTCGCCCTTCATGCGTATAATTTGCGATCCGTAGATCTGTTGCAGACCATTCCGCAATCGCGTTCGATCAACCAGCAATGCCAGATGACGCCCTTGACTTTCGCCCTTTTTCACTGACTCCTCCAACATCGGCAAGTACTTCTCTTGTGTGGCGATATCAGCATGCTGCACAACCAACCAAACACCGGTATTGGCTTCTTTACCAACCAATGAAATCCCGGGCCATCCATGCTTTTCGATGATCACTTCCATTCTGGAGATACAGATGCTATCTGTTCTATGCATGCGCCCTATCAGCTCCTGCATCTCGGGACTCTCCCAGCCAAAATTCGACATGACGGAATCCATTTGCAATCGATAGCGTTGATCCTCGTACATGATTTCTTCTATCTCGCGCCGAAGCCCTTTGTTTTCTTCTTCAGGACAGGCCAATTCGGACGATTCGCTATTATTAGGAAATGTCTCGGCAAAGTTCAATAGGGGATACAACAAACAAAAGGGTAGTAGCAGATACAGCAGTGATTTCATAATTTTAATAGAAGCTAAGTTTGTGCTAAGAGATACGGTTTTGGTTCTAATACAGAGAATGGCAAACTTACTGTACAATCAAGCGCTGTCGATATTTTTCGATTTGCGATCCATTTCCATCCACTTTCACAATCTCCAATACGTACAGTCCCGAGTTTACCTCTGAAAGATCGAGTTCAAGACTTTCTTGGTGACTTGATTCCCTCTGCATGCTAAGGTGACCATTCAAGTCCACCAAGTTGATTTTGAAACTTCCCATACCACCTCCAGGTAAACTGATACGGGCGTAATCACTAGCAGGGTTTGGGAATACATCTATCTGCAATTGGTCGAGGTCCTCGTTGCTTACTGCGCAATCAGTGACAATGTCGTCAAAGAAGTTTTTGGTCCAAAGCATACAGTAAGGAATACAACCACCATGTCCAAGAAATCCAGTGCTGCCAAAGAGGGTGCAAAAGTCTATTCTGCTGACATCCGTAGCGCCGTTCTCAATGAACTTATTCTCCGTGAAAATGGCATTTTCATACATGACTTGTTCGTCATCACAACAGCCACTCAACAAGACAGGCGCAGAAGGAGTCCAATCAAATCGATTATTATCTTTCAAAACTACTTTGAGCGGGTGATTGTCATCTGACTGGTACTCATCGATAAACTCCTGTTTGACCATTGTGCTGGGATTGCTTGGGCAATCAGTTGCCGTTAATACTGGTAAGAAATCGCTGGCATCTCCCTCAAAGTTATTGAATTGATCGAATTCCGGCTTCCAGATGGAACTGTACTCTTCCAATTCAGGATAAACTGAAATATAACCCAATAGCAAATATGGCAAGTAATCGGGGCTGGAATAATCCTGCCACATCACTTGTTCCTGTACCTCGTAGACCGCATATGGACCGGACATCGGTGAGGCCCCTGCGACAAAAAACTCATCGGAAAGGTTTGTTTCCATTTCATGAAACAGAGCCATAGCGGCATGGCCTCCCTGGCTGTAACCGGTGATGTAAAATTCGTTCTTCAGTTCGACATTTAGGTCCTCCTGAAGCTCTCTCGCAGCTCGTGCGAGATCAACACCCGCCTGAGCTTCTGTGTCTGCATGGACATATGGGTGCATGCCTTCAGAATCACCAAGACCCATATAATCGGGCATCAAAGAGGCATAACCGGAAGAGGAAAGTATAGCTCCCACATTGTGCTCGATTGATAAGAAAGAAGGCACATCCTGCACACCGAAAGTTGTCCCATGTTGATAGATAACAACCGGAAGAGCACAATCAAGACCTATTGGAAAGGAATACGCTCCACTAGCCTGTATGGTTCCCAGTACGGGATGTTCGGTATTGTATAGTATCTGGTAGACATTCACTGGGTGTGTGACATTTAGCATGTTCAGGATATCATCCTCACTCAAAGGCAGGTCGTCACCCAAGCCACCAAGGAAGTCCGAAACCAGGACAGACATTTCGTCGAGATCGTAGGAGGCTATTAACTCAGCCGAAATCAGGTTCTGTGCAGCACAGCTAAACGTAGTTAAGGTCATGGCAGCGAATAGAGCCACTAGTCGATTTAGAAACATGTTCATCAGGTTGGTTTTGCAATGGCCTAATATAAGCATTTTGCCCCATTCCTAATGACGATTACTTGTCAAAAGAAGCTTCATCGACAGGCTTCTTGGTACTTGTTAACACTCGATACTCCCAGGGACGCAAATATAGACCGGTATCAAGATTAAGCTGCACCTCTCGCTCTTGAAAGTAATCCTGATACAGGCCATTGTTACTGGCATCCAGAGTGGAGGCCTTAATTGAGTGGGCACTAAGGTTGATGAGCACTAACATTTCATTGTCCACAGTAGTTCTTGTAAAGGCAAGAACGCTATGGTCGGCATTGGTCTCGATCAACTCAAAGTCTCCGCCTTCTGTGCCAGCCCAGAGAGCGGGGTTTTCCTTTCGAAGACTATTGAGCTTTCGATAAAACTTCTGCAATGCAAAACTGCCCCAATCGATCTTATCCTTATCAAAGGTCTTCAGTCGCTTGCCCAAGGCAGCTTCCTGACCACCGTAAATCATGGTCATCCCAGGAAGGGTTGCTGCCAGGACAGCAAAGGTCTTGTGAGATTGGGACATTCTTTGAAACAGAGAACCTTGCTTAGCATTGGCTTCATTGCTGGTGATGTAGTTTAGCCGGTAGTCTGCCGGATGATACCATTCTCTCTGGTGTAAGATTAGTTTGCGAAGAGCAGCAGCGTTGGATCTGCCATCGGCAATCTGGTTGAACACATGAAAGAGCTCTGTCGAACCAGTCATGTCAAAGGCGGATTGGTGTAGTGCCTGATCCTCATCACTGGTAAAAAGGAATAGAGGCTTCACTCGTGAGAGCTCGTATTTACACTCTTGCCAAAAATCAAGCGGCAGCTTTCGAGCTTGAACGCAATGAAAGCCATCCAGATCTAAATCGCTTAACCAATATCGCATGTCATCTATTATCCTCGATTGCAGGTCTTCATCTCGCAAATTGAAACTGATTACATCGGATCTATGCTTACTGGCTGGGATAAAGTTTCCCTTGTGGTCAATTTGATACCAATCTGGATTTTCACATGTATACGTGTGATCCCAGGAAGTATGGCTGGCCACCCAATCCATTACTACGTACATGCCCATGTCGTGAATCTTGGAAATCAAAGTCTTCAATTCCTGCTGAGTACCAAAGTCGGGATTTACAGCTGTGTAGTCGCTGATTGCATAGGGTGATCCCATCGATCCGATTCGATTTTGCCGGCCCACAGGTTGCAGCGGCAGAAACCAAATGATGTCTACACCCAGCTGCTTGAGTCTCGGTAAATGGTCCTCAAAGGCCACAATGTTACCTGCTTCAGTAAACTGGCGAAGGTTTACCTGATACAAGCAAGCATTGCTTGTCCAGCTTGGTGCTGGGCGACGGCTGGCTGGAACCGAATTGATTTTAAGTTTAGAACTGTTATCAGGCTCGGCTGATTCACGAACTTCAATATTCAGTGTTGGTTCCTGATTTGCAGAAGAAGGAATTACGACAGATTCCCCTATGGGGTCGGGTTCAGTATGGCTGTCTTCAATTGGTTCTGTCTGTACTTCATCATCTTCTTCTTTCTCCTTCTCTTGCTCAGCTGCCGCCATTTGCATTTCCTTGAGGAGATCGGCCACCGGGTCCTCGCTTGACTCCATGCTTCTTGTTTCGAGCTCTAGCTCTGGATCGGCTTCCCTGGCAATACTTGTGGGAGCAATTTTAGCATCAATAGGCTGTGGAGCTTGAACATCAGGCCTTTGACTTTGCACGGTTTCTGTGGTATCATCAGCAGAGTCTTGTAAAATCATACTTGCCTGCTCTTGAGCTGTTTCTTCCTCCTTTGCTTCTTCTATTTTGCCCGAATCTTCTGATCCGGGGGTTGCCATATCTCCATTCTCCTGATTTTCCGGCTTAGAGGCTTTTCTTAGATCAGCAAAGCCGTCTTCGGTCTCCAAAGCCAGGAGATCTTCTGCTGTAGC
Organism: Chitinophagales bacterium; assembly: GCA_020629205.1. Taxonomy (GTDB): domain Bacteria; phylum Bacteroidota; class Bacteroidia; order Chitinophagales; family UBA2359; genus JAHDDV01. Next base: position 10,596 of record JAHDDV010000025.1, on the reverse strand, counting down.
AAAAGCAGCTGGTGGAGGCAGGATTTGGATTGGCTCCTTTAAAGCAGCTAAGTCAATAGAATGAATCTCGTGACCTGGGACCGGTTCTAACAACATCATGCCTCCAATTCCACCTAGGCTAGAATCACCTATGTCCCAGAGGATTGACTTTTCTTCCAGAGAAATCTCACCGGACATGACAAGGATTCCTCCAAAGAAAAATTGCAAAATTGAACTACTCGTGTCTATGGCAAATCGATGTTCATTCAGCACATCTCCAGTCTCTCCAAGTATTTGAGCAATCCCATCCTGGGTGAAATCAATATATCCCCTTTGCTCAGAAGGCGGGTTCATAGGCTTTCCGTCCATCACAAAGGCAGTGATTTCCCACTTTCCACTTAGCTCTACTTGTGCAAATGTCATGCTGCTGAAGCAGCAGCCAAGTAAAAACGCAAAAATGAGGAAGGGAATGCGACTAATATCGAGCATATTCGTTCTTATTGGGAAATGCATTGTTAAATTCACTTTAATTGCAAGACAACCTAGCTATCGCATAATCAGGCATAGCACAAATGTACATCATATTATACTATAATATCAGCAGAAATTTTGTCTTTATTCTGTTTAGTATTTTTGGCACAAATTTGTCTATCTTGAGCGATTGTGTGCTGTCACATAAGCAGCTTTTCCCCAATCACAAAACACTACTATGAAACCAATTTCTACATTTCTGTTTAGCCTACTTCTTCTTTTCTGCACGCAAAGCGCCTCTGCACAGTTTGAGATCGCTACGATGGAGTGGGATACTTCATCTCTTTCCAATGTTGTCCGCTTTTCCCTTGATTATGGTGTTGAAGATCTGGCCATTACCAGCAAAGACAAACCTGTCTATCTAGCCACAGGGCTGCTATTGTCAAATCGGGGCTTTATTTTCAAAGATGATCAGCATAAGTACAAACACCGAGCTTTGGGAGTTACCATTCCAATCAATGTGGCCACCACTGTGAACAAATTTACTGTCTTTGTGACGCATCAGTTTACGTACAACTTCAATTACAAGTACAAGAAGTTTGTAGATAAAGAACGCAGCAACAAAATAAAAAATACTTACGGAGGAGAGCGATTAAACAACTTTTATCCATCTGTTGGAGGCGGTTTTTCTTTTGGAGGGGCTGGGATCAAGATTCTATACCACTATCGAGACTTCTTTGATCACACATTCGAGCTTGATAATGGTGTAAGGCCCTATGAGAACTGGAATATCAGCAATCATATAATGATTAGCTTCTTTACCGGTTTTACCAATCTGCCTAAGGTGCCATCACAGAAAAATAGAATGCGCAGCTAAGCATTTTCAGCTTTATCACAGGGCAATTTTGACAGAATACGATTTCTTGTGCCACTGACTGTGATAATATTGCTATTTTTCGACTGCTAAGACAGTTGGGGCCTGCCCCTATTTAAGAACTACATAAGACTATGGAGAATAAGATCCTGCTGGAAGTAAAAAATCTGGAAACTCATTTCAAGACCGAAGAAGGTCTGGTAAAGGCTGTGAACGATGTGAGTTTTGACTTGTATCGAGGGGAGACAATTGGAATTGTGGGCGAATCAGGCTCAGGAAAGTCAGTTACTTCCTTGTCTATCATGCGATTAATCCCGGAGCCACCGGGGAAAATAGTCGGTGGGCAAATGATTTATCACGGCAAGGATCGGCCCGTCGATTTAGTGACGATCAGTGAAGAAGAGATGCGTGGCTATCGGGGAAACGAGATTGCCATGATCTTTCAGGAGCCCATGACTTCACTTAATCCCGTTTTTACATGTGGAGATCAGGTAATGGAGGCTATCACGCTACATCAAAAGACCAGTAAGGAAGAAGCAAGACAACTTACACTGGAGCTTTTCGAAAAAGTGGAATTGCCTACACCAGAGAGAATTCTGGATGCCTATCCCCACCAGCTTTCAGGAGGACAGAAGCAAAGAGTTATGATTGCAATGGCCATGTCATGCAATCCCGATATCCTGATTGCAGATGAGCCAACAACAGCATTGGATGTAACGGTCCAGAAGACGATTCTGCAGCTGATGGATGATCTTAAAAAGAAGATAGACGCCTCTATCATCTTCATCACTCACGACCTTGGAGTAATTGCGGAAATTGCTGATAGAGTGATCGTTATGTATCGCGGCAATATTGTTGAGCAAGGTTCTGTTCTGGATATCTTCAAAAATCCAAAGCATCCTTACACCAAAGGTCTTCTGGCTTGCCGACCTCCATTGGGTAAGCGCTTGAGTAAATTGCCAACTGTGGCAGACTTCATGTCGGAAGATGCAGATGGTAATATGTTGGAAATCGACGCGTCCGTGGAGGAAATGATTGAAAAGGTGATCATCCATCCCGAAGAGACTAAGGCTCGACACGCTGCGCTCTATAAGCAAGAGCCAGTGCTCCAGGTCCAAAACCTGCGCACTTGGTTCCCATCAAAGAAAAACTTCTTCGGAAAGGTCACGGACTATGTAAAAGCAGTTGATGATGTTAGTTTCGATGTTTATCCCGGCGAAACACTAGGTCTGGTAGGAGAGTCTGGTTGTGGAAAAACGACGCTTGGCCGAACCATTTTGCGATTGGCTCCAGCCAGAGAGGGGCAAGTGCTCTTCAAAGGTAGAGACATACTGACCCTCTCAAAGGCTGATATGCTGGATCTTCGGAAAGAAATGCAGATCATATTTCAGGATCCCTATTCTTCACTGAATCCTCGTATTACCATCGGAAATGCCATCATGGAGCCTATGCAGGTGCACGGAGTGCTTGGCAACGACAATGAACGCAAGGAAAGGGTAGTAGAGCTGCTGGAAACAGTTAGCCTTCACGGTCATCACTTCAATCGTTACCCTCACGAGTTTTCTGGTGGTCAACGACAAAGGATTTGCATCGCTCGCGCTCTGGCGCTAAATCCCAAATTTATCATCTGTGATGAGTCTGTTTCTGCTCTGGATGTGTCGGTACAAGCACAGGTCTTGAATCTACTCATTGATCTTCGTGAACAGTACCAATTCACGTATATCTTTATCAGCCACGACTTGTCGGTTGTGAAATTCATGTCGGATCGAATGGTGGTGATGAATTCTGGCAAGATCGAAGAAATGGGTGATGCGGACGAGATCTACAATAACCCCCAACGAGAATACACGCAAAAGCTCATTTCTGCGATTCCTAAAGGGGAATTGTCTGACATCGAGGCAAGAGCTGCCCAAAAGAATAATCCGCAAACTGGCTACTAATTTGAACTTTTGTTCAGATGCTTTCGTTACCTTGTGCGGTGGGTCCCATTATTGTTTCTCTCCTTTAAAGATCCACCTCTGGACAGGTTGTGTCCAATACAAAGTCCCATAGCCACTATGGGCGAATTTATCTAAACAAAAGAATAATAAATGGATAAGATTGAAGCGAAGATTCGCAAGGTCTTTCAAAAAAATCCCGAGCGGGAATTCTCACCTAAACAAATCAAGAAACAGCTTAGCAAGCAGCGATTAACTAAAGAGTCAGTCAAGCGAGTATTAAATTATCTCCACGGTCGTGGAGTAATTCTCAAGACTAAACAAGGAGGCTACAAGGCCTCGGCTAAAGCACTCAAAAATCAGCAAGCCAAAGACAAGAAGAACAAACCATTACTGATCGGTAAAGTTGACCGAACCAGAAGCGGTGACGCATACATTATCATCGAAGGTAGAGATGATGACGTATTTGTCTCCTCAAAATTCCTGATGAATGCTTTTGAAGGTGATACCGTTGCAGTTCAGGTTACCCGAAAGGGACGAAATGGAAAACGCGATGGTAAAGTCACAAAAATCGTAAAGCGAGCCAATCAACGCCTTGTTGGTTCTCTGCAAAAACGAAAATACGGCTTCACGGTGGAACCAGATCGCAAAGACCTGGAGGACTTCATCGTCAATATCTCGAAAGCTCGGACTGCGGGTGCTAAAGTTGGCGAAAAAGTAATCGTAAATATGTTGGAATGGGGAGAATACCCCGAAGGCGAAGTCATAGAAGTCCTGGGAAAGCCGGGAACCAATGAAGTGGCCATGAAATCCATCTTGGTCGAACATGGCTTTGATTTGGAATTCTCAGCAGAAACTATGCATGAAGCCGACAGCCTCGATGCAAGTATCAGCGACGAAGAAATCGCAAAGCGACGAGATTTCCGTGAGACATTGACTTTTACCATAGATCCTGTTGATGCCAAGGATTTTGATGATGCACTATCCTTGAAGAAACTGGAAAACGGACATTGGGAGGTTGGCATTCACATCGCTGATGTTTCACACTATGTACGGCCCGGGACCGCTATGGAAAAAGATGCGGCGGACAGAGCTACCTCTGTTTATTTGGTCGATCGTGTGCTACCGATGTTGCCTGAATCATTGTCTAATGTAGTTTGCTCATTACGTCCGCATGAAGAAAAGCTCTGCTTCTCGGCAGTCTTTGAAATGGACGAAAAAGGCAAAGTCTACAGTGAATGGTTTGGAAGAACTGTCATATTCTCTGACCATCGTTTTACTTATGAAGGAGCACAGGAAGTGATAGATGGGGCTGAAAGCCCTTACTCTGAGGAACTAAAGGTGCTTAATACAATAGCTGAAAAACTCCGGGCCAAAAGAATGAAATCCGGTGCACTTGCCTTTGAATCTGATGAGGTTAGATTTGTACTGGATGACAAGGGTAAGGCTGTGGGAGTTGAATTTAAGGTAAGAAAGGCAGCCCACATGCTGGTGGAGGACTTTATGCTACTGGCTAACCGAAAAGTTGCTGCTTTCGTCAATAAGGCGCAAGTCCCATTTGTAAACCGAGAACACGAGAGTCCAAACATGGACAAGCTCAAGCAACTTCAGCGTTTTGCCAAACGTTTTGGATACGAGATCGAATTGACAACCCCGAAAAAAATCGCGGGATCTTTAAACGAATTACTACAAAACGTTGTAGGTAAGCCGGAAGAAAATCTGTTTCAGACTTTGGTACTGCGCTCGATGGCGAAAGCCAAGTATTCTACAAGTAACAAAGGACATTACGGTTTGGGATTTGCCAATTATACACACTTTACTTCTCCGATTAGAAGATATCCGGATGTGATGGTGCATAGAGTGCTACAACAGCATCTGGACGGTAAAGTGAAATTGAAAAAGGCGGATTTAGAAGAAAATTGTGTACATTCATCGCAAAAGGAGCGAGGTGCAATGAAGGCCGAATGGGCTTCACAAGCCTATAAGTATTGTGAGCTGCTGGAAGACAAAGTCGGAGAAGAATACGATGGAGTGATTTCAGGAGTAGCCCCTTTTGGACTCTTTGTACAGATTCTTGAAAACAAGGCAGAAGGATTGATAAAGACAATCAACTTGCCATTTGACAAGTACAATTTTGATGAAGAGGATTTAAGCCTAACCGGACAGTCTTCAGGAAAAGTATACAGTATCGGTAAGGCCATCAGAATCCAAATCGCAGCAGTGAACAAAGAGGAAAGAGAGATAGATTTTGAAATTGTCGATTGAAGAAATAATGAGAATATTCTGCACTAGCATCATGTTTTTGCTCTCAGTAGCGGCTTTTGGGCAGTCTGCCTACCTGCATCAGGTTTTTGTGGCGAATGGGGGAGACTTCTCCAACCCAGATGATTACGTGACCGTGGGGGCATATGAGCCATCTACAACTCAATTCACTGTCTTTGACACCATCTTTACGCAGTCTGTGCAGGATATGGTAGTCATGGATGAGTCCTTTGTGTTTGTAGCTGCGGAAAATGAATTGGTTAAATATCATGCGGACTCCTATGAGCGCCTGGCCACTGTGCAAGTGCCCGGAATTCATGAGCTGGCCGTAGGAGACTTTCCCTATCAAGACCATCTGATTGTGGGAAAGTGGTTTGGTACACTCGATAACGAATATGTGCAAGTTTATGACGCCAATCTTAATCTTCTGTTCACTACTGAGGAAGTGGAAGGTGATACAGATGGCATCTACACCTGGGACGATTACTTTGTAGTGGCTAATCCAGGACCATTTGGGTCCACAGAAGGAGCCATACATGTATTCAATCTGGCTGATTTAAGTTATATCGGCAAGATTGATCTCGGAGCTGAAGGTACCGGCATCAGCAGCTTCTTTCGTACAAATGCGCTGGGCGCATCACAGTTGTATGCCCTGGGAAATCAGGGCTGGGGTAGCGAAGCGGCCTATCTTTTTGAAATCGACATCAGTAGCATGAGTGTCGAATCGACCAGCACCTTAAATCACGGGGTCTCATCCATCATAGATGTAGGCGATTTTGGCGAAGTGTTCTATCTCGATTGGGATGGCAATCTTGGATACTTTGATCTAGGTGTTGACGAATACAATACTTTGGCGACAGGACCATTTGCCTCAGCCGATATCAGCTACGAACACAACACGATTGTTGCGACCGACGCTAGCTTTTCGGATGCAGGCAATGCCTATGTCTTTGAATTAGATGGCCAGGCCTCTCTGGACTTCGCCGTTGGTATTAGTCCTGAAGCTGTGGCGCTAGACATGAGACTTCCAAGCTCGATAGAGCAAACGACACAAGGCTTGAACGGTCTGGTTTGCTACCCGCAACCGGCCAGGGATCAGCTGAATATTCGAAGCGATCTGGACTTGCAAAGTTGGAGAATTACTGATATCACGGCTAAGGTGATATTGCAGTCGAATTCAAGCTGGAATGGCTTTCAAAATCTGGACGTTTCCGACTTGCGAACAGGTGTCTATGTCCTGGAAGCAGTCTTTGAAAAAGGGACAATCAGTCAGAAGATCATTATTGAATAGACATACCTTTGCTTGCAATTCCGGTGTACTGCAAGCCTTCATTGAATCCTGGACTTGCTATGATATTTTCAGCGCGCTCGGCTCTGCTGTTTTTCTACTTGATATGGCTACAGTCAATGGCCTTTGGCAGCAATGTGCAGATCCATGATCTGCAGGTCGATATGAGCGGTGAAATTACCTGCCATATTCAATGGAACCATGCCTGGAAACTAGACACCGCTCCTGCAAATCACGATGCTGTTTGGCTTTTCGCTAAGATCAATTATGGTAATGGCTTTGTACATTTGCCCTTTGACCTTAGTGGACACAGCAGTGAACATGCGATACTGCACCCCGCGGTTAGTCAAGATGGAAAGGGATTCATGATTCGACCATTGCAGGCAGGATCCTTCCAGGAAATATCCGACCGGCTGGTTCTACGACTCTATGAAGAGATTCCAATGACATCCTTCGAATTGCGACTCTTTGCCATTGAAATGGTCTTTGTTGCAGAGGGGGAATTCCACTTAGGAGATGCCGCGAGCCAGAGAGCCTTTGAGGCAGGCGGCCTTGGAGATCCTTTTCCCATAATCTCGGAAGCAGGAATAGAAGTAGGACCGCAGATAGGGCAACTATGGTCTTCGGAAGATGTTCCTGCCTCAGACCTCGGGACTAACTATCCGAAAGGATACAATGGCTTCTATTGCATGAAATACGAACTCTCACAAGAACAGTATCGCGACTTTCTCAATGCGCTAATGCCAGAGCAACAACAAAGTAGAACCTCAGTAGATATCTATTCCTTGCCCGGTGAAGGTGTACATGATAATCAAGCCCGAAATGGACTGCGCTTAAGTCAAAGTGCAAGCGGCGATCACTCGGCCCTGTTCTCCTGTGACCTCACGCAGGATAATCTACAGGATGGGACCAATGATGGCCAATGTCTGGCAGCCAACTTTCTCACTTGGGCAGACCTGGCTGCCTACCTGGATTGGGCCGCTCTTCGTCCAATGACCGAATTGGAATATGAAAAGGCCTGTCGCGGACCAGAACCGGCCCTGGATTTAGAGTTTGCATGGGGTACAGATCTGGCTAGCCCGATTGTTTCCATAGGTGATGAAGGCATGCCCGGAGAATATAGCAGCTCGCCGATAGAGAATTCCGCAGGAGTAATTAACTACCAGTACAGCCCAATCGCTGGCCCGGTGCGCTGTGGCTTTGCTGCCAATTCGACCTCGGATCGCATTGAGGCTGGTGCCAGCTACTACGGCATTATGGAAATGTCGGGAAATCTTTGGGAACAAGTGGTGAATACAAGCGAATCAGGGTTGATATTCAACGGAATGCATGGCGATGGTTCTCTTGATGCCCAGGGCAATGCCAATGTTCCTTCCTGGCCTGAGGCTGATAGCGAAGGTGCTGGTTTGCGTGGAGGTGGATGGAATAGTGGGGATTTCGCAGGTTTTCGAGACGCTGCAATATCAGATCGGTACTACATCAATTTTGTCAATACAAACCGTCTGGGAACGATTGGCGGTAGGGGAGTGAGGTATCCATGAAATGCATACTTACTATCTTGATGCTTTTTGCTGGTCTCAAGCCTTGTTTAGGGCAATATACCGGTGGCCAGAATGATGGTTATGCCATGGCTTCCTACACAGAGGGAAATGTGAGCAACGAAAATCTCCCTACAAGGGCAGCACTGATTTACAGCGATGAAGCGATTCTGCTTGATTGCACTGAGCTACAGGAGGGTACGCTACTACGAGTCCTAAATCTGCAAGGTCTGCCTGTGCAAGAGCTAATTCTGTCAGGACATCCAGATTGGATTCGCTTGCAGCCAGCAAAAAACTCAAGTCAACAAGTATACTTGCTGCACATTTCTACAGGCAATGCAAGTTGGGTTCAGAAATTCCTTTGGTAGCATGCAGGCACTCTCCAGATCTATAACTCAGCTGCTTTTCTTCACTTCCAGCTTTCTGTTCTGCCTTTACAATGTTCAGGCACAAGACACGCTGAGCTTGCAGGAAGTTATTGTTTCTGCGCCCAGATCACCAGGAGATAGTCTCAGACATGTTAGTAGCAACAGCATCACTCAGATGCTGGATCAAAGCAATAATATCTACTTAAAAACGAATGGAGGATCGGGCAGTATCACCTTTTCTGCACGAGGAGGAAGCTCCTCTCAATCCCAAATATTCTGGGATGGTATTCAGATTGGCTCTCCTATGTTGGCCTTGTCCGATCTATCAACCGTCGCTTTTTCGCATTTCGAAAGCCTGGTCATTGAACAGGGAAACGAAGCTTTATGGGCTCATTCCGGGATCTTTGGTGCAGCTGTCAATCTGCAGGAATTGGAAGAAAAGCAAGGCACTGGTATCAATTGGCAATTAGGAAGTTTTGGCCAGCAAAAAATGTCAGGCACTACTGGCTTTGATTGTGGCAATTTCTACATGAACTCTAGCCTCAGCTACAATGAACTTGGCGATACTTACAGGTACCGGGATTCAGGCGCAAAGGCCACTCAGCGGAACAGCCAGCTTCAGCAATTCAGTCACTTGCATCAACTCGGCCTAAAGACTCCTAAGGACCATTTGCACCTAACGACCTGGTGGACCAATACTCAACGTGGGATTCCTCCGATCATCGGGACAAATACGAGAGATCAACAAAGGGATTTGTCTTTTCGCAGCAAATTCAGCTGGACACACACAGGCAGATTTAATCCAAAACTTACCTTTGCTTATCGTAAGGAATCCATCCTCTACAATGCGCTGTATAGTGAGTTTAGGGACTTACAGCAGAAGCTGATCCTTTCGCACAACATCGATAAATGGAACTTTCAAGGGCTGCTGAACGCACAACAAAGCATTGCCGAAGCTGACAATTACACAGAGCAAGCCGCGCAATTCAATACAAGCCTCGGCTTGAATGTCAACTATACCTTTAATGAACAATGGCAATCAGAATTTGCCTTCAAGCAACAATGGCAAAAGGACAAGTTGCTCCCTCCGGTTTTGCTCGGAAAGATGATTTTTCATGCACATAAAGACGTGAAGATCAGCTATAGTTTCGGCCGCAATATTCGTCTTCCCTCGCTCAACGATCTGTTTTGGCAACCAGGAGGAAATCCCGATTTGAAACCTGAGCATTCGACAAGTCACCAGTTTGATCTTAGCTACTATTCCCCTTCAATTGCTCCCGATCTGAAAGTCCTGCTCGGGCTCTATCATAGCAAGGTCTCCAATTGGCTGCAATGGCAGGTCGACGATCAAAATATCTGGCTGGCGCAGAATCTTGATGCGGTCATCAGTCAGGGTCTTGATCTCGATATACAGTTGCGAAGTAGATTGAATAAGATTCAGATCTTTAGCGATCTTTCTCTTAGCTTGAGCTCCACAAAAAACAAGGCTCCAAACCGAGGCTTCGGAGAGACCTACAATAAGCAATTGCTGTACAGCCCCCAGTTTCAATGCCGGATAGGGCAGAGGCTGGTGTACAATTCATGGTCACTGCAAGCCAATCTGCATAGCAATTCCCGGAGATATATCAATCCGGAAAACACCGAATCTCTGGATGCATTTGTAATTCTTGATCTACAAGCATCGCATCGTTGGCCCCTGCCAAAGGGCAGTATCGAACTGTGGTTGGCCAGCAGGAATATCACCGATATCAGCTACTTTCAAGTGGCTCAACGTCCTTTGCCCGGACGGAGTTTTGAATTAGGTTTGGGCTTTCACTTGCCATAGTCTTTGTTTGATTTGGAGCCCGGCTTTTATGGGCCGTCGCAGCTATCTACCCGT
>JAHDDV010000383.1 GCA_020629205.1 Chitinophagales bacterium | reverse complement strand
TTTTACCATACTAAAATTGGTTTGAAAAGGTCAACCAAATTCAGTGTAAGACAGGAGCAAGGATCAAGGATCAAGGAGCAAGGTTCAATGATCAAGGTTCAATGATCAAGGTTCAAGGAGCAAGGTTCAAGGTGTTTTATTGACCGCAGGACCTCCAGCCTACCTTAAACACAATACACAATACACAATACACAATACACAATACACAATACACAATACACAATACACAAATCACTCCACTCTCAAACGATAGTTCGGCTTCGCCCAATGACCAGTCGCTTGCTCATAAGCATAAGCAATCTCAATAAGCCTGGCCTCAGACCATGCCGGACCCATGAAGGAAATGCCTACAGGAAGTCCATCTATCTGCCCCATAGGAACGGTGATGTTTGGGTAACCCGAGATGGCGCAAGGGGAGGAGCTGCCGCCCATGTAGAGATCGCCATTGATTAAATCCGTTTTCCAGGCAGGGCTGCCAGTAGGGGCGATGATCGCATCTAGTTTGTGCTTCCTTAGCATCAGGTCGAGGCCTTCCTTGGTAGACAGTTCTTTCATTTTCTTGAGCGCTTCTTTATACTCCGGAGAATTCAAATCTCCTTTGGCTTCGGCCATCTCCAAAAGTGCCTGGTCGAAGTATCGAAGCTCTGCAGGATGCTCCTTGTTGAAGGTGATCAGGTCGGCTAAAGATCGTACTTTGACTGATTCAGGCAAGCCAGCTAAGTACTTGTTCAGGCCATCTTTAAACTCAAACAGCATTACTTCGAAACTGGCTTGATTCATAGAGCGATCGAAGCCTTCTTCAAAATCAATGATGGTGGCTCCCTGTGCCTCCATGTCTTTTACGGCTTGCTCCATCAATCCTTCTACCCGATGGTGAAAACCTCTGGCGAAGTTTCCACGTCCTATGCGCTTGCCTTTTAGTCCATCTTTGTTTAGGGCTTTAGTGTAATCCCTCAAAACCTCTCTTCCGGGAACCGAAGTCAGGGAGTCATTTCTATCTGAGGAAACCAGCACCCCAAGGCTGAGTGCCACATCTTCTACATTGCGACACATGGGACCCGGTGTGTCCTGGGTGAAGGATATAGGCACAATGCCTGAACGACTGATCAAACCTACCGTGGGCTTTAGACCCACAAGACCATTATTGTTGCTAGGGCAAACAATGGAACCATTGGTCTCTGTACCGAAGGCAATCGTACAAAGATCCGCCGCAACAGCTGCACCAGATCCTGCGCTCGATCCACAAGGATTGCGATCCAGGACATATGGATTCTTGGTCTGGCCTCCCAGTGCCGACCATCCGCTTGAGGAAACATTGGACCGGAAATTCGCCCACTCACTTAGGTTGGCTTTGGCAAGGATGATTGCGCCTCCCTGACGAAGCTGCTTGACCATCCAGCTGTCTTCCTTGGGGAATGAGTTGGCGAGAGCGAGCGATCCTGCAGTGCAAGGCATCTGATCTGCTGTGTCGATATTGTCTTTCAGTACCACTGGTATGCCATGTAAAGGACCGCGAATTTGTCCATTGTCATATTCTTCCTGAAGCTTTGCAGCGATCTCCATGGCCTCAGGATTGATAGCTATGATAGACTTGAGTTGAGGACCATTTTGGTCAATCTGCGAGATCCTTGTCAAATAGTATTGTACCAGATCCGGCATCCTGAGTTGCCCTGATTTATATAGTTCCTGAATTTCTGCAATTGACAAGTTTTCTTTCATATCCGCTATCTTGACCGATTTCCAGGAGTATAGCAAGCTACATGTCAATACTCCCATGCAAAAGAATAATGCTCTCATGATCAGTGCTTTAATTGCTTCTAAGATACTCAGCTATTTAACAAGAGACTAAATATTTTCTGACTTTGCAAGTGCTTAATGTCCTCAAGATCACATTGTGGCCCACCGCATTTGTCTAACTTCGTGTATGAATGTTTGGAAAACAGCCCTGCTCTCTACTGTCTTGCTGACTTTGATCTCTCATGCTTCTTTCGCTCAATTTGGAATCGAAGAAGAATCGATCGAAGACCTGATCGCTCTGCCCATCGGAGAAATGGCTCCCTTGTTTTCGGGTGTAGACAATTACGGCAATACCTTTGAACTCAGCAATAAGTTGAAGCAGGGGCCAGTCGTGCTGGTCTTTTATCGAGGCTATTGGTGCCCACTCTGCAACAAGCATTTCGAAGCCTTTGAAGAGAATTTGTCCAAACTAAGCGATCAGGGAATTAGTGTGGTGGCAGTGACTCCAGAATTGCCAGACAATGTGGATCGCTTCGTCGAAAAGAGTGGGACTTCTATTCCAGTGGTTTCGGATCAAAGCGGAGAGATCATGAAGGCCTATCAGGTCGCCTTCGATGTCACGAAGAAATATCAGCGAAAAATCAAGACTTTTCTCTTTACCGATATTGCCAGGAGCAATGGTGCTGAGGAGGCAGTACTGCCCGTACCAGCCACTTATCTAATTGCAGAGGATGGACTGATCCAGTATGTGCACTATGATATCGACTATGGAAATCGGGCAACTGTTGAGGATATCCTACAGCATGTTAAGCAGTAAGCAGCTGTCAAGATTCTAAGCAAAATGTTCCCTATCAAACCACTGCAACTGATAAGTCTGCTCTTGAACTTCAAATCCGAAATTGCGGTAGATTTTTTCAGCAACTGATCCAGGATCAGCCACAATAACAACACGATGCTGGGCAAAGTCTCTGCCAAGATCATCTAGAACTCTTTTCATAATACTCTTGCACACGCCTTGACGTCTACAGTCTTTTCGTGTAGCAACATTGTGAAATCGTACATGCTGATCGTCAAAGAAAATACCGATATCTCCCATCAGTTTGGTGCCATCAAAAGCACCATATCTTCTAGCCACACCCTTGTCTACAAGATGCCTAAAGGCTTTGGCTTGCCGGGTCACAAAGTCAACTGTAAACTGAGCACCAATGTCTCGCACCTCATGAAACTGATTCCAATCTGCATCTGAGTCCAAATAGCGAATCTGCAAATCGTCATTTACTGCTCCAATGTCCTTTTGCCTGGACAAGACCAGCACATGATCATGAATAAACTCGAAGTCGGCCTTCATGAACTCGGACAGATCCGGGACAAAGGCATCATCCCAGGCAATGGTCTTGAACAAGTGATGATCCTTAAACTCCGCATTGTATATGTCGACCCATGCTTGATAATCATTATCCTGTGGAGCTTCTTTCATGATCAGACAATTGCCCCAAAAGTAGGTGGGATTATGTGGGGAGACAATTTTCCAAAACAAATCCGTTTCCGTCACTTCTGAGAAGTGCTGTGCGTACATTAGTTCTGTGATATTGGAGAGCAGTTTGGCTTTCATTATTGGTAAATTATCTCGCGAAAATAGCACAATTAGGTATTATCCAATTTCTCCACCTTTTCATCCAGTTTATCCATCATACGCTTATGTAGTTCCTTGCTGGCCGCTAGTTTTTTCTCCAATTTTTCCTTTGTCGCTGCATCTTCGCTTTCCTTGATTTGTTGTTGCGTGTCCTTAATTTTCTTTTCTAAATCTACCATTCGCTCCTTGCTCGCTTCTACTTTTTCTGCTTCTTCCGCCTTATCGAAGATGGCCTTTTCCGGCGCATCCGTTTTCTTTTCCTCAACGATATTGGTTCGGTAAGACTTTGGTATAAAGACTGTATCACCGACTTGCTTCTGATTCATAAAGTTAGGAGAAACAATTTCAATTTTTGCTTCGTGAAGGGAGTCGATCACTTGGCCGATCAATCGAGACTTGGCAGTCATAATGGATTTCACCTCTTTCAGCAAACCGTGCACCCGATATACAATGGAAAAGTCACCTAAAGAAATGATATGCACGAAGGCATCTTCCAGCCCTGTTTCCTTCGCCGCTTTTAGTAATGCTTCTTCGATTTTCTTACGATTCACATCGTAGCCTAGAGAAACCTCAGCCGAGATAAAGGTTCCCGATGAACGGGTTACCTTCACTGAATTCGTGGCCAGCGTCATGTTCGGCAAACTGGTAAGATCCCGATCAATCGTCTGAATCTCGGTATGAAAGAGCCCTTGCTCGGTCACTCGCCCGAAAATCCCATCGACAGTGATGAAATCCCCTGGCTTGAAACTCCGCCGCATTTTCAGTGCAATACCTGCAAGCGCATTTCCAATGAAGGTGGTAGAGCTCAAACCGAGCACGGCAGAAAGCACAATGCCGATCAGACTGCTTACTTGTCCCTTCATCTCGCCCAGTGGCAGGGAAAGGATTACACTTACGATTCCGATCAATGCAATACAAAACAGAATGATCGATTTGATCAGTGCCTTATCTGTTTTGCCTTTGGCTTGCCGTTCCAGTAGCTTTGCCGTTAGCATATACAGCAGCACAAAGAAAACCGTAGTTCCTACAGGGGTCAGAAATCCAATCAGCGTATCCGTACTCATATGCGCGTTTTTACTTAGCAATCATACATTTGACTGTTGCTTTGCAATAAGTCATCTTTCAATTGCCTTGCCAATTTTTGGAGGGGTGAATGAGATTTTGATGTTTCCTTTTCGGAGCGTAGGCAGATTGGGCCGCTCCACCAGATGACCCGTGCTCCGCTAATACTCGGCACTCATCTAGCTGCTACAGCTCAGCCACTAGTGTCTCCTCCTATCGTCGGAGCCACTATTGGCTGGCTTTCGCCACGCTAGCTTGAGCACCTCGTTCCGCTGCGCCCGGGGCTATTTCTCACCGTCGTTCGTACGCGCTTTTCTTTAGTTTCTAGCCTTTTGATTCTCATCAGTCATCATAAGTTTTGAGTCTTACTCTTTCGACTAGCCGCTGTACTATTGCCATTTACTTTATTAGCTCTTCTTTTTGCTTGATCAAAAAGAAGCAAAAAATCAAGGCTTTGGATGATTTTGCTAAACTTCAAATTCAAAACGCTAAAGCATTTAAACTCGCCGCTGGCTTCCTTTAATTTTTCGATTTCGCGATGGCTCAAACAGTAAATGCTTTTTAACGCGCTTTGACTTCGAAGTTCTTCACGCAAAATAATCCAAGGCCGGTCACAGTTTGGGTTTTTGAATTGCTTATCCAGATCTTAAGGCATTTTTGTCATCAGTCATCAGTCATCAGTCATCAGTCATCAGTCATCAGTCATCAGTCATC
>JAHDDV010000382.1 GCA_020629205.1 Chitinophagales bacterium | reverse complement strand
CAGAAACTGCCGTAAGGAGCACTAAAGGCTGAGGAAAGTGAGATGCTAGTATAAGGAGGTATGGGATTGCTATAGATCTCCGTATGCAGCTGCAAATCTACTGAAGGATCTATGGAGCCATTGCCATCCAGGTCATACCAGTAGATTAGTTCCGTGTCGCTGGAAACAGTGCTTGCTGTGGCATTTAGTAGCTCAGCTGTGGCATTGATATCTTCACCATCACAAGTGACTGCCGGATTGACAGTTCCTTCCAGAGAGACGACTTCATAAAAGGGAGGAATGCTAACGGCTTGTTCGCTTCCGTAGGTAGTGATGACATCTAGATCACATGGATTTCCGGAACAATCGACTTCGGTGATCTGGTGTGTTTCGACTATAAATACACCGCCACAGGCATCGGTTTCTGTTTCAAATTGCAATTGCATAAAACCTGAGTGATCTACCGGAAGATCGACACAGATACGTGTAAAGCCAGCACCGGCACCGACTTGATCTGTGCTAAGGCTAGCACTTACATCCCAGCTCGAAGGGCTGACTTCAAGCGCAGAACCATCTATGTAATCGAGTCCGCCAGGGAAAGTGATGCAAAGCTCCTCTCCTGCTTGTACCGGCAAATCACTTGTGAGGTCAAATACATTGATGGTGACAGAGTGGGAGTTGCCGCAATCATAAGGAGCGATATCGATAGTCGATATGTATTCATTGAACTGTGAAGGATCGGTTCCGGCTACATAGTACGGATCAGATGCTGCCAGCTTCGAAGTTACTTGATCACCGCAGCCATCTGTTCCATATCCGAGAAGCTTTACAAATCCTCCGGATTCGTAGTTGCAATCCGCCACTACATCAAAAGCAATAAAAAGCCGGTTATCCGGTGCATCGATAATGCCAGGCAAGCCATCAATGCCAGTGAAGTCAATCTTATACTCCAAGCCGTTAACATTGGCTTGACCCGTAGGGTTGATAGTAATTCCCGTAGATGTGTAGCTGCCCAGAAAGTTGAAAAGGCCTGTGCCAGGGTACTTGTATTTGCCGGAGCCGTCCACCAGATTGACCCCACCGTTGAGGGGCAGATAGATAAAGAGTTCCATATTGCCCAGCGATCCATCCCGAACAGATTTGACTTCTACTATGTAGGTTTCAATCTGACAGTTGGGGCCCAGATAAGGTGGTTCATCAAGGATGTTTACCTGAAGCTCTGTTGGCAGGACAGAGATGATCTGCACGGCATTATCATCGTAGCACTCGTAAGATAGATCTGTTGGCGTATCATAGTCTTCAGTCCAGTGGAGTTCTTCTGAAATCTCTAGGCCAAACAAGAGATCACTTTGCTGTTCCACTGCGTCCAGGAGTTCCTTCAGAGCAGTAGCGCCAATCGTGCCATAGACCAGCAGCACACTGTCAAGGTTATATGATTTGATGATCTCTCGATAGCCTAATCTTGGATCCGTAGGATAGTCACCATTGCACTGCTCGCCTGACCAGAAGATAATCGGCTCAGGCTCACAGTTCCTGATGCGTACTTCCATTTCTATATCTCTGCATTCGCCATAGGCAAGATCATCCAGCTCGATAATTCCCAGGTGAGAGTTTCCATCAAGATGTGAGACATCAGTATAATTTAGTTGGGTATTGCTAGATAAATCTCTTATCGACAGGATGTCATAGGCCAGCATACTAGCTTGAAAGCCGAGCCATGCGAATTCTGCGTCGTAGGCCGCCCCACCATTATTACATACAGAAAGATCAAAGTTGACGATATTATTTGAGGCGATCAGGTTTGGCTGGGTGACTATAATTTCTATACCTGGATCCTGTAAGCCATTGCTGAAGTCATCTCGAATATGGTCATATTGATTCCTTCTATAATGATAATCCCCATCACAACCATCAGGACAATAACTCCGAGCGTAGACATTCTTGTTTGCATAAACGGAATATTCATGTGTTAGGAAGGTGTTGTCTTCAGCACATTCATCAGGAAGGTCATACTCTAGTAAGACGGTCAATCCGCTAGGATCCTGAATTTGGGCTTTATACAGGGTTTTTAAGAAAGTTGTATCAACAAAGTAATTGTTTACGTAAAGCTCCTGTACATAAGTGCCAAGCGCATAATCATTGGGATGTAATATCGGTGCTTGTTGCTTCACATGTACAAGTGGTACGTTGCTGTGCAAGGTTCCGTCAGCTGTACGAATGCTGACATTGGGGTTGAAGTCATGATCCAGATCCATGATGGCAAAGCCAATTGCCAAAGAGTCCACTCCAAAGTATGGTCGATACTCATTTATCCAGGGTCCATTACCAGCGAAGAAAGAAGCAAAGGTGTTTTCGATGTACATGGAATCGCTTGCTCTGCAACCGTTCACTACGGTAACATTGTCCCTATTGCGAAGGAAATTTGTGGCGTACATGTCAATATCATCTGATCTTGGGCCAGGACTAACACAGTGGCTGTATCCTGAAAGTTCGTCGTTGTCATTGAAGTTCGTGTTGGAGGCAAACAGGGAGTAAAAACCGAGACTTTCGATTGGGGCACCATAGTAGCCAGGATTATAGGTATTGGGTACCGTTCGTGGAACTTTAAATTCCAGAGTAACTTCTACCGTGAATCCTACTTGCGCATTGACACCGAAGCAACTAAGGTCAAGCGCCAGGTCTGGCCAGAAAGTACCTTGTATCAGACTATTCTTGATGGAGGAAGTTGTGGGCATTGCCGGTCCTATTGCCACAGAATCGCAGGTTGCCACCACATTTCCAAATGCACTTCGCAGCACAGCGCTAGCGGCTCTGAATTCAGCGAACTCCAGATTATTGTAATTGGAATAGTAGGGATCGCCAATGAACAAAATAATGTCATCAACATTGCTTCCCACAATCTGCCCGGTAGTGGTGACCTCAACCCAATCACAAGGATAGATGTAATCAACCAGATCTGCCTGATCGACCTGCGTTGTCATGCTTGGGTCCGTCCAGCCAGCTGTCTCCGGGGCCCTTCCTACATCCAATGTTGTCGTCCTGATTTCGCAGGTGCCTGGTGCACAGGCGGCATTGCTAAAATTCCTCGTATAACATAGGTCGTAGTCAAGCGAGCAGCTACCATCTAAGCTTTCACAATGATAGTTGAGTTTTACCTCGGCTTGCATGGCATAGTCTTCTGGTAAGCTTGCCGGAGGAGCGCTGAAGTTGACCTCAAAGCAAAAGTCTTCGTAAGGGTAGACATCGTCATAGTCGACTTGATCGTTGTTTGGATAGATGTTCATGATGCCGGTAGCAGCATCGTAGGACATTTCCGAGCTGCTCAATATCTGTCCGCCAAAACGCACCGTCCCAGTGGTAGGATCATTGATACTGGTGGGAAATGTGATCTCTGCACTGAGTGAGTTGTCTCCGGCACATTCCTGAACGTGATTGGATTCTGTAGCGCGAAAACAGCTTTTCAAGTAGTAGTCGCTACCGCAACCAATAGTCTGACTGAGGGTGGTATATTGTCCTATGTATAGTCTCGGTGTTTCCAGCGTAGTAGCTGCCGAATATACCTGACCACAGGCTTCGTAGTCCAATCGAATTTCGCTTACATTGCACCACTGGGTATATCTGGCTGAGAGGCAATCCGGATCATCAAAGTTTCCTGGGAAGGCCATCAATTCCGGCAAGAACTCCAAAGTAAAGGTCTCAAAGTATGCAAGGTCGTCTTCAAAACCGTCACCGTCCAAATCCTCCAATATCCCACTGCCATTTAGTGGACTGCTGGCGGCATCAGCCAAATCTATTGTTAGAAAGTGCTCCCATTTTTGTGTATATCCAAAATCGTAGGCAATTGTAGAATCCAAATGTACCGGGACTATATAGTCTCCCAGGCCATCTGCAGTAATAAGCGCACCAGCTGGGTCGAATGGAATGCAGTTCATGCCTACATTTACTGGAACTTCCAGGATAAAATCAGAAAGGTAAGCAAAGGGAATTTGCCCTGTATTGCTGTAACCTGAGACATTTTGAATGCTAATGCTCATTGGTGGGTCTGTGTCTTCTGAGCACATTCGCATAGTGCCGTAGTCTCTGTAAACCTTTACATAGGGTATGATTCCATCTTCAAACTGGTCAATCGCAATGTCGGTATCTTCTGCACAGTTTAGACTAGTATCTTCACAAAGGTAGGAAAGACTGTAATTGTGCAAGAATACACCATTTTCGCAAGAGGGCACTATATTGAAGACCTCAGTAATCGTAACGGACTCGTCTTCAGCCAATTCCGGAATTCCCAGCAAAGTAAGCAGATCGACTGTCAGAGTATACTCTTCCCCGGTATCAACGAACATGGAGGCAGGGATCGTGATCCCATTCACTTGTAATTGTACCAGGCTTGCTTCAGCGCCATCATAGTCATTGCTAAATACGAAATTGTCTACTGATGCATTGATTCCATTCTGGCTTATAAGTATATTCCTTGTAAGTGTTCCGCCAACCAGATCGCTGGGTACATTGGCAACCGGCAGATCGATACTCAGAATGTTTAGCACTGGTATGAAGAATGAAGTATTGTAGGGTGTGATTGGACTGTAGTTGTCATAAGCAGCATTGCCATTTGGATCAGTATATTCTGCATGGTAATTAATTACAACTGGTTGTTGCGCTTGTAAAACGGTCTTTAGCTGACAGTCAGCTTTGATTGTCAAATAGAGCTTGATGTACTCGCTGTCGCCGAGGTCGGGCAATTGGAATACTGGCTCAGCGCTGCTGGGATCAATCGTGTTGATACTTACTGGGTTTCCGTTCTGATCGCTGGCAAATACAACATCGTCCCATTCCACAAATTCCGGCAATTCGACGCTTAATTCCAGATCCTGTACGAGATCTGTGGCAGCAACAATCAAGGACAATGTATCCGACTGACCGCAAAGGACGATATTGTCCGTTTGGGGTTCCCCTATGACACCACGCAAGTCAACTATAGCAACAAAATCTCCTTCTTGGGCAAAAATCAATTGCGTGAAGGCACTCATCAGCAGGCAGCAAAGAGTGGCTGTAAGAGCTTGGCGGCGATTCAATGACATGCTGGAAGTTTCTGGATGAAATGCGCAATACCTTGGCAACAGGTTAAGAAGCCCATTGCTAAGAACTCAAAATGAGCTATGCATCAGTTTACATATCAAAGAAATTGCCAAAAGTG
>JAHDDV010000381.1 GCA_020629205.1 Chitinophagales bacterium | reverse complement strand
CCCTTCCATGATTTCGATTTTGATGTTCAAAAAGATCCAGGCACTCAGGACATCATTTCCTTCAAAGTCACCACACCGGAAGGACTACATTACACTTTCGACAAGAGAGAATACTCACAGCAGACGCATTACACCCTGCCAACCTTCATGAAATACAAAGGCACGGGCCCATTCAATAGAAACAAATTTGAAAGTCCTACTCTGGCCACCGAAGAAATATCTCTGTATCGATTCTTAATGGGTATTCCTCAAAACTTTGAAAAGGCAAAAGACTATCTAACCAATTACCATATCGAAGAAGGTAGTCGTTACGTTTCTGCATGGCACTTGAGAAAGATTGAGTCAAAGGTCACCGGAGAAGTTGTGGATTTACATTATACTGTGAAAGACGTGACCTACAATTCCAGCAAAAATTGGCAGCATAACTTCCCGGAGTTTCACTTTGATGGTAGCCACATGAATACGCTGGCTAATCCGGATCTGCCAATAAACATACGAAAGGAAAACTGGAAAAATGGCTTCGCCAATGTCACTTATTCTGTCGCAGAAACCAGTATGGAGAAACCCCTACTAACACATGTGGATAACAGGAGGGGAAAGGAAGCCTATATCCAGTACAACAAAGACAAACTCAGCATGGTTGGAGACAAACTTTGTAGCCGAGTAGAAATTCGCAAGAACGACTTATTCTACAAAGCCTGGGAGTTTGACTACAATACTCCGGAATACTATGAAGTAGACGTTCAATGCAACGTGGGAAGTACATACACAGGAGCACAAGGTCCGGCCTTCGCCGATAGTGAAGAATATTCTTTGAAATTTCATACTTCGCCCAAAGAGGACAATCTCAAGTTTGTCTTCCACAACTACGTGGAGATTGGGGTATTCGATTGCATCAATGTGGGATTTCCTATCAAAGTTGACTTCAATGTTGATGATCGGGCACTCGAAGATCAGGGATATTACTTCCATGATGAACTCTCCGAGTTTGGAAGTTTGAAACACCTCAAAAAGATGCTGGAAATGGATGACGAATTAACAGATCTCCGATATCAGGGGGAATTTGTGCGCAATTTTCTGGTTCAGGTTAGGGAAGTCAATACACCAAACCCAGGTGGTGCCGGCGATCCGGTTGTAGCTGCTTTCAACTATCATGGAGATGTAGCTGAAATGCCGAAAAGATATGGCATCGAGCAAGACCTTTGGGGCTACTACAATGGCCCATCGCTATCGATGAATCCATTCATCAAACAAGACTATGAGAGTATCATCGACGATCTTCCAAGCAGTAACGCCAATCATTTTGGATTTAGTCACATTGGATCTCCAAACTTCCAGAATGGTCGTGATTGGCAGACTGATTTGACTGCCGCGAAGATCGGGCAAATTGCCTCAGTAGATACCGAGACAGGAGGCGAACTAAGCTTCAAATACGACTTGCACAAATACCCTGGCAGTACTGGCTTTATCACAGAAGGTGGTCTTCGCATCAAGGCCATGCATCGAGGTTCGAATAATGGAAGCACCCAGGTAATCAACTACCAATATGAGCATCCTCAAATCGTAGAAGATCCTGTCTATATGATGAAGAGCGAACACATGGATTACTACTATGGTGCCAACCCTTCGCTGGAATATGAAGTGAAGACATCTTGGAAGCCCTTAAACCGATGGCATCAAAACAAGAATGGCTATGTGGGTTACGGACAAGTCGATGAAGTCTTCCCGAGCAATGGATACATAAGACATCATTTCACCCATCCTGCAATGGACGGCTACAAACCAGTTCGACCGTATATCGAATCGCTTGGTTGTAGACTGGAGAAACCATTAAATGACCAATTCAACAACTACACAGCCCTGTATCCGTCCAATGCAGATTTCCAGGACCTATGGCCGCAAATTTTGGTGCGTGACTGGCGACTAGGACTGGAACACAAGACACAGGTATTCCAAGAGGGTGGCACACTACTACAGGAGAGCAGAAGTCAATTCGAGTTCCCGCAAAAGATGGGCAGCAAAGGAACCTTTGTGTATCCAAAATCACGATTGTTTGAGCACAAAAATCCAGGTAGCTGGATAGAACATCAGGCAGAAAAGGCCATCAAAAGTGTGGTGGATAAATACTTCTGTGGGGGCAATGTCTTCCAGTTTGTCGTCAAATATTTTGCCCTATTCCTAAACAATGCACTGGATCTTGATCACCCATACAAGTTCATCAATCAGCACTATCCCTATGCGATGGTGACTAATGTTTCCGAAGCTGTAAATGTCGTGCAGCGCGATGAGCAATCCTTCTTTGCAGATGGCACTAATCTAAGTGTCACGCTTAACGACTATGAAGACAATGCTCATCGAAACAACCTGCTCAGCAGCCAGACGAATTATTACAATGGCAGCTTCAACTCCGGAATTGAAAGTAGAACGGAGTATGAATATGCCTACAATCTAAGCAGCAGTGACTACTTTGATTCAGGAACTCCAGCTGCTTTGAGCAATCTCAACTTCGAAGCCCCCTTGGTTTCCAGAACCTACCTGGACGGCGTCCTGGTCGATGGGAAGATTAATGCCTTAACAGAAAGCCCGACTATGCCTAACAGCTATGTCACCAAAAACCTTTGGTCTGTGATCGATGGCGAGTTCCGTCTATCTGCCAGTATTACTGCCTTTGACGGAAACAACATGCCAACTCAATACCGCAGAGCAGAACACGGCAGTGGGAGCAATGCCTCCACTTACAGCTTCATTCCTAACCCGGTTACGCTCAGCTGGAACGACAACCTGCTCTTGCTCACATCTACCTACGGCGACTTCACTCAGACCAAACAATACAATGGCAGATGCCAATTGCGGAAGGCCTGGGATGCCGATGGTATCTTGACGGAATATGCATACGATGGAAGACGAAGATTGAAGGTTACCAAGACCTGGAACGGTCGACAAACAACTACTTACAACTACAACATGAACCCATACTCCATCGAAGAAATCACTAGCTTCAATGATGGAACACCAGAGCAAGGTGTCACTAATCTAATGGACGGCTGGGGCAATAGGCTAGCCACTACAAGAAACGACGGCAATGTACTGAGTAGCACTTCCTACGATGGCTTATTCCGACCAATTGCACAGTACAATATCGGTACAGGCACGGCACATACCACTTATATTCCATCACCTCTAAGCAGAGTGGCCTTAGTAGAAGATGCCGTAGGCAATATCACCTCTATGGGCTATCATGGACCAAACACAGATCACCCTGGTTCCTTTCAAGGCCTATCGGTTAAGGACGCCAATGGACATGTTTCTGAGTCCTGGAAAGATGGCCTGGGTCGAGTTGTAGCGACTGTCAACGGCATAGGTGCTGTGACCAGTCGCAGCTACGACGAATTAGGCAGGGTTCAAAGTATCAAGAACCCGGTCGGGGAAACTTATTCCTACGATTACAATAATCTCGGTCAGCTGATGTCAAAAGTGGTTCCGGGAACAACAGGACCAAAGTACAATTGGTACGATACCAGAGGACGATTAGCGCTTTCGACCGATCCGAATGGAACTTCTACCCTAATTAGCTATGACGAATACGATCGCATTCTCAACATGTACACCAGCGAGAGTATTGCCATGAGTCCATCAGAAGAGCCATTGAGTGACAGCACCATAGATGGCTTGATTGCTGGCGCGACAATGATCCAGAAAAACACATGGGCCGATAATCACACCTGGCTGCACAAGAGTGTAGAGAAGGTCTTCCGTGCAGATGGCTCTGTCATGGGCAAAAAGAAGATTGACAATGTGCAAATCGATGCAACGGGACGAGTCTGGAAATCGGATATCAGCTATCCTGATGGCGATGTAGAGGTGATCAATAAATATAATCATGCCAACATCATCACGGAAAACACCAAGCGCATTACTGGCCCAGGTGGCTTGCAGGAGTTCAAACATGAAACAAGCTATGACAATGTCTTGAGACCAATCGAAAATTGGCTAAATGGCACACTCCAGTCAGAGATTGTCTACGATGGGGAAGACCGACCAATCACCAAGTATTTAGGAGCAACTGCAACCGGTGGTTTCCTGCAAACCATTGACTTCAGCTACGATGCAGCGGGGAAACTAATAGGGATCAATACACCGGAGGGCACCACATGCTTTGAGGATGTAGCCATCTGTGATTTTATCAAATATGTGGCATTAGATCCATCTCCCGGATCTCCCGACTGCACCGTCATTCAAGCACTGTCTGTTGATGATGAGATTCAATTTTTGGACAATCCAGTAGATTTGACTGATGATCTATCAGTTGCTGAGCAGGCCTTAAATGCCGCATTGGATGCTCTTGGGATGCCAGGAGAGTTCAGCATCACTTTGACCTCAAATGATGGTGTGCCTTCAGCTCAGGTGATCCTTGAAAAGTCGCATGGCAACTACATCCAGTTAATATATCAAGGCTCCTGTGTACATACACTCAAGCCTTTCAATTGCTGTCCAATCCCAAGTGAGAATCCAAATCCGCCAGGATCAACCATGAACCCAAATGGCGATCTCTTTTCACAAGCCATCACCTTTGATGGGCTGGACTTGGTACGAAACGAGTTTTACGGAGCCTGTCGTATAGGCATGCGCAGACATGACTACAGTTACGATGCCGCCCACCGACTTACAGAGCAAGTGAGCAGCATATTTAATCCGATGTACGATGAGAATAGTTATGGATCTACTTATGCGTACGATCTGGCTGGAAACATCACCAATCTGACCAGAAATGGCCTGAAGAGTGTCGACTTGCAAGGCTTCAACTTTGGTGTCATCGATGAGCTAAGTTACAGCTACAGCACGGATGACAACTTCCGAAGCCAGTTGCAATCTGTGAGTGATAATTCCGGCAGCGACAAAGGATTTTCCAGCAGCTATGCGACCTATAGCTATGACGACAATGGTAATGTCACCAATGACAGTGGCAAGGGGCTTGAGATCATTTACAATCCGATAAATCTTCCTCGGCTAGTCTCTGGGACTGATGCAAACATTCAGTTCGATTATACTTCTGGCGGCGAGAAAATCAGAAAGATAGTCACAGGAGCCAATCCTTCTATAAAGCATTATCTGGCAGGTGCGGAATATATTGACGGCAACATCAAGGCCTACTACCATGCTGATGGAAGAATTGAGTTCAAGGAGGATGG
>JAHDDV010000380.1 GCA_020629205.1 Chitinophagales bacterium | reverse complement strand
GGATAAATCATTTCTAGCAAGTCAAAATGGACAGTTATTGATTCTCTATCCCTTAGCAAAGAATGAATGACAGAGGCCCCCGAGGCCTCCTTGAACAAAAAAACTCCGTGTAAGCCAATCATTGGCCTACACGGAGTTACATTCATTCAATCAAAACTAAAACTCTTCTTATTCATTTCTTCCACCCATTGCCTTGGGGGAAGACAGTCCATTCAGGACATGCTTTGTTTTCTACGACTACCAAGCGATAGCCTTCAGAATCTCTTTCCACATTCTACCAATACCAAAGAGAAATAGGTGATAGTTTGTCACTATCACCTATCCACTCATAAGCATTGCGCTTAGCGATGGGATACTTTTAGTGAGTAAAACCCTTGTAGTCTTCATTCCTCAACTTCATAGGATTAATGAGTTTTGAGGACTGTTGAATCTTTTGCTCTTGCTGTGACAATTGTTGCTGCTGCTGGTTCGGCTGCATTCTGAATGAATCCAGTTTTTTGGATTGATCGAATCCTCTGTAGTCCTGAGTTCTTAGGTCTTTTGCGTTAATCTTTTTCATAACTGACAGTTTTATAGCTTAAGTTTTAAATTAGTTCGTATGCATTGAGGGTAAGGAATTCCTCGTATTCTTCTTTGAGTACAAGCTCATCAAAAAGTTCGATGGCCTTTGGAAACTTGCCGGATTCATATCGAGCAGTGCCAACATAGGCTTTGATCTTCTCGATCTCTTCCACTTTGATCTTTTCGTATAGCTCAGCATCTACCCTTCTTCCGTCTTCGAGCTTCGCTGATCGGTGAAGCCATTGCCAGACCTGCGTTCGGGATATCTCCGCTGTCGCTGCATCTTCCATTAGATTGTAGATGGCCGCTGCTCCCCTTCCCATGAGCCAGCTCTCGATATACAGAATACCCACATTGATGTTTTGTCTCAAACCACCTTCGGTAATGCTACCTTCAGGGACTTTCAGAAGATCTTTTGCGCTGAGTTGCAATGGAGCTCGTTCCTTTGCTATTTGATTTTTGCCAGGCATGTATTCGTCAAATACCTCCTTTGCCAGTTTAACCATTGCTGGATGTGCGACCCAGGTACCATCATGTCCATCTTGCACTTCTCGCAGCTTATCCTTACGCACTTTCTCCATCGCCGCTGCATTGGCTGCTTCATCCCCCTTAATAGGAATCTGGGCCGCCATACCTCCCATCGCATGGATACCACGCTTATGGCAAGTCTGAATCACCAATTGAGAATATGACCGCATGAAGTGAGTGGTCATACCTACTTGTGCTCTATCCGGCATCAAGAAGTCCGGCTGGCTTTTCAATTTCTTGATGAAGGAGAAAATGTAGTCCCAACGTCCGCAGTTCAAACCTGCAGAATGATCTCTCAACTCATAAAGGATCTCGTCCATCTCAAAGGCGCCAAGGATGGTTTCGATGAGCACTGTGGCTTTGATCGTTCCTTTCTGAATGCCTCCATACTCCTGCGCAAACTCAAAGACTTCGTTCCAGAGTCTTGCACCGAGATGGCTTTCCAGTTTAGGTAGGTAGAAGTACGGACCTGATCCCATTTCTATAAGTTGGCTGGCATTGTGGAAAAAGAACAAACCGAAGTCTACCAAACTTCCACTCATCGGTTCTCCATCTACTTCGAGATGTTTTTCTTCCAAATGCCATCCACGAGGACGTACCATCAAAGTGGCCGTTTGCTCATTTAGTTTGTATTGTTTGCCTGTTTTAGGATTTTCGAAATGGATGCTCTTGTTGATAGCATCCCGTAGATTGATCTGCCCATCCATCACGTTCTCCCAGGAAGGAGAATTGCTGTCTTCAAAATCGGCCATAAAGACATTGGCACCGCTATTCAGCGCATTGATGATCATTTTTCTGTCCACCGGCCCTGTAATTTCTACTCGTCTGTCCAGTAGATCTTCTGGAATCGGCCCCACTTTCCAGTCCCCGTTTCGGATTTCAGCCGTTTCCGCTAAAAAATTTGGCTCCTTTCCATTTTCTATGTCCTGCTGCTTCTTTTCTCTCAGCTCGAGCAAGACCTTCCGCTTTGCATTGAAACGCCGATGCAATTGCAATAGAAATTCCATGGCCGCCGGGCTCAAAATCTCTGTATATCGAGCTTCGAGCCCTTTCTTGATGCTTATTTCTTGTACTACTTCCATTCTCCGCTTGAGTATTATTGTTTCGAATACAGTAGCAATCTAAAGCAAATTCCACTAAAAGCGAAATTTTCGCTAGAAAAAACTTTTACGCCATTTGCGACTTTTACTAATTAGAGCGAACACAGAGAGTATTGTTGCATGTCGGGCCACTTAGGTTTTTTTTCGCCACAGGCTTTTACTTTCTACTATTAGTAGTTAACCTTACCTTAGATTTCCGAAAGCATACCTTAGAAAACAGCTTGCATGTCAGACAAGAAAGAGCGCCTCAAGATCATCCTGGGACTTAAAGTCCGCTTCTATCGCCAGCAAGGACAGCTATCCTTTGCTCAGCTCGCCAAAAAATCGGGCATGTCTGTGTCCTATCTTAATGAGATAGAAAAGGGAAAAAAGTATCCGCAGCCAGATAAGATTCAAACCCTGGCCGAAGCTCTGGATACCAGCTACGATCAGCTGGTGAGTCAACATGGACCCAAAAAACTGGAACCGATTCTTAATTTGATCAATTCCGACATATTCCAGTTC
This sequence comes from Chitinophagales bacterium, assembly GCA_020629205.1. Classification (GTDB taxonomy): domain Bacteria; phylum Bacteroidota; class Bacteroidia; order Chitinophagales; family UBA2359; genus JAHDDV01. The sequence goes on along the minus strand of JAHDDV010000380.1, from coordinate 2,527 downwards.
TATCCGCTCGAACTATTTGGCATTAGCAATGAGAAAATCTATGAGGTCTTTGCCGCCGCCCCCGACAAGACGAATGCATTTGTCAATACCTTCCTCAATATTGCACGACACTATCAAGTGGATCCCGAAAAGCTGTTCAGCGCAGCATTACGCTCCTACCAATACCTGCACGACAACTATTTTCAAGATCTGGAAACTTCGGCTGATGAGATTAGAGCAAAACATTTGAGTACAGACGCCGGAGGGACTCAACTCCAGGATCTAAAATCGGTTCTACACAAGCAATATGGAATTTCAGTAAATGTGCAGGAGATCGGCAAGCGTCCTGAACTCAAGAACATTCGATCCATCTATTCTGAGGAAAAGAACACCCTATTTATTAATGGCGCGCTAAGCCCAGCACAGAAGCGCTTTCTCATCGCCAAAGAAATTGGCTTTCAAAGCATGAAGCTCAAAGAACGCCCCTATGTTTCCAACATTTTTGATGGGCCAAAATTCAGCTACTTCCTGAACAATTTCCGCTCCTCCTACTTTGCCAACTCCCTCTTGATTCCTCAAGATGCTTTGGTGGAAGACCTCAAGTCCTGGTCCACTAATCCAGACTGGAGCAATGAGCTAATCGAGACTTTGCTTAAAAAATACCAGATCACTCCAGAAATGTTGATGCATCGATTCTCCAATATCCTGCCCCAGTATTTCAATATGAATGAGCTGTTTTTTCTCAGGCATCAATCCAACGATCAGCTGAAATATCATATGACCAAAGAGCTCCATCTCTCTCACCTCCAACAACCTTATTCCAATGAGCTCAACGAGCATTACTGCCGCAGATGGGTATCGGTAAATACCATCAAAAAGCTACACACCTCCTCCAAGATAGGTCGCAACAAAAAGTATGTGATTGATGCTCAGGTTTCCGATTACTACCAGACACAGGATTCCTATCTGGTAATCTCTATTGCCTATCCTGATGCCATCGAAAACAATATTTATAAGAGCGTCACCATCGGTGTATTAGAAAACGACGACTCCAGAAAGGCTTTCGGATTTCTATTTCACCGCAGCGTTAAGCGGCGTACGGTGCATACGACCTGCGAGCGCTGTGCCTTGGCAGATTGTGAAGAAAGAATCGCTCCACCTAAGTACATTCAGATCGAGCATGAACGGGAGGAGCTGCAAAGAGTAATCAAGGAACTAGTCGAAAAGTAGCCGTAGTTAATGTTGCTCTTTTAGGAAGCGGGCAATCTCTTTTCCCATGCGTTCATCATGTTCATATTTAGGTACATGCCCCATGCCCTCAATCCATATAGTTTGTTGATTGCGGATCATGGGCGCGTATCTCGAAACATGCTTCGGCACAACCAACTGGTCTTCTGTACCATGAATGATCAGCACCGGCATCTTGAGTATCATCAATTCATCCAATCGTGAACCCGACTTTCGTATCGCCTTACTATGGTGCTTACCAGCCTTTGGATTTTTGTTCTGCATGTCATGCTCAAACTTACTGAATGCCGTATAAGCCTGAATCATTTCCGGTGTGATTACGGTATCCGTTCGCAGATAAGAAACTACCTGGCAGCGCCGCTGAATCTTCTTAACATAGTCCTTCGGTTCTGCTCCATACTTCAGTCCCATTCGAATATTCTTCCAAAGTAGATCGGGAGACAGCGATGTAACTTTTGGATCAAAGAAATGCCCCGTAGAAGCGATCGATGTCAAAGTCTTCACACGCTCCGGAAAATTCAATGCCATCTCCTGCGCGATCATTCCGCCCATTGAAATCCCCACTACGTGAGCTTCTTTTTTCCCCACAGCATCTAACACACGCAGACCATCCTTCGCCATATCAAGCAGATCATAGGATCTCTTTTGAGACCAATCTGCCGCCCAGGAAGTATTACCTGTATCCCGATTATCATAACGAATCACATGGTAACCTGCTTCCAATAATGGATTGATCAAGTGCTTTGTCCATGCCACGCCAGTCGTCCCATGCCCCATCACAAGCAAGACCGTAGGATTGGATTCATCTCCAATACTCTCATAGGAAATCTGAAAGTGATCCGAGTCCACCTTTCTCAATTCTCCCAAATGAAAATCCTGCACCGGATGCTCCCAATACTGCTCAATCAAAAAGGCTGAGTCCTTAGACAATTTCGGCATTGCATTTTTAGGCGCATTACAAGAACACAGCGCAGCAATCAATAAAGTAAGCAACAAGGGGTACATTCTCCACATAAGTCAAAATTCAAATTTAGACAGCGAAGTTAAGCGTTTTGAAGCAATTCACCACATTCCAAAACAATACTGGGTAGGCAAATTTCCGGCTTCATTTTTTTGGAGCCCAGAGTCATTCGGCCGTCGCAGCGACCTACCTGTGCTCCGCTAATACTCAGCACTCTGCTAGCTGTTCATGCCGGAGCCAGTCTGTCTCTCCGCCTGCGCTACGAGCCAGCCCGGCTCTGGCATTCACCACGCTATCATAGCACTTCGTTCCGCTTCGCCCAGGGCTATTCATCACCGT
>JAHDDV010000024.1 GCA_020629205.1 Chitinophagales bacterium | reverse complement strand
CGTTTTCGATATCTTTCATTGGCTGTGTTTAGTGGCTAGTGCCTAGTGCCTAGTGTTTAGTGCCTAGTGTTTTAGTCACAAGTTCATACTTTTGCCAATGGATCCAAAATCCTCACAACACTCTGCACTCAAGACGCAAGACTCAAGACTCAAGACTCAAGACGCAAAACATCTTGACAGTAGGCACTAGACACTAAGCACTAAGCAATCAAATAGCCAATTATTGGAGCAGCCAGATTTATCAATATCGTAAGAAAGAAGAATGGGATGGTGATTCTTGTGGCTAATCCAGCTACGTTCATCACCACATTTGCAAGAAAAAGCGCCATAGAAAACACCAAAAAACCCGCGTACCAGTCAAACATAGTCATCAGGCTTACAGCAATTGGCATAACGGCTGAAGAGAGTATCATCAGCGTAACTAAATACCAGGCTGTTCGGTTCTTTTCCTGACGGTCGCAAAAGTGCAGGTATCTCGCAATTGGATTATCACTTACAGTAGTCGTTTTCTGGGTTCTATCTAATACATGTGCCATAATATTGTTTCTTTGAGTTAGCAATTCCTATGGCACAAATATAGATCAGGGGACAAGTGATGAACATGACGAGGATCAATCCTGAGGATGATCTTGATTGCTCAATATCTGGTGACTAGTGTTTAGTGGCTAGTGGCGAAAAACTGAATTTTAAACTCTAGCGCGAGCCAGAGACGGTGCCAAATAGCCCCGATGGAAGAGGAAATGTAGGTACCATGAAGCGGACTGACTGTGCCACTGGCGAGGGCTCGTAGCGCAGCCGGAGAGACCTCGGCAGTGGATACAGGAAGCCGCTTCATGGTGCCTACATTGGAACGTACAGCGGGTAGGTCGCTGCGACGGCCGAAAACCGTTTTGCTCCAAAAAAAAAGAGGCGGAAACATGGCTCAATATGCTCCCGCCTCTATATTCAAAAATCAATAAAGGTCATTAGTTCTTCACAAACTTGATCGTGCTTGCTTCTCCTTCCCATGACAGACTCAGCAAGTATGTGCCCGCAGGAAGATCCTGAACATTGATCGGCCAGGTGAATTGGCCTGCCTCATCCGATCGCTTCTCTAGCTTCAGAAGTCGGCCCAATACATCATGTACCTGAAGTTCCACTTCGCCTGCGGAGGGCAGTAGGAAATCGATGTTTAAGTAATCAACTACCGGAATCGGGGAAACTTCCACGATACCAAAATTGAATTGACCGCGACTCAATGCGACGATGTTTGTGGGGGTCTCGGTACCATCAAAATCAGTGAGGATCAACTGATAATAGCTCAGCCCGATCGGTGCATCCTTATCCAGATAATCATAGCTAATCAGTTGATTGCTGAAATTGGCTGCGTTGATTTCCGCAATGGACTCGTAATGTTCCCCATCGCTGGAACGTAGGAGAGTGAAGTAGTCAGTCCCTTCTTCCATGGCCGTGGACCAATAGAGAAGATTGCCTTCCTCTTCAACTCTTCCATTGAACTCAATCAGCTCCATGCCTACATTTTCGCAATCTCCAACTGCCAGCAATGCCTGCGGACAGCCAGCTGCATCAATGATAAATATCTCCACATCCTGATCAGCCGCAATCGGACCGATGTAAGGAACCGGGAAGTCTTCAGTAGCAATTGTTCCTTCAAAATACTCGCCTGCATCGATTTGGAAAGGTGAATTTCCACCTATGATGGCCATACCGATGAAGTAATTATCTCCATTGCAGACAATGGACAGATTGGCGCTGAATTCTTCACAAGTGAAGCTTTCAAACAGCCCCCCTCCTACTTCAGTAACGGTGTCTCCTTCTGTCAAATCAATCAGGGAAGAGACTCCCGATTCATCAAAGTCACTGTCGATAGTTTCATCACTGCCCACATCCTGCGGAGAGACATTGAGGCCAAAAGGCACATCTAGAACGATGTAGTACTGGCCTGGGGCAAGATTATCAAAAGTGTAGCTTCCATCCTGATCCGTCACCTCAGTTTGCAATTGTGTATTGTCGGCAGTAAAGAGAATCACTGTCACGCCACCAAAACCTTCCTCGCCTTCATCTTGTATTCCATCTTTGTCATCGTCGGACCAGATGATATCGGATATCGAACCAAGAGCAACATCCCCTTCCCAGGTGCCGTTAATCACGGTAACACAATCTTCTATATCTTCACTAGTCAATATAATTTCGTAGTCACCATTGAAAATCGGACCCACAAGAACGAAGCCTTGGGCTTGACCGGTGATTGGGCTATTGACCCCATCATCGATCGTCCAGGTGCCTTCAGCGACGATATTGACTCCAACGTAGAAACGCGTGGCATCGAGTACGATAATCTCTGAAGAAGTGGAAATACTGCACTCATCTTCTCCGCCGCCACCGCCGCCGCCACCGCCGGGGTTATCTTCATCACAGATCTTGGTACCACTTACGATTCTGCTACAATCTTCATCCGTCTGATCGCTAATGATGAACTCATATTCTTGATCGCCATAGGGTCCAAGCTGTAGTGTACCACCGCTGAAGTCCGTGATGGATTCGCCCATGCCTGTGATGGTGTAGGTACCAGAACCTCCTACAAAGAGATCAATTGTGTAGGTTGTGGTCATAGCGACACAAGTCGCATCGGCCACTACATCGATATTGCAAGGGATGTCGATACTGCAATTTCTATTTCCGGTAACGGTCTGGAAGCAATCAGGATTATTTTGATCAGTAACTGAAATGGTATATGGACCACTCGGAATTGGGCCTACCTGATAGACACCTGCTGTTAGGTCACCCATGGCAGGATTAATCCCATCAAAAATAATGTACTCTCCAATTCCCGATAGTTCCACCTCTACCAGAAAGAAATCGTCATCGAGACAGACGACATCTCCATCGATCGATAATGAACAATCAGGAAGGTTTGCACAATCCTTGAAACCTACTATATCGGAGCTACAATCTGCTACTTGCTCACTGCTGACATTGATGGCATATGAACCATTCGGATAGGGACCGAGGAACACAGTTCCTTGCACCACACCTGTCAATTCCGTTCCTTCATGATCTGTTATCGTGTAGGTACCTGTACCGAGGAAGCTCACTTCAACATTGAATGTATCCTCATCAACACAGGTAACAATGGCACTGGTAGACAGTGGGCATTCATCCGGATCTGTTTCACAAATAATGAAGCCGTTGAGTGTCTGGCTACAGTCACCTAGTACATCGCTACTTACAAGCACACTGTAGGGAGGGGAGCTAAAGGGTCCGACTTCGACTTCCCCTTCTGTAACGTTCGCAGCCAGAACATTTTCTCCATCATAGACAGTATATGTACCTGACCCTGAGATACCTATGGTGATATTGTAGAAGTTAGAATCGCCAATGCAGGTATGTTCAATGAACTCAGCATTGAGATCACAGTTTGGCGGATTGCTACAATCTACATTCCCGTTTTGGCCTGCAAAGCATTGTGGATTTTGTTCATCCTGCACTACGATATCGAAAACACCAAATTGGAAATTCTCGATCACAATATCCCCTTCAGTTTGTCCGGTAAGTTCCGTAAATCCTGTAGCGGTACTATTAATAGAATAAGTACTATTTCCATTGATGCTTAGGAGGACTTCAAAGGTATCTTCATCGACGCAGGTGGGAGTAGTACCAATTTGCAAGGTACAAGCACCATCATCTGAACAAGGACTCGAACCGGTAAGCTCCTGGAAGCAAGTTGGATCGAATTCACTCTGGACAGTGACAACAAAATTATCTGCAGAGAAAGGGCCAAATGGATAAGTACCTGCGGACAAGCCTGTCACAATATTGCCAAATCCATCATTGATGCGGAATGTGCCACCACCTGAGAATTCTACTATTAGCTGATAGGTTTCGTCTGTTACACACTCGATATCAACATCGGCCAGCAATGTACATTGGAAAGGATCTCCACATTGCAAGCTTCCGTTCAGCGTTTGATTACAAGTTGAGTCGGTAGTCTTTTCGAGATAAATGCTATAGTTGGCACTAGTAAAAGGCCCTAGTGTGATGATTCCAGCCGTTTGTCCAAAGACGTCACCGGCATCGCTATACACATTATAGGTACCACTACCTGTAATGGTTACATCAACTTCATAGGTCAGCTCATTGATGCAGCTGGCATCAGCATTGGCAAATAGGTTACAGAACTCGATTGGATCTGAAGGGCAGTTGGTAGACCCAGTGAGGCTCACGAAGCATTGCGGATAGCTTGTCTGTGAGACTGTGATTTCGTAAGCATCCTCTACCCCACCGATGAATGGTCCCAGTTCCACGGTGCCCGTAGACTGCGACAGTGCCTGATCAGATTGTCCACCAACAATATTGGCAACAATGTCGTACTGTGCAGCACCATCGAATACAACAATCAAGTTGAAAGTTCCATTCTCGTTGCAGACTACGGTTTCGTTGGCTGTTGGGGGAATGCAACCTGTGATCACACAATTGTTGGTTCCAGAAACTTCTTCAAAGCAATCTTCTCCTTGTTCAGCGACTATTGTGAATGTACCTCCTGTGGCGGGGAATGGTCCAGCCACATATGTACCTGCTGTGGCGCCGGATTCAAACGAGTTTCCATCAACAAGAAGTTCGTAGGCATCAGAGCCACTTACTTCCACTTCAACAGTATATACATTCTCTCCATCAATTTCATCGCAGACTATCTCAATCAGCTCGAGACCAACATCACATAGTGGCTGATCAGGACATTCGGCAAATGCAGAATTTGTAAAGCTGCAAGTTGCATCCTGTAGACTTTGCACCACGATCTCGTAAGTTCCTTCTACACTGAATGGACCAAGATCCAGTACACCTGGACTGACTCCTACAATATCAAAAGGCTGGCCGCCAACCGAGCCTGAGACCTGATAGGTATCGGTGCCTGAAATGTCCACCGTTAAATTATATCCTTCTTCAAGGCAGACTACGGCGGTGTTGACCAACAAATCGCAATCTACTTCGTCTGAGCAAGGGTTTGGTGCCTCTACCACCTGGAAGCAATCTGCTATTAGATTATCTTCCACTCGAATTTGGTACAATTCCTCGGCTACATATGGGCCGAGGGTAATAGTACCTGGAGCCACGTTTTCGATCACTTCATCGGCTGTTGTAATTTTGTATAATGCATTCCCTTCAATGAGGAGTGTCACCTCAAACAGATCGAAGAATGATGTTCCCGAGCAACTGATGTCGAGCACTTGAACATCCAATTCGCAGCTTGGCGGATCAGGATTACACTCGATGGTACCAACAATATCGAAGAAACAATCACCATCAAGCTCATCGAGAATACTGACTTGATATGTCGTCCCCAGACTGTTGTTGTATGGGCCGAACTGATATACCCCTTCAGTCAGACCATTGATGATATCACCTGCTGGGTCTAGCATCACCTCATAGCTACTTGGCCCGGTAATGTTGACGGTCAGCGTATAAGTATCTTCACCAGAACAAGCTGCATCTACATTGGCATTTAGGTTGCAATCGACTTCATCATTGCAAGGGTTTGGTGCTCCGCTTGCATAGAAGCACTCTGGGTTGCTATTGCTCTGTACATAAATTTCGTAGGCATTTTCAGCAGTAAGGTCTTCGAAGACATAGGTTCCTGCCGGGACATCTTCGAGCAGTTGATTGTCAACAAAGATCGAGTAGTTATCCGCACCGGTGATCTCAAGTGTAATTGTGAAAAACTGGAAGAACAAGAATCCAGAACACTCAATATCAACTATTGTTACGCCTAGGTCACATGTTGGCGGAGGTGCACAGCTGAAGGTACCTGTTGTGGATTCTAAACAAGTTCCACTTCCGTCTGCACTGGTTACCTGAATTTGGTAGAGACCACTTGGGAAAGGACCGGCTGTGTAGGTACCTGCGGCAACACCTTCAATATCTGGAACACCTGCTCCGGTATCAATTGTATAAGTATCTGAACCTGTCAAAGTAATATCCACGAAGAAGCCATCATTGGCATCGTTGCAGACAGGGGCTTGCAAGCCTAATTCAAGGTCGCAAATGACTTCGGGTTCGCATTCATAGTTTCCATTGAACGTTTGAATGCAGCTACCATTATCCAGATCACGCACCGTGAAAGAGTAGTTAAACTCATCTGGGATGGGACCAAGTGTAGTGATTCCTGGTCCGACAGACTCACCCGGAAGATTGCTCAACTGTACTAGAGCGGTGGTCACCCCTTGAATCTGCAAATCTATGAACACCGAATTGTTTTCATCGCAATAGACATTGACTATCTCTGCATCGAGATCACAGGTTCCATTGTTGGGCGAACAGTCGCGTACTCCCAGATAATCCTGAAAGCAATCACCTTGTTCATCTGCTATGGTAAAGAAGAATTGATCAAAGGTAAATGGACCTATCGTCTCCAATCCTGCTGAAACATTTGTCAGCACCACATCGTTTGAAGTGCCAAATTCGTTTACGGTAATTTCGTAGGTGGATGAGCCTTGTATCTCAAGATTAATGAAATAGCTGTTTTCGTCTTCGCATTCGAGATCCAGCACAAAGTCCAGATCACAACTACAGTCCCTAACAATCACAAAGTCTGCAAAACAAGCGATGTTTGCTTCATCCACTAATAGCAAGGTAGTACCTCCTGCTGGGAAAGGTCCAAGTGTATACTGGCCCTCTGAAATATTACTAAGAATCAAATCCCCTGAGAATGGGGGGCCACCTCCGTACAGTCCTTCGTAAAGACTGTAGCTGCTGGCACCGGCGATGTCCATGATTACAAAGTAGCTCTGCCCATCAGCAGCACATTCATAAGAGATGCTTGTTTCTATATCACAGGCAGGTGGGAAGAATGGACAATCATTCACTCCAAGCCCAGACTGCTCACAATCATCATTGTTGAGATCCGTTATGTTGTAGTTGTATGGTCCATTTGGAATGGGGCCAAAGGTATAAACTCCGGTTCCCACTCCCTGTACTGGGGCAAAACCATCGACTTCGATGTCATAGAGGCTTGAACCCGAGATATCCACTATCAAGTTGTAGTTTGGTTCCCCATCGATACAGACAGCTTGAACATTTGAAGCCAAATCGCAGGGGATCACTGGTGTACAGTCATAATCACCGGTGAAGGATTGTTGACATAGAGAATTATTGGCGTCAAAGACTTCAACTTCATAAGCACCATTTGGCACACCTGAAATGGTGTAGGTTCCCGGTCCCAGACCTGTTTGATCAGGCTGGAGATCAGAAGAAATAGTATAACTCCCCGTTCCCGATAAGATGATACTCAAATCGAAAGTGAAGTCATCTACGCATTCTCGCTGGATATTTGCCACCAGGTCACATTCTGGAGGTGCTTCACAGAATTGTCCACCTGCCAGTGTCTGGGCACAATCCGGAAAGTCCTCACTCTGAATAAAAATCTCATAAGCGCCATTGGTCCCAGGTCCAAGAACATAGGTTCCGGCAGCTTGTCCCGTTAAGACGTCGTTTATTCCATCATCGATGGTATAAGTGTCTTCCCCTTCAATGGTGACGATCATATCGTAGGTAAAACCATCGTCATAACATTCAAACTCGACATTGGCCACCAGTTCGCAAGGGGGATCTGGAAGGCAATTGGCATTTCCAAAGAGGTTTTGAATACAGTCTGGGAATTCGTCTGAAGTAATGTCGAGGAAGTAGAAGAACGGTTCTGGGAAAGGTTGAAATGGGTCTTCCGTAAATGGCCCTAGCGTATATGTACCCGCTTCTACGCCATCAAGGATATTGCCAGTAAAGTCATCTATTGTAAAGGTCCCTTCACCACCAATGGTGACATATAGCAGGTAGCTATCCTCATCAATACATTCTGTTTCAACAGAAACATCAAAATCACATTCGCAATTCCATTGTCCAAAAATTGAAGTATTACAATCGAAGAAGAAGCCATTGCTTTCATCAATGAAAATCGAGTAATCAAATTGGAAAGGACCAAGTTCATAGACGCCAGAAGTAGCATCGTCAATGAAACCGCCAAAGCCGTCGTAGGATATATCATAGGTATCACTTCCTTCTATCGTCACAATGACAAAGAACTCCTCCGTTGCTGGATCACAGTCAGATAACTCATAGGTTACAGCGAGATCGCATTCAATCGGCGGACCACACTCGAAGGATCCAGAGAATTGATCAAAGCAAATTCCATCTTGGCTGGTAACAAGGATATTGTAGAATCCGTCTTCAAATGGCCCCACGAGTACTGTAGCCGGGGAAACAACATCTTCTACAATAAAGCCGCCAAAGAACCCATCAGAAATGTCAACTGTAATGTCTCCTTCAATCGCCACTTCAATATAAAACTCATCTGTAGTTTCATCACAGATGGGAGTGACTGTAGTACTAAAATCACAATCTGGGCAGTCTCTTGCACCACTTGCATTTTCGAAGCAATTGAATTCTTGATTGTCTTGAACAAACACGTTGTAAAACTCTTCGACAAATCCTCCGGCTTGAATCTCGTAGACACCTTCCGTAACATTTTCCAGCACTTCTACATCTGTAAAGACGCTGTAGACACTACTTCCAACAATGGTCAATACAAGCACAACATCATCTCCTTCGCATTCTACGGTTAGACCAATGGATAGATCACATTCTACTTCCAGTTCACAGGCTTTGTTTCCACTGATCCCCTGAAAGCAGATTGGGTTTCCTTCATTGGTAACCGTTACATTATATGCTCCGTCTTCATAAGGACCTAGCACATACTCACCAGCAATTGCTCCTTCGAGATTGAATCCGATTGTTGGATCAGTGATGGAATAGGTGGCCGTCCCTGAGACGGTTAATATAATCTGGAATCCATCTACACCCTCTTCGATACAAACGATATCAGCCAGCACTTCAAGATCACAAGTGAATTCATCGGTGCAATCATTTGTAACTGGTACTGTAAAGGCACATTCATCATCAATTTCGCTAGTAATCCCCACACTGACCGACCCATTCGGGATATCTTCGATGGTAATGGTTCCCGCCGACTGACCAGTCAATATTACTACTCCTGCTGTATCAATTGTATAAGTCCCTGTGCCAGTAAGACTCAGAATGGCTTCGTATGAGTTTACTGTTGTACATTCTGTGTTCACCACAATACCGAGATCACAGACAAAATCAGGAGTACAGAAGTAGGTTCCAGAAAAAGGAACCTGGCAATTTTCCACATCTTCCGATGTAACAGTGATGTTATAAGCTCCACTTGGATATGGGCCAAGCGTAATCACTCCCGAACTCTGTCCAGTCAATGTTGTGTTTGCATCAGAAATAGTAAAGGTGCCTGTTCCCGTTAGGCTAAGTTCGATTACAAAGTTGTTTTCATCTACACAAACAGGAAGGCCTGACAATGAGACCTCGCAAACTTCGTCACTTGAGCAATCATTGATGCCAGTAAGTGTAGTACTGCATTCTTCATCCTGATCACTGACAATAGAAATATTGTAAGGGCCGTTTGGAACGGGGCCCCAAACATAATTGCCTGGTTCCAGCAGCTCAGGTGGTGACTGGTTATCATCAACAATATAGTTCCCAGGACCGGGCAATGTAAACAGCACATTGTAACTTTCTTCATCTATACATTCGGTTGCGGCCGCTGAAGGCAAATCGCATTCAAAGCAGGAGGCAGTCCCCAGCAATGTTGCACTACAATCAGCTGCCAACTCGCTCTGTATAGAAATCACATAGGTGGTACTACTGTAGGGGCCAAAGACGTATTCCCCCGCCTCGTAACCAGCAACTGGCGGGTTCAGTCCATCGGAAATGGTATAGGTTCCGGAACCTTCTAGAATCACGCTCACGAGGAAGTTCTCAAAGTCAATACATTCCGCTATCTCACTAACATCAAGATCACATTCGAAACAATCCTCTACTCCGGTAAGCACTTCTCGACAAGTCTCATCAATCGTGCTTGTTACCGTAATCAGATAAGCACCGTTGCTGAAGGGTCCGAGATTGTAAGTCCCTGCAATAGCATCGGTTATGATATTCCCTTCCCCATCATCAATGGTGTAGGTACCCTGACCAGAGAACTGAAGAACAGCCATGTATTCTTCAAAGTCGTCGCAGTTTGTTGAAACGCTAGCATTGAGCTCGCATTCAAAGCAATCAAATTCGCCATTGATGATCTCGCTACAGGCGGCATCTTGTTCACTTGTAATGGTAAATGCATAGACACCATTGAGATAGGGTCCTAGAACAATATTCCCTGGCTCTTGATTGACGAGAATAGAGCCAATGCCGTCATTGATGGTATAAGTACCACTTCCGCTTAAAGTAACACTCACCAAGTACTGTTCAAACGTAGAGCACTCTGGAGCATGCTCTACCTGCAAATCACAATCGAAGCAATCTTCTTCTCCCGAAGCAACTTCGGAACAAGTTTCATCTTGCTCGCTAGCAACTGTTATTGCATAAGGGCCATTTGGTATTGGGCCAATCGTGATCGAACCAGCAGTTACCCCTGTTAATATTGCATCACTTCCATCATCTACGGAGTAAGTACCTGTTCCTGATATCTGCAATTCGACCAGATAGCCTAGACCATCCTCTTCACAAGTGACAGTCTGCGTTAATTCAAGATCACAGACGGTACAATCTTCTTCGCCTTGAAGTACAAATACGCAATCTGGCTCTTGCTCACTTGAAACGGTTATGGAGTAGGGACCATTAAAGAATGGTCCAATTTGAACGCTACCAGTTTGATTCACGAAGGCGGGGTTAACCCCATCACTCACTTCATAGGTTCCAGTCCCGTTCAATTCCAAATTTACGAGGTAAGTCTGCGGGTTGAAACACTCCGTGGTAGCAAGCGGCTCTGCACAGACGAAACATTCCGGCGCAACATCAAGGACATCGAAGCATCCTTGCAAGAGGTTACTGGAAACCGTTATGCTTTCCACATCTATGTCAAATGGACCAAATTCGTAAGTTCCAGCTACTGCGTCACCAGTTAGAATCAGGTCTCCTTGTGTGACCGTGTAGTCATCAGAGCCCTCAATTGTCAATTGTATCACATAGCTACCATCATCATTGCATACTTCTTCTAGAGAAGTAATTAAATCACATTCTTGGCAATCTTGAGTCCCTTCATAGGTTTCGAGACAAGTATCATCTAGTTCATCAGATATGGTGACAACATAATTATTGCTAGTCAAAGGCCCGAACACTACAGTGCCTGCTGCGGCACCGTTAAGAATGGTGTTGTTTCCATCGTCGATCGTATAGAATCCACTGCCACTAAGTTCAAAGATTAGATTGTATTGGGGATACTCAAGGCACTCTACTTCAACTGTGGCCGAAAGATCACACTCGAAGCAGTCTTGTTCGCCTACAACTGTAAATTGACAATCCTCTTGTGTTTCATCAAGAATGAGGATTTGGTAGGGGCCATTGGAGTAGGGACCAAAAGTATAGGTCCCAGCTGTAGCTCCACTAATAGGCGTATCGATGCCATTCTGAATTTCGTAGGTTCCACTTCCAAAGAGCGTCATTTCCACCTCATAAGTTTGCGTATCAAGACAATTCGTCGTGGCTATCGCATCCAAATCGCATTCGAAGCAATCCTCCTCTCCTGTCAAGGTGAAATTACAATCATCACTCAACTCATCAGTGATGAGTATCTGATAGGCACCATTATCGTAGGGCCCAAAAGTTACACTACCTGCTGACACACCGGTGATCGTTGGATCTATGCCATTCTCGATTGAATAGGAACTGCTTCCATTCAAGGTCACCTCTACTTCGTAGCGCTGTCCATCTAAACAGTTTGTAACAGCATTGGCGGACAAGTCGCACTCAAAACAGTCTTGTTCACCCGACACAACTCTGTTGCACTCCGGTCGATCAGAATCAGTGAAACTTATCGAGTAGCCCCCATTCGAATATGGTCCGAAGACATAGTCGCCAGCGACGAGTGTCTGAGTCGGATTTAGACCATCCTCAACCAAATAGCTTCCTGATCCTGAAGCGGTCACTGTTACAAAGTACTCTTCCAGCCCTTCACATTCGACAAGAGGCAGAAGCTCCAAATCACATTCGAAACAGTCCTGCTCACCTGTCAAGGAGACAGCACAATCAGGATGTCCAACAGCAGAAATGTCGATAGTGTATCCACCATTGTCGTAAGGACCACTGGTATAAACGCCTGCTGAAACGACTGTCGGAGGGTTCAAGCCATCGTCATAATTGTATTCACCTGGAGCTGTAATGCTTACTTCTACCTCATACTGATCGAAATCAAGGCATTCAGTACTGACCGATGGTTCTAGAGTACATTCAAAGCAATCTACTGTGTCGGTCAAAGTAAAGTTACAGTCAGCTGAGGTCTCACTTGTTATTACTACCGTGTAACTACCGGAAGGATAATTACCAAGCACGATGCTGCCAGCACTCACTCCCGTGAGAATCGGGTTTAGCTGATCGTCAACAGTATAAGTTCCAGATCCACTGATCGCAATCACCAGCTCAAAGTTTTCTATATCACTGCATGTAGAAAGTGCATTTGCAGCCAAATCACACTCAAAGCAATTCTGGTCACCAGCTTCTGTCGAAGTACAACTTGGCTCTATTTCACTGACCACTTCAATTGAAAATGGGCCATTGGGTAAAGGGCCAACTGTATGTTGACCAGCAGAAAGTCCTGTCACTACAGGGTTTACCCCGTCATCCAATGAGAAAGTTCCACTACCAACGATTGTCACCAGAACCGTGTATTCAAAATCATCTTGACAGAATGGTAAAGCGGAAGTAACGAGGTCGCATTCAAAACAGACCTGCTCACCAGTTACAGTTTCGCTGCAGGTTTCATCTGACTCATCAACAACTAAAATAGCATAAGGCCCACTTGGAATTGGTCCTACCGTTATGCTTCCGGCAGTCACACCACTTATTGGAGGGTTGACACCGTCATTGACAGTATAGCTGCCAGATCCTCCGATGGCAAGTGCAACATTATAGTTGAAATCATCAACACAAATTGGACTCCCTGTTGCTGTGAGATCGCATTCAAAACAATCTCTTTCCCCAGTTAGGTTAAAGACACAATCGCCAGAAATCTCATCGGTGACATCAATGATATAGGGGCCATTCGGGATTGGACCAATCGGAATAGCACCAGCTGTTTGACCGTTTAAGACGGTTCCACCCTGTACAATCGTATAGGAACTTGACCCTTCCAGATTCACTGTTACAGTATAAGAATCAAAATCATTACATTCGATGCTTGCCGTAGCATTCAAGTCGCAATTGAAGCAGTCCTCATTAACAACCACTTCTTCGAGGCAGGTACCCTCAATTTCATCTGTAATCACAATTGTATAAGTTCCATTGGGAAAGGAGCCAAGATTTAGCGTACCAGATGCTTGTCCAGTAATCAATGCATGTACACCATCATCGATCGTGTATGTACTCGAACCACCTACTGTGAGATTCACTTCATAATTTTGCAGGTCTAGACAATTCGTAGTCGCAGAAGCTGTCAAATCACAAGTGTAGCATTCGCTTGTACCACTGACAATCTCCAAACAGTCAGGTTCTAACTCGCTCTGAACAGTGATGGCATAGTTGCCATCCGGATAAGGACCCAAAGTAATTGTTTCTGAACTCAGCCCCGACTGGGCAGGATTCACGGAATCGTCAACGGTAAAGGTGCCGGACCCGTTGAAAGTTAATTCGACTTCAAAAGTCTCAAGATCTATACAATTCACCACTTCGCTAACTGTCAAACCACAGTCAAAGCAATTTTCGACATCCGATAAGATGATGCTACATCCGGGGTCTACTTCACTGATGATCTCGATACTGTAAACGTCATTATTATTGTAAGGGCCAAAAGTATACTGACCAGCATTGGCCCCAGTGCTTGGACTTCCGCCTCCGTCATCAATGCTGAAGCTCCCATTTCCAATTAGGTCAACAATCACTTCGTAAGTAAATTCATCGAGACAATTGCTGACCGCTGTCGGCGCTAAACCACATTCGAAACAATCGTCTGTAACTGTTACCGCTTCCTGACAAGTTGCATCCAGCTCAGACGTGATCGTAAAAGTTTGACTTCCGTTTGGATAGGATCCAGCAGCAAAACTCCCGGATGGCACTCCTGTTTGCTGGCTAGTACCATTGTCCACGATAAAAGTACCAGTACCGGAAATATCCAATGTCACTGCATAGTTGAAGAGGTCTTCACAACTAGTAGATTGCTGTACTCCTAAGTCACATTCGAAGCAGTCCTTTTCGTCAGCAATGACTTCGATGCAAGTATCGTCGATTTCACTTGTAATGGTTATAGTATATGCTCCATTGGGGAAGGTACCTAAGTCAATTTGACCTGAAGACTGTCCCGTCAAAGCTGGGTTGACTCCATCATCCACAATGTAGGTCCCATCTCCGGCAAGATCCAATGTTAACTCAAAGTCTGTTTGCCCAGCACAAGTACTTGTAACAGTCGCTGTAATTTCACAAGTGAAGCAGTTCACTTCGGTGGTGATCGTACAATTGTTGGCATCTCTTACAATGAGATTGTAAGTTCCGGTTGGAAGGGTTGGAAACTGTCCAGTATCATTGCTACCGACTAGACCTCCTGACAGCGTAGTCATTTGATAGGTATAAGGAGCTAATCCCCCTGTCACCGTCGCTCCCTCCGAGCAAGAGTAATCTTCCAGAACGATTGGATCAAACAGTACAACGGGCGCAGTAGCAGAACAACCCTGCCCTGTTGTATATGATAGTGTATAATTACCTGCCGGTACCTCAGAGAAGACCCCAGTAATATTTGATTCGAAATTCTCCCCGGAATCATCATTTGTCAGTGTATAACTTTGTTGTCCTGCATAGCCCGGTATCGACGCTGAGACTGTGTTAAAATCACAGACCTCATTTTCAAGCAAAAGCTCATAGATAGAGAAGCTCAACTCTTCAGTACAAGCCACTGCTACGTTAGGATTGTTATCGTCTATCGTGATTGTATAATCTCCTGGATCCAAATCAGAGAAAGACCCCGTTGAGTTTGTGCTCACTTGTACACCTGCATCATTAAACAAGGTAAAAGAGTAGTCAACTCCAGAAACAAAAGAAGCGCCAGCATAGCCTCCGTTTGCTGTTGCATCATAGGAATCCAGCACACAACCAGATCCTTCGACCAACAAGGGATCGAAGACCTCAATAGGGATCTCAATCGAGCATTCGCCTTCGGTCACTTCTAGTGAATACTCTCCGCCGCTTAAGTCGCTAAAAGTCTGGCTTCCCTCTGCAAAGGTTGCCATAATCGGTGCACCTACAGCCTGACCGGATCCATCTAGTAGTTGATAGGAATAAGTGAGCGAATTATCTGTCTCCGCAGCTCCTCCTGAGGCCGAAACACTTACTGAACCATAATCACAATTATATTCAAACTCAGCGGTAATTTCTTCGATCACGGTCACGTCTACTGAAGAGGCTGGACAATCATTGGCATCTACACCATAGACTGTATATGTTCCTGCAGACACTCCCGTAAACTCCCCTGTTTGGTCAGTGCCTGTACCATCTCCTGTGTCCGATTGGAGTGAACCTGCACCATTGTCTTGATAAGCAGCACCCTGAGGATATAGGTAAAAAGACCAATCCGGTGTACCGCCGGTTGCTGCTACACTTGCTTGACCATAAACATCGCAGCCTGCACTATTCGCTTGCAATTCAGGGGCATCTGTTACGGTTACTGGTACGGAATATTGACAGCCTCTATCATCTTCTACTACCACGTGATAGCTTCCTGCAGGCAGGTCCTCAAACTCTGGAGTTCCAACAGCAGGATCAACTCCATTTTCATTTATTGCAGGGACGGCAGCACCGTTTAGATCCAGAACATCTCCTGGAGCAGTAGCTCCGGCATCAGCACTTGTAGTAGAAAGAAAGATAGTGTAGGCAGAGCCTGAGAATCCTCCACCTACTGTGTTGTTAGGATCTCTACCTCCAGTAACAGCTGAAATATCCACCAGATTGATTCCGGCACAATCGCCCTCATCAAGCTGTATATCAAAAGGATCATAAGCCTCAGCAACTGTTTCTGATTCAGGACATCCATTGGCATCTACGCCATATACAGTATAGGTTCCAGCTGGGACATCTACGAATAGACCCGTTGATGCTTCGTCAGAAAGACCAAGCGGCACTCCATTTAAATCTAAAGCAGCACCAGCCAGAGCTAATGTCGGATCGTATGGGCTTGGAGCTCCCTCCAAAGGAGCATTCAAATCATATACATAATAGTCAAAGGGACCAGTACCACCTAACATGCTAACTCCAAAGCGATTTATACGAGTGCATACTCCAAAGCCTGCTTCAAGCTCAGGAGGTTCGCTAAGTGAGATAGGACCAATCACAGTGGAGCAGTTCTGACCAGTATTGGGATCTGTGCGTTCATCCTCCAATACAATGTAATAGTCCGTTGACACGCCTAATCCTGAGAAGGTAAATGGCGCGTCTGCGACAGGATCGGTTGTAGTAAAAGGTGTGGTTCCAGGTGCAGGACTTGAACTCCCATCTGTCGAAAGCGTAATCGTATAGCTGCCTCCCGTGAATGCGGGATCCAAAGGATCCAATCCACCACTAGCCCCATTAACCGTTAAGTCAGTATTGGATGAACAAGTATCACTTGTGAAGTCAATAACCAATGGATCATAGACTTCTACCGTGATCGTTTCCGTACAGCTATTGGCTGGATCTGCATCTGGATTGTTGTCATTGACTTCAATGGTATAGACACCTGCATCCAAGCCTGTAAAGATACCTGAACTGTTGGAGGACACGATTGCTCCTGTCGCAGTAGGACCATTGTAGAGATCATAGCTGAAGTCTGTTCCTGTTGTATTTGGTGAGCCTGCATATCCACCCATAGCTATGACTTCCACTTGATTGTATTCGCAACCGAGTTCCTGCTCAATTTCAATTGGCTCATAAATCTCAATTTCAAATGTTTGCAGGCATACATCGCCAGTTGGCACTCCATCGGGGCCGAGATGATTGTATCTAGCTGTAATGGTATGGACACCTGCTGAAAGCGTAGTAGAAGTCGCAAAGGCTCCGGTAGCATCCGGACTACCCAATAGGCCATCTAAATTTGAGATCAACACAAAGTTGGTCAATGACTGATTGGGATGTCCTGGTTGCCCACCAGAAACGGTGGCAGTGAAGCTTCCGTAGTCCGTACATGAAGATAAGCCAAAGACCAGATCAATGGGCTCATAAACTTCTGCTTCTACTTCAGCCGAACAGCCTTCCCCATCTGAGACAATAACTGTATAAGTACCTGTTGGGATTGGAGCCCCTGTAGTTGTTGTATTGAAAACACCAGTTGTGTTGGTTCCCGCTCCCGCTGAGGAGGCATCGTAAGTATAAGTACTGGCATCATAGGCCGGCAGACCACCAGCCGCTTCAATAACCATGGTATTATAAGAGCAGGCCTCATTTGCCGGTGCTCCGGTTATTGGCTCGAGCATCACAAACTCAGCAGTTTCCGAGTATGCCTGACAACCATCCACGAAACCTGAAGGATAATTATCCCATACGCTTCCTATCACTTCGATTGGGGTATTGTAGGGAAAGCTACCGTCGTTAGTCACATTCGCACTAAGGCCAGAACCTATATAATTGTTGTTTGGTGCAGCATATGGATCCGCATTGTCCCAATGCAATTCGTAGGTGCCACCGGCTGCGGGTATATTTACATTTGCAGGATTTACTACTTCTATTGTTCCAATTTCTTCCGGGCACAAGACTTGATCCTCCAGTGATACACTCAAGGCATCAGCCTCAGCACAGTCCAATGTAAAGGACAATTCTTCAAATGCCGTGGTTGCCCCAGTGCAAATCTGTGTGGCTTCCCATCTAATGGTATTGACACCACACTGCACCTTGAACTGGCCTACTCCTGCAATACAAGTGGGCTCGTCTGGGCATCCGATCAGTTCACTCGTATAATCAATGGTGGCTGTGGTCAAAGAACATTCGCTCGTATTTGATTCCACTGCGACACCATTCACAAGAATCTTGTACTCATACTGAGTTTCTACGCAACTGCCGGGAGAAGTAGCAGATAAATCAGTGTCTAGTTCAAAGCCACACGGGACCACATCGCCATCAACAATATTGGCAGTGATGTTTAGTATGGGTGGTGGCGGAGTACCGCCAAGTGTAAATTCAAACTCTTGAGGATAGGAAGGATTGAACCATCCAGTACCTGAACCACCATTGCTGAACAGCGTACAAGCATCGTCCATACCTTCAAGATCAGGGGTTGCTGGGGAGCTGGCAGAGCAACATTGGTAGCCATTGTTTCCTCCCCCGTACAAAGGATTGAAAGCATAGGTCACGACTTTGTAGGTAATTCCTTCGCAGAGATCTGCTTCGGGAACATAGAAGAACTGTTCACAGCCTCCAGTGTCATTGCAATCACCAGTATTCGGGCTCCCATCGTAGACGCAGTTTTCGCTCCAGAACACATCCTTGATGGATCCACTGGCAACTGGGGTAGTACTGATTGGACAGCCCGAACATTCGGAAACAGGGATCACTTCCCAAAAGATATCCAAATCATTTAAGCAGCTTACAAAGAAGCCGTTACAATCGGTTCCGAGGAAGCCGATGGTTGCCAACTCCACCTGAAACTCATAATCGCTTCCAACTTGCGTCGGTGCTGCGTTTACATTTGCGTAGGGCGGATTTTGAGCATGCAGTGTAGCCGAACAAAAAGCAAAAAATGCTATCAGCAGGCAGACAAAATTTTTATAAGTCATACAAAGTTCTTTAAGGCCATAAGCTGAGGACCCAATCGAGGACTTGGGACCTTCAGCACAAGGGGTTTCAAAAAGGGTTAACGGACAACTGTTACATTGCCTTTGTGGAATCGGTCCACGCCATCATCATATTGGTATCTCGCATAGAACACATAGACTCCCAAATTTACCGGTTCGCCGTTGTAAGTGCCATCCCATGCATCATTCATATCTTTGGTTTCGAACATTTGTTTTCCCCAGCGATCATACACATACATCTCAATTTCAAGAACATCTCTGTGCAGGGCTCTAAAGACATCATTAACTCCATCGCCGTTAGGCGAAAAAGCACTGGGAACTATGAACATCGGAGGTTGATTAACAATGATTGTCAATGCAGCTTCTGAGCATCCATCGAGGGATTGCACGTTGTAAATCGTGGTTACCAGCGGATTCGCAACGGGATCAGAACAGTCAACACAGGATAAGGTGCTGCTTGGGTCCGACCAAATGAATTCCCCGCTTCCACCTGTAACGTTGAGAGGAACAGACTCCCCCTCATCAATAGTGATAGTAGCGGGGACATTGATTGGCAAAGCCGCTGTAATTTGTATCAATACAGAATCTACAGCGGTACCACAGTCTCCACTTGCAGTGAAATAGAGATACAAATCACCTGATTCTGTCAGCAAGGGTGTGTAAGTCGTCGTTTCATTTGCAGGAGAACTAAAATCCCCAGCACCACCTGTCCAGGCAACTATATTTGCAGCCTCAGCAAAACCGCTTAGGCTGATCGGTTCATTCGAACAAATTTGCCCTCCATCCCCAGCGAAAGCTGTTGGTTCGGCTAAGACTTCAATTGTTTGGCTTGCTGTTTCCGAACAATCTGGTCCATTGCTAACTGTGTATATTATTTCAAAACTATCACCTCCTTGCTGATTCCCGTAGAAGATATCTCCCCCAAGTGAACCGGGAGGTGCATCAGTCGTCCATAAGCCGCCAGTGTCTCCCAGAATCAAAGTATTCAGATCAAGGCTGTCACTTTCGCAGATTGCTGCTGGGACAAGTATGCTGGCATCTAGATCACATTGAATTGGGCAATCAATTGGCACTTCGATACTGAAAGTCCCACAAGCCAAACCCTGATCGACTGCGTCTTGGTTGATCAAGGTAAAGGTCACAATACCCAAATCGCCTTCCACTGCTTGATCATAGGTTTCGCCTAGACCACTGGCACCACTGTTGTCCCCTCCAGTTACTTCCCAGCTCAGTTCAGCAGTAGGGCAGCTAAGCCAAGGACCGGATACTCCAAAAGTACAGTCCGCAAAGGTCGGAGATAAGGACATTTCCGGATAGACAGTGACTTCATGGGTTAAGCCAAGGCTCACCCAGGTTTCTGGAGTAGCTACATCTCCATCTTCATCACAAAGAATGTATGCGGATAATATCACAGTGCTAGTTTGACAATCAGTGTTGGCGTAATCTACATCTGACCACAACACACCAGTGTCCGGATCACCGCTGTACCATTCGACAGGATTTCCGTTATCTCCATCCAAGGTCGGTTGTGGGAGCGTAGGTAGTTCTGGAGAACAAAGTGAGGAGCTCCCAGGCGAATCTGTTGTAGTAGGACAGCCCGTGCAGGGTATCGCTTCACAATCGGCCAACACCACTACGTCAAAGTCCTGTTCGCAGATTGTTCCAGCAAAGAGAACCCCTGGGCCGTTTAGTGGCTCGGAGTTTGTCAATCCGGAATCGCAATCAGGCTCCGCGGGAGCAGTGCCAATTTGGTTATCACACTCTGCCCCGTCTGCGGCGTTCAATACAAAAGAGGCAGCCTGACCACAGCTTCCTTCTGTAGGAACAAAGGAGAAAGGAGCGGGATAGATCGTAACTGTGTGCGTATAGCTCAAGGAATGATACTGCTCAGGGGTTGTATCATCACCATCATGATCACAGAGAATGTGCGCAGATATTTCCACTTGCAGTGGATCACAAGTTTCATTCTCAAAATTTGCATCGGCTACTGCAGTTCCGGTGAGTGGATCGCCTATGAACCACTCTACGACATTGCCATTCCCATCATCTAGATTCAAGGCCGGAACTGTTGGAATAGAACTTGAACAAAGCTCTTCAGTGGTGGGACTGTCGCTTGTCGAAGGACAGTCAGTACAATCAACCCACACGCAGTCGGCGGTTACTTCAAGAGTGAAATCTTGTTCACAACCAGAACCGGCAAAGAGTAGGCCTGGACCTGTAAGAGGTTCGGAATTTGTCAAGCCTGAATCACATGCTGGTTCTGCAGGCACAGAGCCAATGGCTGTGTCACATTGGGTTCCATCCACTGCCAGCAATGTCCATTCCGCAGCTATGTTGCATCCTCCTACAGTCTCGTTGAAAGTAAAAGGGGCTGGATACACGTTTACTACAAATGAGTAGCTTAGATCCTGATAAATATCCGGAGTTGTATCATCCTCATCTTCATCACAAGGGATGAATGCGTTTAGAATGATTTCTATTGGATCACAGCTTTCATTGCTAAAGTCGATATCTGCTACTGCAACTCCAGTTGCCGGATCGCCCTGATACCACTCAACAGTTTGCAAATTATCGTTATCCAAAGTCAATTGCGGAAGACTTGGACTGTCGCCGGAGCAGATGTTTTCCGCAATTGGGACGTCCGTGGTGGTTGGACAAGCAGTGCAGTCAGCAGCCTCGCATTCCGCTAAGACATCTCCAACAAAAAGTTGCGAACAAAGTGATCCATCGAAGTACAATCCAGGCGCAGCCAGTGTTTCTGTATTGGTGACACCACTATCACATGCGGGGTTTGCTGGTGCAAGGCCTGTACCTGAATCGCAAAGTGTACCGTCCACTGATGTCAGGGTCCAAGATGGTGCCAGAGCACAGGCTCCCGGTAGTGGAACATACACAAAGGCCGCAGGATATACTTGGATGGTGTGTTGGAAGCCCAGGTCATGATATACCTCAGCCGTTGTATCGTCATTGTCATCATCGCAAAGGATGTAGGCGTTAAGCACAATTTGCTCTGGATCACATGTTTCGTTTGTGAAGTTATTGATATCAACAAGTGGCGTTCCTGTAGTAGCATCACCGATAAACCACTCAACCAGATTACCAGTAACGATGTCCAGTGTCAAGGTCGGTGGGTTTGCCGTTCCGCCTGAGCAAACATCCTCTTCTGTAGGAGCATCTGCAGTTGTAGGACATTGTGCAGGACAGGGCTCTCCAGAACAAGTCGCCTCGACAGTTTGATCAAATACTTGTTCGCAGGAAGTGCCGGCAAACAAGGTTCCTGGACCATTCACTGTAGAGCTGGTTTCCACTTCACAGTCCGGTGTTTCGGGCGCATCTCCGGTTTGCTCATCACAGACTGTCCCGTCAATTGCAAGAAGTTGCCAGGAAGGAGCCGAACAGAGGCCTGGGGAAGGTACAAAGCTAAAGGTCCCAGGATATACTGTGACTGTATAAACATAGGACAATTCCTCATACACCTCAGGTGTTGTGTCATCATTATCATCATCACATTGTATCCAGGCCGAGATATTCACAGCCACTGGCTCGCAGGTCTCATTTGTAAAGTCTATATCAGCCAAGGGGGTGCCCGTGTCTGGATCACCAAGAAACCACTCTACAACATTCAAGTTCGGCTGCTGTAGATTTAGTACTGGCATAGTTGGTTGATCTCCTGAACAAAGTTCCTGAAGAGCCGGCAAATCAGTTGTACTAGGACAAAGTGTACATGGTTCCGGATCACACTGAGCCAAGACTGGCACATCAAATGTTTGCTCACAACCAGTACCGTCAAAAAGAACTCCCGGCGGAGCTAACTCTTCAATCGTTGGATCAGTAGCATCACATATGGGGTTCGCGGGAACATTTCCTGTTTGCGAATCGCAGAGGGTTCCATCTAATGCAGTTAGCGTCCAGCTAGCTGCCACGCCGCAGGCACCTGCAGTTGGCTCAAATGCAAAAGCACTTGGGTAAACATTTACTGCATACGTGTAGGACAGCTCAACAAGTTCTGGCTCGGTGGCACAGAATATGAAAGCATTTAGGTTAAACGCAATTGGATCACATGATTCATTTATCGTTGACAAATCGGCGAGAGCTGTACCTGTGATTGGATCTCCATCGAACCATTGAACTACTTCTCCATTGTCATCATCCAAATTTAGTATGGGCGGAACAATTGCCTCCCCTGAGCAGAGATTCACTTCTGAATCAGGATCAGTTGTGCTTGGACATGCATCACAAGCAGGTGCTACACAATCGGCTAGCACGGTGGCCTGCAGATCATATTCGCAAGCTGTGCCCACTAGAAAAGTCTCAAAGTAGTCTATTGGTTGATTATCATTGAGACCAGTACCACAATCCGGCTCAACAGGAACATTTCCGGTGATCACATTACATTCTGCCCCATTCGCAGCTTGAATACTAAGCACGGCTGCGGTTCCGCAAGATCCCTCTTGCGTTTCTATGGCAACAAAAGCTGCTGGTAGAACGGTAACGGTATGGGTAAAAAACAGCTCCTGGTATATCTCCGGGCTTGCTGCATCTTCATCATGGTCGCAGAGGATAAAGGCAGAGAGCGCAATGTTGGTTTCATCGCAAGTTTGGTTTGTTGTCAATACAGAAGCCAAAGGCGTACCCGTAGTGTCCCCTACAAACCACTCAACTGCATTTAGATTCGCATTCTCCAGATTTAGCGTAGGAACCGAAATCGGACCATCGGAACAAATCGTCTCTGCCGTAGGAAGATCAGTGGTGCTCGGACAGGAAGTGCAAGCCTGAGCCTCGCAGGTAGCCGGGATCTCAATTGACAAGTCAAAAGAACATGTTGTCCCTGCAAAGTAGGTTTCAGAAAACTGTAGCGTTTCATCATTTGTGATTCCGCTATCACAGGCAGGATTTGCTGGTACAGCAGTCGCTTCAGTATCACAAATGGCCCCATCAACCGCCAACACATTTAGCTGGCCAGCCAGACCGCAAGCACCTGGAACCATATCCAGGGTAAACTGCTCTGGAAATACGGTAAACTCAAAAGAAACAAACAAATCCACATAGGTATCTGGATTTGTATCATCACCATCTTCGTCACAGAGGATATAGGCATTTGCCGTATAGATTACAGCATCACAGGTTTGATTTTGATTGCTGATGCTGGCAATTGGGGTTCCTGTTGCTGCATCTCCAACAAACCACTCAACTGAATTAGTATTTGGATCCGTTAGCGTCAAGCTCGGTGGCACAATTGGATCACCACTACAAAATTCTACGGGGCTAGTTGTCTCAAGCGTACTTGGACAAAGTATCGGACATGGTTCAGAGTCGCATGAAGCGGAAGCTGTTTCATCGATTGTCCTTTCACAGGGGCTCCCTTCAAAATATACTGTAGGGTAAGAAACAGTGATGGTATTTGCTGGCTCTCCGCAAGCCGGCTGTTCCGGAACGTCACCTGTTACCTGATCACATTGTGATCCATCAGTTGCTGTTATCGTAATGGAAGGAGCAGTAGCACAGTCTCCATCCATTGCCTGAATACTAAATGCTGTTGGGTATAAACGAACAATCTGCGCGTAGGTCAGATCCGAATAGATATCAGGTGTGTTATCGTCCAGATCTTCATCACAAAGAATAAATGCGTTAAGGATGAAATCAATGTATGTACAACCGTCATTTAAGAACTGTACATCTGCTAAGGCAGTCCCGGTAGCTGGGTCGCCAATGAACCACTCTACCGGATTGAGGTTATCATCATCCAATAGAGGAGGAACCAGTGTTGGAGTTTCTCCAGCGCAGATCTCAATAATGTCTGGTGCCGGGTCCGTCGTTGTGGGACATGGTGTGCAAGGAATTGCATCACAAATAGCCAGGGCCTCCTCTGCGTAAACAAGCTCACAGGCACCCGAGAATAGTGTTTCATTGTACTGTATCGATTCTTGGTTTGATCCTGTCGGCCCACAAGGCGGATTAGTTGGCACTGGACTCGACAGATCAACACAGGTTGTTCCATCTACAGCAGTCACAGTAATGGTGGCTGCAATGCCACAACTACCTGCCGTATTGACCAATGTCAATTGCGCCGGATATACGGTAACCGTGTGGGTATATAGTAGGTCTTGATAGATGTCAGGCGTCGTATCGTCTTCATCATCATCGCAGAGAATGTAGGCACTAAGAATCACATCAAAACCCTCACAGGTTTCATTACTAAAGTCCAAATCAGCAATTGCCGTCCCCGTAATCGGGTCGCCTTCAAACCACTCCACAGTTCCACCGTTGTCATCATCGATGTTGAGAACTGGCAAAGTCGGACTTCCAGCACCACAAATCTGCTCTGTAGTATTTGGATCCAGTGTTGAAGGACAGTCATTGCAGGGAGCACTCGCACAGCTTGCGCTCGCGGAAAGCGAAAAGGCTTGTTCACATGCAGTTCCAGAAAAGAAAGTAAAGTTCAATTCGGCTGTGCTAGTGTTTGGATCTACTGTATTGCAAGGTGGTGCGTCTGGAGCAAGTTCTGTTGCCTCCTGGCATACTGCTCCATCAACAGCGAGAATTTGCACAATGGGTGCTGTGGTACAATCTCCATCCGTACTTACTTCAACAAAGTCAGCAGGATTTGGATAGACAGTCAGAGGGAAACCAGTACTTTGATCAGCGCATTCAGTCAATCCATCCAATCGAGCTTTAAAGGTATAGGAGATTGCTTCGCAGGTTTCATTAACAGGCAAGCCTGTATCAGCATATGCCGTTCCTGCCGTATATGGGTCGAAGCCAGGATCAAGGTCGTAGTACCAAGCGACGGTACCACCTGGATAGTCATTATCAACAACTCCCCCATCAATGAAGAAAGGATCGGAACCAGAACAAATCTCCGTATCAACAGACTGTGTTCCATCTAGTGTCGCACAAACAAGGTCAGCACAGTCGAATGCCAAATCATAGGTTTGCAGCCCATCACATCCAGCTGGAGCAGCTGGATTAGTAATCGTAAACTGGACAGTCCCAGAGTTTCCGGCAATGGTTGTAAAAGTATCACCAGACCCTGTATCTCCTAGCCCATCACCTGCGATCACTAGGTAAGAAATCTGATTGCCCGGGCAATCTTCAGCCAGAGATACAATACAGGTATTCTCACCTGAAGGTGTTCCCGAAGGCTGTGGATAAGCAGTCACTGTCACAGTGCCTGAGATTTCATTTGTATCGTCTGCATTACAAACAGCCGAATAGCTAAAGACCAAATCCTGTGTACACCCAGTGATAGTATAGGCTGCAAGAGAAAGTGTGTTGCCAGGTGTCGTACCACCATCCGGATCTGTCCAAGTTATTGTCGACAAGCTGTTATCGCTGAGTTCAAGCACTAATTCCAAATCATCACCTGAACAGAAATCAAAGTTGTTGGTGACAGAGTCCATGCTAGGACAGTCGGGGGTACAAGTGTTATCTCCTTCTACTAAGAACTCGTCACAGGCAGTTCCATCTTCTATTGCAAAACTGTACTCATCTCCGGATGGTATCGGATCAGAAGTAAACACTGAACCAGATAAGTTGCCCGTCACGTCAGTACCATTAATCAAATCACTTATCACAACTCCGGAAGCGGCAAGACCAATTAAATCAAAGCTTACTGTATAAGTGTTGAAGTCTGCTGCACACTCTTCGGAGAGATTTTCAAAAGTTGCTTGCTCTTCAAAGGTAATTTGCACTGCGTCGACAGAATTACAAGATGGGTCACCATTCTCAATGGTCCAGGAGAATTCGTATGTACCGGGATTGTCAACGGTAACTTGTGTGGTGGCGTCATTTCCAGAGGCAAAGTTGGCAGTTTCCAAACCAGTTGGAAGATCTGTCACTGTCCAGGTCCCCACACCGAAGGCTGGCACAACTGCATCCAGAGTATAGGTCAAAGCACAAACCGAGTCATCTGCTCCCGCATCTGCTGTGGGCTCTTCGTAAAAGATGATCTCTGTACCTGCTGCGATGGCATAGCAAGGATCATCCGGGTCTGGTTCTCCCCCATTGTCATTTCCAATCGCTGGGGAAACATAGTAAGACACCCCATAATCCATTGCAGTATCGTCGAAGGAAAAGAGCCCTACATCATCTACAAATACATCAATAATATTTCCCAGCTCCGCCGTAGGAGAATCATGCAGATAGTAAGCAAGGATATCATCAGAATCTGTCACTGCGGTAGAAGTGAACAGGATATCCTGTTCAGGCCCACAATAGACTTGTGGGCCCGGCGGCATGGTACCCACGCTTCCTTCACAATCGCAGTTGAAAAGGCTGTTGAACTCAAACTCGCAGTTGTTGGCATCCTGTATGATCACTTGGTAAGGGGCTCCACTTGGGATAGGGTCACTTGTAAAAATGCCACCTGCTACGCTTCCATTGCCTGAAGTAACTGTGTAAGGAGCTAGTCCCCCATCCAATGCAAATGTAGTGGTGAAATCAAACTCCGTATTACAGTCTTCCTGCACTGTGGAGCTGTCATAACTTGGGTTCTCATTAATTTCAACAGTAGCCATGCCGTCCAGTGATAATGGATCACATGGAGGAGTACTTGCATCACTCAGGGCACTGATAAAGAAGGAAGTCGAAGCGGTAGGTGCAGGTGTTATTTCCACTTGACCGTCGCTGATTCCAGAAAAACTAAATGGTGTCCCAACATCATCCACAATGGTCACATCAAATGGGCCGGTACCCGTAAAAATAAGGTCAAGCAATATAGGAGCATCGACAGATTCACAAAAGGAATATGCGCCGCTGATGATGGCTGAAGGTGCAGGGCTTACAGGTACCGTTTGACTTTCCATAGCGCCAGGACAACCCCCGATTCCATCAACGGTGTAGGTCAGTTCTACTGAAGTACCTAAAACGGTACTAACATCCAGGACGTCACCACTGATTACAGCACCACCTGTCGCAGTCCATGTCCCACCAGTTGTTGTGACACCGGGGACCAGAAGCAGGCTTAGATCGAAGGCGGTTTCGTTTGCGCATAGTCCTGCTGGCGGAACCCAGGCAGCAACTACTCCAGCCGCCACTGCAATGGATAGTGTTGTGGGATCGTCGATACAAGGAAGCGTCGCTGGAATCAAATAGGTAACATCAATGCTGCCTGTACTAGGGTCAAGGATACTGGTGCCATCAAGTATGCTCCCAGTGATGCTCGCATCGGCACTGCTCCAAACACCATTTGGATCAATTGGCGGACTAAGCAGCAAATCAAGATCAAAGCTGTCATCACTCGAACAAATGGTCGCAGAGTTATCCCAATTTGTATCAGGAGTAGACGGAAAACTCACCGATTGCTCAGGTGAAACGACATCCACACAGGGCGCAACTCCAGGCACCGTATAAGTTAGGTCCAAAGTAGGCGGATCAGGTAAAGTTGTTAAGTCCAGGACTCCAGCTGGTGTGATACTAACTGGATCTGTGGCCGTCCAAACACCGCCAGTCGTAGCGCTGGTTTCTAGAAGCTGAGACAGATCATAAGTAGCCAATCCGTCGATACATACATCCCCTGCTATCCATGAAGCATCTCCTTCCGCATTGATCTGGATGGCTTGTGTCAATACAGCATCAGCGCAGGGATCATCTGGTGTGCCTGGATCTCCTGAGCTAACAGTATAGGTTACATCAACAGACGCAGGTGTTGGGTCCAAAGCAGAAACATCAAGTGAGCTACCGAGGATTGTCCCCTCACTTGTTGTCCATGTTCCACCTGTATTCGCAGGATCATCCAAAAGGTCATTCAATTCAAAGAGACCAGTTGCACAAATGCCGGCTGTTGGAGGTGTCCAATCAGCTGAAGGAGCTGCAATCAAGGTAATGGGATGAGCATCCGAATCACCATTGCAAATGCCAGAGCCTGCAAACTCGTAATTAATAATATTTGCTCCTATGCCGCCGACAGTACCAGAGGCCAAATCTACGATTCCAGCTGGGGTAATGTCGATGTCAAAACTAGACCAGGTACCACCCGTTTGTGTTGGGTCAAGCAGATAGTCATTCATGTTGATCATGCCTCCGTCATTACAAAACTCCAGGCCAGTAGCCCAGTCAGCATTCCCCACTGTTACAATATTGACCGTCTGTTCCAATACGTCATCCGGACAAGGGGCAGTTCCTGTAACGGTGTATGTCAGCGGAATTGAAGTAGTTCCGCTTGCCAGACCGGGAACATTTAAGGTCGAGCCACTGATCAGTGCGCCCACTAATAGATCTGAGCTAGACCAGGTGCCACCCGAAACGCCAAAAAACAAATCTAAATCCGTACTAGGAAAATTGGAGCACATTTCTTCTACCGTCCAGGTTGCATCCGGACCATCTACAATTGTTAGGTCGAAAGTTTCCATGGCAGCCACACAGGTGGAGCCGGGTGGAATTACCGCTTCGTAAGTAACTGAGATTGGACTATTGCTTACAGCTGTAAGATCTACTGTGTTTCCTGTAATAACCGCATCCGTATTTGTACTAGTCCAGGTGCCTCCCGTTGGAAAACCTGCATCGAGCAAGTCTTCCAAATTGAAGGCCGTGTCTGTTCCACATGCAGATCCGTTCGACCCCGTGATAACAGGCTGTTGTTCTATTGAAATACTGATGGATTCTGATGCCTCAGAGCAAGGGTCAGCCGGTGTATTGCTTACTGTGTAAGTTACCGAGAGGGCTGTACCAGAAGCCCCTGTCACATCCAAGAGATTTCCAGTGATAGTGCCATCGGTAGCCGTCCATACACCACCTGGCGTTGTATTGCCAGCTGGATCAAGCAAAGATTCTAAATCAAAAGCTGTTTCTGTAGAACAAAGTGTTGGAGCTGTTGCCACAAAGGCTACAGCAGGGGGCACGATAAAGAATATCTCCACATCATCGGAAGTGGAACCACACGCGATATTTCCTGCTACAGTATAAGTAAACAATGCTGAGTTATCTGGAGGTGCTGGACCAGTAGTTGCATTCAAGCTGAAACCATTCACAGTGATTGTAGCATCCGATGCCAACCAGGTCCCGCCTGTCTGACCACCATTGGTATCATCTATCAAACTGTTCAAAATAAAGTTAGTATTGTCTGCACAGACGTCGATAGGCCCTGCCACAAGTGTTGCATTTGGCAATGGACTTATAGTCACAGGAAGTGTCACCTCAACAGGGTCACAAGGATCATGTGTCACCGTATAAGTAATGTCTACCGTGGTTGTAGCAGGAGCTGGTGCGACTACTACTGCACTGACATCTACCGTATTGCCGGAAATAACTACGTTAGGATCCGTGCTGGACCATGCATCTGTTGCACCAGCAGGTAAAGCCTGATCTGGAAAAGAAGAAAGGTCAAAAGCTGTTTCGTCATTGCATATTGCCTGTGGACTCCAGTCAGCTACTGGGGTATCCACTACCCCACCGGCGGTATCATCAATTTCCAAGGGACAAGCATTCGCATCTGTCACAGTTAAATCTATCGTTGACCCTGTGGTGGTGACCAGCGTCACTGATCCTCCATCCATTGGTATAGTTGTATCACTCAGTGTACC
>JAHDDV010000379.1 GCA_020629205.1 Chitinophagales bacterium | reverse complement strand
GTCATCAGTGAAGCTCGGCCAAAGCAGCTCCTGATGTCCCCCGAGCAGCTCCTTCACTTTTTCCGCGACAGGTTCTAATTTCAAACGTGACTGCTGTTGCTCCTGTATGATTCGGTCTGCGTATTCCTGAAGCAAGACTTGATCTTCGAAGATCTGAGCTACAGCAGAGGTATTGTCAGCGCCAATCTCAATACCCACTGAAGAGAATGGGTACTGCTGAGCTGCTTGCAAGAGAATCTCGGTTAGCTTGTCTTGAGGAGCCATTCTCTCCGCCTGATTATAGACATCTCTTAGGTAAATTAGGCAAAGGTCTGCCGACATGATCTCATCGCGATTGTTTGCTTGCTTTGGAATCACCAAAGATTTTTGCAGCTCTTCTTCGCCCAGATGTCGAATTAGACAAAACTGTGCAGATCTGTACAAAAAAGTAGCGCATGCCACAGCTAATTCTGGTCGAAAGCCAGTGACAAATGGTAAGTAGATCGCTCTGCGCTGAAACTCTTTACAAAGTGTGTTGCTCGATTCTTCGATATCTGAGTCCGCAAATGGCACTATTTCATAGTTTACCTGTACGCGTCCGTCATCAAAGAGGGCCAGTAAAAAGTCGTTGAGTGACATTAGGGTATTGGGTTTTAATCGAATACAAGCTTCATTGGCATTCGTTCAGCAATCAGAATAAGACATCGAACAAACTTTTAGT
This sequence comes from Chitinophagales bacterium, assembly GCA_020629205.1. Taxonomy (GTDB): domain Bacteria; phylum Bacteroidota; class Bacteroidia; order Chitinophagales; family UBA2359; genus JAHDDV01. Next base: position 4,555 of record JAHDDV010000379.1, on the reverse strand, counting down.
TCCATGAGCCTTAGAGAAAGGCAAAATGCTAATTTTGTGGCATGATACCAAGAGACTACTTAATTCTACACGAGGAAGATGTGTCAGAGCTGATTTCTGTCGAATTGGCTACAAAGGCCATTGAAGAATGCTTTGAGGAGAAAGCCGAGGGGAAGTTTCAAGCAATGCCAAAGCAGCTGATTACCGGGCAGCATGGCTCATTGGTGATTACGCCAGGAGAATCCCAAAGTCGTTCACAAGTGATCGGATTTCGTTGCTACGATGTGATCCGAGATGTTTATGACAAGCAGGAGCAATTTACAGTGGTCTATGACAATTATTCGGGCCAGCTGAAGGGCGTAGTCTTTTCTCAAATGCTAGGCGCCTACAGGACGGCTGCAATCAATGCAGTCATGCAAAAGAAGCTTAAGAAATCAGAGATTAAGCAGCTCAGCATCATCGGTACTGGGTTTCAAGCTAACATTCATTTTGATTTCTTTGTTGAGTCACTAGAGCCTCAGAGTGTACTGGTCTATGGTCGCAGCCCTGATAAAGTTTGGGATTTCATAGCTAGAAAAAAGAAACGGTATGATATGCCTATCAAGCAGGCTGAATCGATCGAAGAAGCGGTCAAAAATGCGGATTCGATACTCTGTGCTACCAGGAGTAGGGAAGCCCTCTTTACCGAGGCGCAATTGGAACATGGGGTGACGATCACCACCATTGGGCCAAAAATCAAAGGAGCAAGCGAGCTGCCGTCGAGTTTGCTGGGAAGCTGCGAGGCATGTTTTAGCGATAGTATTGAACAAGTCCACAAATATGGCGAACGCTTTTTTGCGGAGGACATTTCGGTTGTGCATGATTTCTCCGATATACTTTCTGGTAAGCACAGAGGAAGGCAGTGGGATAATGAGAAGATTGTTTTGTGTTCCGTTGGAATGGGGGGTACAGAAGTGGTGTTGGCCAGTAAGCTCCTTGACAAGAAAAAAGAAATGCTGGAACGAGCCACGAACGGTCGAGCATAGCCTCGATGGACGTGGAAATGATGGTGCCAGACAGGGGACTGAGTGCTGCGCCGGCAGGGGCTGCATTAGCAAGACCCTGCCGGTGCAGCAACGAAGCCACTGGCTGGTGCCAGCATTGTAACAGACAGCGAGACGGTCCTTGCCACGACCGAAGACTGATGAGCTCCAAAAAATAATTAAGAATCCTGCGAATCCTCGCGACAGTACCGAATTTGGTATTCCACTTTGTCCTTGATTTGGATAAGCGCAATATTCTTCAACTTGAATGAAGGCTCCCCTCAGTTTCCCCTAATTGTGGTCCAATTTTTATGGATAAAATGGTATTTTGGCGCCGATTTGCTGGGCTTTGGGCTAAGTGTTTGTGTACCAATAGAATAACACGAATTGCTCGGGTAGCTAAACGGCATGCTACTTGCAAATGTTATTATGACATTCTGAGGCAAATTATCAAACGGAAACTATCTAAACTAGATCAATGAGTAATAAAAAGAGTAAGCTGCAGGATCACATCGATACCAAAATTTTGGAACAGAGAAAAGTGTTTCTTTGGGGTATGGTGAATGATGATACGGCGAAACATGTCATCGATCGTCTTTTGTATCTGGATATGACAGGTGATGAGGAGATTCAACTGGTGATCAATAGTCCGGGGGGATACGTGACATCTGGTTTTGCGATGTACGATACCATCAAAACCTTGAATTGTGATGTGTCGACAGTTTGTACCGGCTTTGCTGCTTCAATGGGCTCGCTTCTGTTGTCTGTGGGAAAGAAGGGAAGAAGATTTATACACGAGCATGCCAGGGTGATGATTCATCAGCCGAGTGGAGGTGCTTCTGGACAGGCTTCGAATATCGAGATTCAGGCTCAGGAGCTGATTAAGATCAAGCATGCGAGTGCACAGATTCTGGCAGATAACTGCGGGCAATCCTATGATAAAGTGATGAAGGATTTCAATCGCGATTATTGGATGAATCCGCAGGAATCAGTCGATTATGGCATTGTAGACGGGATTCTGAAAAAGTAAGATCAAGCAGAAAAGTAGGAAGGCGCTCTCCATTTGGACAGCGCCTTTTTTTGTGTTTGCCCAGCTGTTATTTGCCCTGATAGTCAAAGTAGATGACATCGCAGGTATTCATGTCTGAATTAAGGATAAATCGCTGTCGCTTCACTCCATCGTCGACGATGATGGCTACAGTATTGGGTGGATAATCGCCCAGATTGTGCGCATAGAGGGCTAGATAGTTGGGCACTTTACCGCTGGCATCAAGCACCACATCGACCTTGTGTTCCTCATTGTTGATTCGAAATTGCTCAAGAATCCAATGACCATTGTAGTTGAGAGAGATGATGTCTCCATCATTTCGTTTGTGGTCATAAACCGTGATAGACAGGTAGGTACTGTCTACTTTTATCGTTTTGCCCTCTTTGACCTTTCGATTGCTGAGTTTCTTAATTTTTTGCTTCTTGCCATCCCATTTCACCGCCACTGGGCCCTGACCTGTTTCAGCGAAATTGACATTGATGGTATTGGCTACTTCGGTGGTGATTTCTTTTTCCCTTACACGTTTTAGGTGGATCTTTCCTGGTACACAGTAGACCCCACTGATATGGCCTGATCCCGACCATTCGCCTTCCAGGTGATCTCGATTGACTGTTTGAAAGAACTCCAATTCAGCCATTTTAAGACAGGTTTCCATATGCCTCATTTCGCGGTGCGTGTTTATGTAGTTTTCGACCTTTACATCTTCGTAGTGGAGGACAGCACCATCCCAGGTTCCTTTGAAGCTCTTCTCATAAGATAGATAGCCCTTGTTGTTGGCAAATCGGGCACGGCAGACCAACAGTCCGGATACCTTGTTGCCTTTTTGAGTGATCTCTACATGGAGCTTGCCCACCGTTCCAGCAAATTCTGGTTGGCCTTGCCAGGTGAGTTGCGTGATTTCCCCTTCCCAAAGCCCATTTAGGTCCACATCCTTACTACTGGGTTTTTGTGTCCTAATCTTGTCGAGTTCCTTTTCCGGCTTTGAAGGGAAATTGATCTCCACTTGAGCCGTCGTGTAAAAGGAGCACAGCCAGAAGAGAGACAGAAGGCTAAGAATTGACCTCATCTAAAATGATTTTTGGAAGTAGAAGTGGAAGCTTCTGTTGAGTAGACTTTGATTCTCGCGCTCTGGATTGCCAGCATAATAAGGCTCATTTGTAAACTCATCAAAGGATTGAGTGAACTGCACACCTAAAGCGAAACGTCCTTTGTTGATATTGATGCTGCCTCCCAATACATAGCCGAGGTCGAAGCGATTGAAGGGCAGTTCTTCACCATTTTGTTCGGGGTAGTCGTCGAGACGAGATTCGACGGTGCCGGAATCCAGATACAACTTCTCTTTGGATCCAAGTAGGTACCCACCGTAGATTCCACCATTGAAGTACATGCCCAGCCCAATTGGGCTGATGGAAGCTAAGGCTTGCCCTCGAAGCCAGTGGTGGCGATTGAGGCTGCTTTCCGTGTTGTTAAAAATCTCTTCCCAGCTTTGGCTGTGATATAGCGCCTCAACCTGAAGGGCCATTCGTCGGTAGGCATTGAAGCGGTAAAAACTTCCCGCTTCCCAGCTAAACTTCCTTTTGAAAGAATTTTTGTTTTGGGAGGGATCTACATTTGAAACACCGAGTCCAGCCTTATAGCCGAAGATGTGTTTGTTTTTCTTCATGTTTTGGACCCTTGTGTCAGGCAGTATATCGATCATAGGTCTCTTTGGAGCGGGAGGAGTGGGGGTTGGTTGCACTTGATCCGGCTTGTCTCCCGGTTGCACGGTTTCCTGCACATCGATCATTGGTTCTATGGTACCTTTCAAACCATTGACATCCTTGTATAGATCCCAGACGACGGCTTTACCGGGGCCAGATTCGACTTTCCCGATGTCGCCGCTAAGTGTTTCTGGTTTGATAATAGATCCATCCTCGTTTTTGAAATTCAACTTGACAAAGTAGACTTTTCCCTTCTTGCCATCAAGGTCATAAGTCACGATGAGTTTGTCTTCGGTGGGGCTTACCGTTATATTAGAAGCATCCTGTGCACATAGCTGAATCGAAATGAAAAAAAGACTGGCCATCAGGAGGCAGGAGAGCAGATGTTTCATGCATGAATTGTTTGGTCCAAAATGCTTGACTCAAGATAGTCACTAATGTTTAGTTTGACGTGCTTTTTTTATGCGGTCATTATGGTACTCCTGCATGGGATTACTACTGCCTGTCTGAGAATTCCTACAAGGAGCGATCTAAGTACTTCGCAGGGGAATATACAGCCTTTGCAGAGTGGGCTTAACAGAATGAGGAAAATGAGGCATCTTTGAATAGAATGAAACGACAAGGATGAAGAAATCAATGATCATACTGATGCACATGGGGTTTTGGGCCTGCTATTTTATACTGGTCCTGGTCATTCTGGCCATCCTTTTCGGATCTGACCCTACAGCGACAGAAGAGAAAACGGAGTTTGCATTTAACGTGATTTTTCATTTTGCGATCATTCCTTCCATACTAGCTTTTTATGG
>JAHDDV010000378.1:1284-5274 GCA_020629205.1 Chitinophagales bacterium | reverse complement strand
CATCAGAATGTCGGATTGTCCTAAGCCACCCGATCATAAGAACGATTGTCAATTGAAATCTTGTCATTCTTATTATCAATCGAAATAGACACTTGCATCACCGGTGCGATAGTATGAGCACTCTCACCACTTATCTGACTCAGCTCCAGCACCACCAGCTTTTCCACCTCCTTGACAATCCGGTATTTTCCGCTCACTTGGAAGCGCGGATCTCCAAGCATCTCAAACTTTCCATCCTCAAAAGCATAACTGAATGTCCATTCAGTACCTGCACTATCTACGCCATGCTTCTCCCACTTGCCTTGTATAAACTTCTTATAAAGCACCACAGGTCGTCTACTGATTATTGGGACGAAGTAGGCTATATTGAAAAGCACAAAAAGCAAACAAAGAATAGCGATAAAAGCGTAAACGTCAGCGTACATAGGATATTTGATTTGGCTATCTCTTTTCTACTTCATTCTCCAACCAGCCTTGCACTACCACCATCAATAGATCGTTTGCAGGCAATTTAGGCGGCTTGGTATTTTGCAAACCCTGCATCGCACTTGGCAAGTCAAAACCAGCTTGATCCTGATATACAAAATAACTCTTTTCACTTAAACGTCGTGCAAGGTATTCCTGTTCAGTCTGCCCCGGGGTGGGAATAAGGATAGCCCGTTTTTGCATGACTGTCAAATCCATGATTGTACTGTAACCTGATCGGGCAATCACAGCCTTTGAACGTTGCATACAAGCCTCCAAAGCACGCGAGGTCAGATGATCAATCAAACGCAGTCCCGGACGTATTTCTTGCTCTTTAGCAGACTCCGTTACCCCACGCACAATCAGAGCCTCTAAGCCCGAATCCAGCAATTGCTCAGTCAATCGCTGCTCCAATATGCTGCGTTGAGGTTCTGGCCCCGAGAGCACCGAACAGAGGTCAAAATCAAAGCCCTGCTCCTGCTTCGGCGAAAACCGACTCAAGGGCCCAATATACTGAAAGCCTTCCTCAGCAAAACCCGTAGCCAGATCCCCACTTAGACTATGTTCATCGGGAAAGTCCGGAATCCAACATTGATCATACTTGTTGATAAACCAATGGTTCACCCGATGCACCGATGACTCCAAGCAACGCAAACCATCCGGCATCTTGATGGCCAATTGATGACTAACAAATACCGAGGGACTTAATGAAGTATAGAAACCATAACGATTGTCAGAAATAACCGCATCGATCTTGTACTTAGGGATCAGTTCCTGTAGCAGCGAGTGCTCCTTCCGAATGTTGCTTAGAATCTTGGGAAACTGGACCACCATGCTCCGAACAAAAGAGCCCTTCGCCTGATAAGTGATATCATAGCTATTGAGTTCGATGAAATCCAACTCTGGATACTCAGCCTCCAAAAGCCGCAATGCCCGACCGTCACTCGCAATCGTAACCTTACAACCAAGCGCCAAAAGAGCATTGATAATCGGCATGCATCTGGTAGCATGTCCAAGCCCCCAATTCAATGGGGCGATCAGTATGTGCGCCTGTGTTGAGATAGTCTTTATTTGGCTGGCTCAGTCAGGAAAGCGCTCCTTCATCATCCGCTCCATCTCAAACATCTCATCTCGTAGCCTGGCTGCCTCGATAAAATTGAGGTCCTTTGCCGCCTTCTTCATATGCTCCTTCGTATCGGCTATCGCCCGCCTAAACTGCTCCTCACTCATCTTCTGCAATACTGGATCAGCTACCAAACTGGCCTGATTCGGCTCAATGTACGGCTGTGGCTCCCCTTTCTTCTTAATCTCCAATACCGAGCTGCTCTGCATGATCTGTTCCTTGCTTTTCAAAACAGTCGTAGGGGTAATATTGTGTTTTTCATTGTAGGCGATCTGCTTTTCCCTACGTCGCTGCGTCTCATCCATCGTACGCTTCATCGAGTCAGTAATACGGTCTGCATAGAAAATCACAAGGCCATTGCTATTACGAGCCGCTCGACCCGCTATCTGCGTCAGCGAACGCTCATTACGTAAGAAACCTTCCTTGTCCGCATCCAAAATCGCCACCAGCGATACTTCCGGCAAATCCAGCCCCTCCCTCAATAGGTTTACCCCCACCAAGACATCAAACTCCCCAAGTCGTAGGTCACGAATAATCTCCACCCGATCCAGCGTATCCACCTCCGAGTGTATATATCGACACCTTATCCCCACATTAGTAAGGTACTTGGTCAATTCCTCCGCCATTCGCTTGGTCAAGGTCGTAACCAGGGCACGCTCATTCACCTCTGTTCGATTATTGATCTCTTCCAACAGATCATCAATCTGATTCAGACTCGGACGCACATCAATTGGCGGATCCAGTAGCCCGGTTGGACGCACCACTTGCTCCACAAAAACCCCTTCACACATCTCCATCTCATAGTCCGCAGGCGTAGCACTCACATACACTACCTGACCTACCAAATCCTGAAACTCATGAAAATTCAATGGCCGGTTATCCAATGCCGATGGCAATCGAAATCCATGCTCCACAAGCGAAAGCTTCCTCGATCGATCACCGCCATACATGCCACTCACCTGAGGCACCGTCACATGGCTTTCATCAATAAACAATAGAAAGTCATCCCGAAAATAATCCATCAAACAGAAAGGCCGTGTCCCAGGCTCGCGACGATCCATAAAGCGAGAGTAGTTCTCAATCCCATTGCAATAACCCAGCTCGCGAATCATCTCCAAATCATAAGTCACCCGCTCCTTCAAACGCTGCTTTTCCAATAGCTTTCCCTGCTGCTCAAAAAACTGCAATTGCGCGTAAAGCTCATCTTCAATCTCCCGAATGATCTTGGGAAACTCATCCTTCGGAGACAAGTACAGATTGGCCGGAAAGATCGCCATCTCTTCCATCGACTCAATACGCTTCCCCGTCTCCGGATCAAAGGTCTCCAGCTCCTCCACTTCATCACCAAAGAAAGTAACCCGACAGGCAAAGTCAGCATAGGGCGGAAAAATGTCCACCGTATCTCCTCTCACCCGAAAACTACTCCGGGTAAACTCATTCTCCTTTCGACCATACATACTCTCTACCAAAGTAAACATAAAAGCGCGCTGACTCACCTGCTGACCCAGCTTGAGGCGAATGATATAGTTCTTAAATTCCGCTGGATTGCCAACACCATAGATACAGGAAACCGATGCGACAATAATCACATCCTTACGGCCTGAAAGCAAAGAAGAAGAAGCACTCAAGCGCAACTTCTCTATCTCTGAATTTATTGACAACTCTTTTTCTATGAAAGTATCCGATACCGAAACATAGGCTTCCGGCTGGTAGTAATCGTAGTAAGACACAAAATACTCGACAGCATTCTCGGGAAAAAACTGCTTGAATTCACCATAAAGCTGCGCTACAAGCGTCTTATTATGGCTAAGAATGAGTGTAGGCCTTTGCACTTCCTGTATCACATTGGCCATAGTAAAGGTCTTGCCAGAGCCCGTTACACCCAACAATGTTTGATGCGCTTGACCCTCATTGAGCCCTTCCACCAATTGCCGAATCGCCTCCGGCTGATCACCGGTAGGCTTAAAGTTTGACGTGAGTTTAAAATCCATGTGTTCTTGTTCCCTGCTAAGACTAAACAAGAATAATCAAAATAATTCTATTTGCACCTTTAGTTCGTAGAGTGTTCGATAAGACACCAACTTGTTATGTTGCAATTTGCCCAGCACGATAGCAGGATGTGTCCCCACCTTTTTCGCAAAAGCCCGAATCGATTCTTCCTCAAAATCCTCAGCCTCAACAAAAGCTTCAAAGGCCGCAGCAGGCACCAGCAGATTAGCCGCAAAGTCATCCGCTTCCTGCTCTTTGCGATCATCCATCTCTGCCCCTTTTAGATCCTCCAAAAAGATATCCCGCTTGCCATGCAACAAGACATGAGCCAGTTCATGAAAGAAGGTAAACCAGAAAGTATCATTGGTTTTGTATCGACCAGACAACTGTATCAAGGGATGCTTACCCACCCA
>JAHDDV010000378.1:0-1184 GCA_020629205.1 Chitinophagales bacterium | reverse complement strand
CGAAATGCGAAAAGAGACAGCCATCTTCTCATGTAGCCAGATATTGTACCATTCCTTTGGGGAAGCCACACCAAAATAACTCAGGCACTGGTGCACCAACTCCGGCTTGTCCTTGGTATCCGATATCCATCCATACTTACGCATGCTACTCAGCGGCAAATCCTTCAACCAGGCAATGCAACTAGCCAAAAACTCCTGCTCCTCAAGTCTGGCCAGTTTTTCTCGATAGTCTTGTTCCCTGCGCATCCAAAAATGCGCCGGAATTTGCAATACCCTCTCCAGCTGCATAGCCGTTTCAGGCATGATCGCCGCCTTACCCTTAATGATCTCATTAATGGTCTTTTGCGGGCGACCCATACGCTCTGCCAACTCTGCCTGAGACATCCCTAATGCAGTAATCGTTTCCTGCAAGGTGTCACCAGGAGGGGATAGTAGCTGGCGGGTAGTCAGTAGATCCTCCATAATTCAATATTTAGTTCAATCCAGTTCCACGCTAGTCAACTAATGATAGTCTTCAACACGCAGCACCAGAATTTTATTGATTCGATCCCAACACATCCCCCCATCTTCCTTTAAGGGACAAGGGTCGTGATCAGGCTTTATAATCAAACGATAATTGGCGTTTATCTTAATGGAGAGTTGCCCCTTTCTTGGCCCAGACAATTCATGGCACCGGGCGGCTGGCAAATAAGCCATGTCCTGCAAACTCAAGGCCGCTTCCAAATCTGCCAGTCGTTGATTTATATTTCTGGCCATATTCCCATATGCCTTCATCAAAGCCTTGGGATTGGTGAGCTGCTTCTTGAGTTTGCTCGATTTAAAAGCAATCTCCATTGTTACAAAGATATAATAACCTTTCGGGTAAATAAAACTATTCTTAACCCCAAAGGTTAAAAATGTCGTAATAATTCCAATATTCTGGACATTTCCTAAGCAAATTTTTTGGAGCACAGCGGCATTCGGGCGTGGCGATGATCTGCTCGCCCTCCGCTCTCACAGGCCACCTGTCTGCTGGTTCCTTGCACAGCGCCTGGCGTCTCTCCTATCGTCGAGCCACCATGCACTGGCAGTCACAGGCGCATACAGGCACCCTGTACCGCTTCGACCGAGGCTATTAGCACCCTCTCTGGCTCGTCGCAACATCCCTCCTTTCCCGAGTCCAGCAAAAAAGCTCCGAAGGAGCG
>JAHDDV010000377.1 GCA_020629205.1 Chitinophagales bacterium | reverse complement strand
TGATAGTGGATTGTGGATTGTTGGGTGAGTGGTGGGGAATTCGAGCGCGGTAGCTTCTTTTTTTGATGGCGAGGGCCTTGTCACGTGGGGCGACATTGATATGTCGCTGAACCTCAGGTCGACGACTGCAAGAGTGCTAAGGGATTGGGAATCAATAACTGTCTGATTTTGACGCCGCTGGAAATGATTTAGACAAGGCATTTTTTGACAGCATCCTTGTTGGCTGGTGGAGAAAAATAACGATGGATAAATCATTTCCAGCAAGTCAAAATGGACAGTTATTGATTCTCTATCCCTAAGAAATTGATCGGCCCAACGGTTCCTGAGAGCGCAGTCGAAGGACTGGTGGAAAAATGTCACTGAACACCGCTGGTAAAGCTCTTGCCACGAGTGAAAGGCGGTGTAAAATAGCCCTGATAGTAGAGGAAATGGTAGTGCTGAGTAACTGAACACCGCTGGTAAAGCTCTTGCCACGAGTGAAAGGCGGTGCAAAATAGCCCTGATAGTAGAGGAAATGGTAGTGCTGAGAACGCCCTGACTGCGCCGCTGGCAGGGGCTCGACGACAGGAGAGACACTGGCAGCGGATGCAGGAAGCAGTGAGCAGTGCTGCCATTGGAACGGATAGCAGGCAGCATCTCGCCACGAGCTCCTGCAGCTGAGCTCCAAAAAACCACGCTCTTTTCAACAGCCAAAACACATTTACAATGTAAACAATTCAACAATTCAAACATTCAATCAGGAGACAGTCTTGAGCAAATCCTGCACCTTCTCTAGCAGCCAGGCACGATCGGCTAATTGCTCATTTGCGTTCACTTTATCGAGCAATTTCTGTAAGGCATGTTTGTCTTTTTGGTAGGGCTGACTCTTTCGGAGCAGCTCTCGAACAAACTTGCCAAAATTGAGATGATAATGATAGTGATTGGGCAAGCTGGACTTCTTTCTGTTGAGAAAGGTGGTAAAAGCTGTCAGGTGAGCTTCCAACTTTTCGTCATATTCTGACTCATCCGAGTACTTCAGCCAAAGCTCAAAATAGGTCTTAAGTTGCCAGGTTTTGGCGGAAAGATTCATCAGCACTTCATCGTTATCGGCCTGAGCGAGCAAGTCTAAGGTCTCCTTATAATTGCCTTGGATAAAGCGCAGGATCGCCAGATTGAAAAAGTAGCTTCCCTCATCAACGGCAGTCCGATAGCGGTGCAGAAATCGCTCCAGCCAATCATATCGTTTTAGCATCATCGACAGGGTGGCAATGTTTTTATAGGTCGCTTGAGGGATCTGCCCTCGAACTACGATAAGCTCGAGATCGATCTCCAACTCATAGATTGCAAAGAGTTCCGGAAGGAAATCTCGTGCGCGATTGTTCAATCGTTGAATGCAATAGTTGCGCGCCAACAATAGTTGTTGTGGCAATTCTTCCGGATCATGTGCGTGCCGCTGTTCGAACAAAATCTTCTTCATTTCAAAGTAGGCGGGATCATGCTCTTGTTGGAAGGCCTGGATGGCGTGCCGATAGAACTGCAAACCGTGCAAAGACAAATAGGGCTCCCTCTGAATCTCTAGTAAGATCTCCTCAACCAATGGGAATTGGTAAGTTGATTTGGTAAACTTGCCCTGAACGAGAGATTTGCAATAGTGCTTGAGCTTTTCATAATAATAGTGACGATCGAGGGTATCGTTGACTTCTTGCAATTTCGGCTCCAAGTCTCTTTTCCCTTGCTGTAGAATCTGTTGATGTTCCTCCATAGCAAACTGGAAGCGCCTTAGATTATCGGAGTCCCGATGGAGGTTGTGCTCAAACAGCCTCTTGTGGCACCTGCTCTTCAGGCCCTTTGCCGCTGAGGGCAGTCCGGCATGATGAAGCTTTGGCCAAAGCAGAAGCTCTCTATCTATTTCTCGTTCCTGTTGCGCCTGATCAGTCCAAAATCCATTGAGTTGGTTGAGCATTTCAACGCCCAATTGTTTGATCCTGATTTCTTTGTATTTCTTTTGGGGATAGAGCGCTTGATAAATCGACTCCGGCTGTAATCTGGCTCCTTCATATAGGGGACTGCTCTTGCGGATGTATGCAAACATCACCTCCAAATTCCGGTTACCGTTGTGATAGGGAGATTGAAGCCAGCGAAGGAATTGTCGTTCTTCCTTTGCACTAAGCTTTCGCAGATGTTTATAAAGCTTTTTTAGGAGCATAAAATTCGAATTATCCTTAGCCTACTCAAGAACTTTCGGGGACCAAATCCTGGCTGCAAAATGCCTACAGGCCTCCAATTTGCCAAGTACACGCTAAATCTGTAACAAAAGGGCAAAAGGAACCTCTATCCAATGAAGAAAAAACAACTAACTAATCATTGGCAGCACGACAGCACTCTACAATTGACAACCAAAGACTTACACACAAAATTACAGCAACAACAGACAAAATAGGGAGAAAAATTTACTAACTATGGTCAAGAGTGATTTTTGATCAGACTCCTTGGTTATGCGACATTTGGTATAACAAAAGCGCAGAAAGACTATGAGATTAACCAACCAACATTTAATACTACATTTTTGCCTCTGCCTAGCGTCTTTGCTTTACAACAGTCAGTCGTGCGAGGCACAGTGCACTGCCGTGTCAGAGTCCGATTCTCTGGAACTCGTATCCATGTACCAAAATCTTGATGGACCAGTATGGACCAATCAGGATAATTGGTTTAGTGGACCTGTCAGCGAGTGGTATGGGGTCACTGTCAGTGAGGACAACTGCCATGTGATAGGCATCGTAATGCCAAACAATGGCTTGGTCGGCCCCATGCCAGATCTACAATTCCCAGAGCTCGAAGAGCTGAATCTCAGGGGCAATGTAGGTCTTAATGCTGGCCTTCCGGACTTCACTGGGATGCCCTCCTTATCTATTCTGGATCTTAGTGGGACAGGACTTGATGGGCCGATTCCAGATTTTCAGAACCTACCAGAGCTTCTTGACCTGCATTTGGAATTCAATGAGTATATGAGTGGTCCTTTACCATCATTCTCTGCGACACCATCTCTCCGACAGTTATCTTTGAGTCACTGCGGCTTGACAGGGCAGCTTCTTGAGTATGAAAACCTTCCGAATCTACAATGGCTAAGTTTGGATGGCAATGCACTTGAAGGGGAAATCCCGGACTACACAGGCCTTGATCAGTTGGTGCTCCTTGACCTATCCTTCAACGAGCTCTCCGGCCCAATACCACAATTTGCGCTGTTTGAATTGCAAACACTAAATTTGCACTTCAATAACCTGTCTGGCGACATACCAGTTCTGGATTTACCCTCCTTAAGAGATCTCGAGCTATCCTACAATCAATTAACGGGGTCTATCCCAATAATGCCAACGCCCGAATTGGAATGGCTAAGGGTCCAACACAACAACCTTTCAGGGGGTATTCCAGACCTCTCCTCTAACTATACACAACTAGAATATTTGGTACTTAATGGGAATCCTCTAGGAGGAGAAATACCTGATCTATCGGCATACGGCCAGCTGTTTACCTTTGAATGTGAAGACTGTGAACTAGTTGGCCAAATCCCAAGTCTTAGTTCTCCGAGCCTACGGGTTGTAAAATTGAGTAACAATTCACTTACAGGCCCATTTCCTACATTGCATGAGACAAGCTCACAAATATTGCTTGCTAACAATCAACTAAGTGGCCCTCTACCAAATTTTTCGGAGACACAGGTCTCACAGCTTAGTGTCTGCCCTAACAACTTTAGTGGAACGATTCCTACTTCCGATCAATTTGCGTACATGGCGGGATTCACATGGGCCGACATCGACTTTACTTGTTTGGACGGTATTGAACTATCTGGCCATGTCTTTTGGGATATTAATGGCGACTGCATTTTTGATGCCGATGACATAGGCCTCTCCGGAGTGCAGGTTGAAAATCAAGATCTGGGAAGTATTGCGACTACTGGGGAGAATGGTTTTTATGAGATGCTGGTGGGCGTGGGAGAAAATAACCTCTCTGCAATCCTCCCTAATGCTCTTTGGGACTTTGGCTGCCCAGAGCTCTTGCCAATAAACATTATCGGGGACTCCTTGGATCAGTCCTTTGAGAACCTAAACATAGCCCTAGTTCCCACGGAGGATTGTCAAAGCCTCAGTGTGGAAATCTCGGCGCCGCTCCCAAGAAGCTGTAACATCATTCCTTTCTTTGTGGATTATTGCAATCAAGGAACTTTGGCAGCAGAAGACGCTTATATTGATCTTTCAATCCCGGAGCTACAATTCTACTCCCTTGAAGAAAGTCATGATGAACTTCAAGATGGAACCATACGCATCAACCTGGGTACGGTCCCAGTTGGTCAATGTGAGCGAATCGAAATGCAGATCGAACTCTCCTGTGATCTACCAATCGGGGCAGCGTTTTGTGCTACAGCGCAGGCCTTCCCCGCAGGCAACTGCTCCAATGTGAGTGCCGTCTGGGATGGCTCAGATATTTCGATTGATTCGGAATGTGGCGGGGAAGAAGTCACCTTCACGATCATCAATCATGGAGAATCCATGTCTAGTCCGAACGTCTACCGATGCTATGAAGATGATTTGCTGGTAAACATTGGCACCTACATGTTGCAGGCTGGTGAGTCTGCGGTATACAAAGCAGATGCAAATGGCAAGGCCCATAGGGTAAAGGCCTTCTGCAATGAAGGAAATCCCTTTCAGGACTATGCACAAAAGGCACTGGAACTTTGCGGCACTGAACCCTATTCATTGGGCTTTGTAAACAGCAGCCCTTACAGCGATCTTAGTGATACAAAGGACATCTTCTGTGCAGAGATTATCGGTTCTTTTGACCCGAATGATAAATCTGTCAGCCCTACCGGAACGACGGATCAAAATTTCACGCTTCCAACAACTGAACTAGAATACAGAATTCGCTTTCAAAATACTGGTAACGACACTGCATTTTGGGTGCAGCTTGTGGACACCTTAGATAATGCCAGTCTTCAACTGAGTACACTGGACCTAAGGAGTTCCAGCCACCCCTACTATTTCGAGTTAATAGACAATGTAGCTGTTTGGACTTTTGAAAACATACTGCTACCAGACTCAGATACTAACGAGGAAGCAAGTCATGGTTTTGTTGAATTTGTGCTACAGCAAAATGAAGGCAACCCAGATGGCACTCTCATCGAAAACTTCGCCGATATTTACTTTGACAACAATGTCCCTATAAGAACCAACACGACAGTCAACTTCATCTGCAGCAGCTTTGACATTTGGGAAGATACTGCTCTGGTAAGTCTAAATAATGTCTATCTGGAAGA
>JAHDDV010000376.1 GCA_020629205.1 Chitinophagales bacterium | reverse complement strand
ATGTCGCTGAACCTCTTTTGATTGATTCGTCAGCATCTAGCAGTTCGTCTTTAGTACTTAGTCTTGAGTTTTGCGTCTTCAGTCTTGCGTCTTGAGCCTTGAGTCTTCCGATTTTTCCCCGGACAACAGTGATACACAATACGCAATCAAGCCCCCCCTTCCCGATCAATCAGCCAGAAAGAAAACTCACCAGAACAAGCGCTGGTGATGAATAGCCCGGATAGAAGCGGAAATGATGGTGCACTGCGCGCCCTGTATGCGCCGCTGATGGGGGCTCGACGATAGGAGAGACCCCAGCAGCGGATGCAGACAGCAGCAAAGGGTGCCATCATTATAGCGGATAGCCGGACGGGTATTGCCATAAGCGAATGAGGCTGCGCTCCTAATCCTTAATGTAGTAGGCACTCTCATCAGGCCGGACCGGACGCTTGAACCACAAGGGACGACGAAGACCATTTGGCCCCGGAGCCGGTCGCGTTTTAGCTAACCACTTCTTGTAGACTTCAAAACTCTTATTGGTATCGACCTGTACATCGCCGTAATTATCTCCGGCTTCTGCCTTAGTTACTCGGACCTTTTGGTGCCAGCAATGCATGCCACTGATCGGGTCGGGATGAACGGGGAAAGTGATGTTTTGATGTACCCCTCCATCGCTCCAAAAGATACGTTTGGAATCGGAGTCGCCACTCTCAAAAGGGCGGACACCAGCGATGGTCGACATATTGTAAACACCGTTTTCCTTGCCTTCAATCTTGACCGTATTAGTGGCCCAGCGATTGCCGATTTTATCTTGGGGACGACGCCAGCGGCCCAGGTGATGGGAGCAAGCGATGATGCCGGGCTTGATAGCTTCGGTCACCCAAACCTTGTCTACGAAATAGCCGATCTCGGTATTGATGCGGACCAGATCACCTGTGACGAGCTTAAGACGGGCCGCATCAGAAGTATGCATCCAGATCGGATTTCTATTGGCAATCTCGGTAAGCCATTTCGCATTTCCGGAGCGGGAATGAATAAGTACCGGTAGGCGGAAAGTGGGCACCAATGGGAAGTCTCCAGCGGCACGATCCATTTCCTCTTCGTGGATATGACTCTTGATGTAAGTGGGTAAAGCATACTCCGGCCACTTCCAGTCCACCATGGTCTGAGAGAAAAATTCTTGTTTGCGCGTAGGGGTCGGAAAGCCTACGACTGCTTCTCCATTGACTTCAAGGCCGATGGTCTTGCCGTCCTTCTTGATTAGATCGCCTTCTCTGGTACTGCCCCGCAATTGTTCCTCAGATAGTTTTGTTTCGTGCTTGTTGTAAGTGAAGTTTTCTACTTCAAAAGCGCCGTACTTTTTCATATAATCCAGGGGACTCAATTGCTCCTTTGCTGCGGCTTCAGGTAGTCCTTTGGTGTTTTCAAAAATGTATTGATAATATTCGTCTATGTTTATCTTCTGGTCTTTTCTGTAGGGGGACAAAAAGTGCTTTCGGACACCAAGACTGCCATCCGGATCGATACGCCAGGACAGTTCTATCCAAAACTCATCTTCCTCCCAAACCTCGCCCGGATTTACTTCGTAAGTAAATTCGAATGTCTTTCCTTCACGGCGGGCCGCCTCTCGTAAAACAGGCTGACGGAATGCGATCCACATACCAGAATGGGTTGCATAACTGTTTATATCATGACGCTCAGAAGCATGGCCCATCGGCAGTACGTAATCAGCAAAATAGGCGGTTTCATTCCAAGTGGGAGTAAGCGCGATGTGCATGCCGAATTTTTGCTTGTCTTGCAGTGCTTCCATCCAGGTGAAGCCATCTGGATATGTCCAGACGGGATTGAAGACTCTTGTGAAATAGACGTCCATCTTGCCCCGATTGTCTTTGAGAAAATGAGGGAGCAGGAAGCTCATTTCGAAAAATGCCAGCGGGTACTCGTTTGGATAATGCAGCTCGTTCCAGAACTTCTGGCCCGGTGGTACATCGAAGAATTTGGGTTTGAATTTGTTCCAGCTATTTGGAGAGGTGCCGCCCTTGGTGCCGACGCTTCCGGTGATCACATTGAGGAAATGCAAAGCACGACTTACGCACCAACCCCCCAGATTTCCACTTGAAGCGGAGCGCCAATTATGTGTGGCAAAACGTGATCCAGCCCGACCGATTTGATGAGCTACTTCGATGATCGTCTCCGCAGGTACACCGCTTTCATTGCTGGCAAATTCTGGCGTGTACTCGGCGTACAAGTCGATGACTTTTTGGATATAGGTATCGAAATTCAATTCGGAATCCGGATGTTCAGCTTTCATATAATCCTGCCAATTGACCCAGTTTTCCATGAAAGGGCGATTGAAAAGGCCTTCTTCGAGAATGATCTTTGCCATGGCCAGTAGGAGAGCAGCTTCCGTGCCCGGGTAAGTCGGCATCCAATAGTTGGCCATACTTGCTGTATTGCTCAACCGAGGATCCAGCACCGCCAATTTGGCCCCCTTCATCATGCCTTCTATGATGCGCTGAGCATGTGGATTGAAGTAGTGTCCAGACTCCAGGTGGGCCGAGATCAAGAGAATGAAATCAGCCTCGGCATGATCCGGAGAAGGGCGGTCATATCCATACCAAAGATTGTAACCGAAGCGTGCGCCGGAAGAGCAGATATTTGTATGGCTATTGTGGCCATCAATTCCCCAGGCCTGCATTACCCGATTGGCATAGCCTTCATGGCCGGGACGTCCTACGTGGTAGGCAATCTCATTGTGCCTTTTCTCCTGTAGGGCCTTGCGAATCTTTCCGGCAATATCATCCAGAGCATCGTCCCAGCTGCAGCGTTCCCATTCGCCACTGCCTCTATCTCCTTTTCTTTTCAGCGGATATAGAATGCGGTCGGGATCGGTGATTTGATTGATTGTAGCGGGCCCTTTGGCGCAATTTCTACCACGGCTCCCAGGATGATAAGGATTGCCTTCAAACTTGCGCACCTCCTGGCTTTCCTTGTCTACGTAGGCCAGTAGACCGCAGGCAGATTCACAGTTGAAACAGGTGGTAGGAACCACGCTGTAATGCTTCTTCTCCCTTCGTGGCCAGCTAGTAGCCTCGTACTCCACCCAATCGTCCCATTGCTCTGGGGGAGGGTAGGATTGCAGCTGGCCCGGCTCGGAGAGATGGGGGAGCTTGTCGGCAGTGCCCTCTGATTTGGGAATCAGCCGAAGCTTCTCGGCTATATTTTCAATGAAACCTTTCTTGCGCATTTATGTGGCTTTGAAACGAGTTTTGAGATTGAATTCTTTCAGGTCTTTTCGGGAACTTAAGCTAGTGGAATTCTCTGTGGTGCCTCTACCCAAATATGCTCGGTACAGTACATGCCGATCAGTAATAGAACACCAGCGATGGCAGTCATTATCCCGCCTCCGCCAAACAGAATTAGCAGGAGTGGGATGATGTTTCCTATGAGAATACTGCCGATCCAAAAGTAGTTCTTGTATTCCCCTTTCAGAATCATTTTGCTGACGCGCTGCGCATCAGCAGTAGGATGTGGCATACCGAGTTCGAGGGCCAGTATAACCAGATTGAAAAGGATTCCGAACTTGAAGAAGAAAGGAACGGTCTCTGACCATCCCGAAGGATTTAGTCCCAACACAGTGGCAATGGCGAAGACAGCAGCTCCTGCGAGCAGACTATGAATCAGCATATGCAAAGCGAGTACGGGACTTTGCCAGAAGTCACGTCCTTTTGCCTGAGCAAAGAGGAAGGCAGTGTAGATGGCCGTGATGGTTCCGAAGAAGGCTCCAGAGTAAAGTCCAATCTGTCTCAAAATTTCTGAATCGAGAATTATGGACAGGAGTACCAGGGCCATTGATGCTCCGAAAAAAGTAATGGCATAACCCCCTTTGACCAGCCACGAACCCCATTGTGGTTTGAGCAGGACGTATAGAAATCGACTTGGTTGGTCAAGGTCTTTTATGAGTAGTAGTCCGGTTAAAGTAAGGAAGATGATCCCGACCGTAGATCCCACCCAGAGGGAGTGTGTATTGATTCCTCCCGTCCAGAGCCATGCGAGGAAGGGTAGGAGGAAGGCACCAGAAGCGATGGCTTTTGTCCATACATAGGCGGTGACTTCTTTGCCCCAGAGCAGGCCTTTTGAGGGTTGATCAGAGACCCGCTTGCTCTTGCCTTGCATGATTACTTCGACCGACTTCTTATTGGCATCGTCTGGAGCAATGTTCATTTCTCTACCGCTAAGTTGTGCAGCCATCTGTACGATATCGGCTCCTTCGGCCAGCCGATTTTCGGCATACTTTGCGTAGTGTCCAACGCCTTGCGATTGCGAGCTCCACATGTATTGGTCGGAGATCGAAGTAGCTGTTGGATTCAGGCTGTCCTGATCGCCATTGATGTAGTAGACATTTGGTTTAGTCCCTTTTTCCGACTTCCTAACAGTCACCTGTTCTCGTGCAAGGAGCTGCGCGATTTCAGAATCGATATCATCCATATCACCTGAGATGATGGCATGCTCGGGACAGACATTGACGCAGGCTGGTTCCAGTCCAATATCCACACGATGGGCGCAATAGTTGCACTTTGCCGCTGTGCTGGTTTTGGGATCGATGTACAGGGCATCGTAGGGACAAGCTTGAATGCAGGATTTGCAACCAATGCAGGCGCTGTTGTCGAAATCTACGATTCCATCTTCGCGAGTAAATAGTGCTTGAGTGGGGCAAATATTGACACAGGGGGCATCGGTGCAATGATTGCATCGCATAACAGAGAATACCCTTCTTGTATTGGGGAACTGTCCTTTCTCAACTTGCTTGACCCAGGTTCGGTTTACACCGATGGCGACATCGTGTTCGGACTTGCAGGCGACTGTGCAGGCATGACAGCCGATACACTTTCTGTTATCAATGACAAAGCCATATTTCATAGTGAGGGGATTAGACCTCAAAATAACATTATCGTGGCAGTTTCAAAAAATTGCAGATGTGCAATATGGTGCTTGTCAGAGAAGGAAATCAAATATCAGGGCGATCATAAACGAGAAGAGGGGATGATCCCTTTCAGAATCACCCCCATTATGGAAGGAAATTGTCAAATCAATTGACAATTAATTTTGTATGTTTATCCGCTCGATTTCTGAGCCGGAGCATTGCCTACATGTGAACATGGAAAGACCTTGTTGCCATGGCCTCATGTTGACCATCGTCATGACCCCATGCTTTGGCTTCGATCACATAATCTGTATGTGCCTCGACATTGTCCAGCACCAGATCGGCGTGAAACTCATAAGGAGACTCTGCGTGAATGTGTGCGTCATCGATCAAGG
>JAHDDV010000375.1 GCA_020629205.1 Chitinophagales bacterium | reverse complement strand
ATGTAGCACTAGCGAGTCTCTCCTATCGTCGAGCCTCCGCCAGTGGCACATTCAGACCCACATCTGGCGCCGCCATTTCCTCTTCCATCGGGGCTATTTTTCACCACCCTTGCTCAGTCTGTCGTGGCAGTTGAAAATATCGGGTCAACCTGTTTCTGTATTCTCCTTGCTCCTTGCTCCTTGCTCCTTGCTCCGTGTTCCTTGCTCTTTGCTCCTTGCTCTTTGCTCCTTGCTCTTTGCTCCTTGCTCCTTGCTCCTTGCTCCGTGTTCCGTGTTCCTTGCTCTTTGCTCTTTGCTCCTTGCTCCTTGCTCCGTGTTCCTTGCTCTTTGCTCTTTGCTCCTTGCTCCTTGCTCCTTGCTCCGTGTTCCTTGCTCTTTGCTCTTTGCTCCTTGCTCCTTGATCTACCGCCTCTGTTAATAATGTTGCTATTTAAACCTATAGAGGCTATATTTGTTTCTATATAGAAATATTATGGGACTAAAGAAACTCAAACTACTACCCAAAGAGCAAAGAATCGCACAAAACTTAGGGGGCAGACTAAAGCTGGCGAGACTAAGACGAAGACTGACCACCGAACAGGTGTCCGAACGGGCCAATATCAGCCGTAAAACCCTTTGGCACGTCGAAAAGGGAAGTGATCATATCAGTATGGGTACCTACCTGAAGGTTCTGTCAGTGCTGGGCTTGATGGAGGATTTCAAGCTACTAGCCGAAGATGATGTTTTGGGTAGAAAGCTGCAAGACATAAACCTGATAAGAAAACAACGAGGACCAAAGAAAAAGCGGGAGACATGAGAGAGATTATTGTCTATGCAGATTGGGTAGGTTTGGAAAAGACACAGCAATTAGGTGTCCTACGATCACAGACTAGCAAAGGGGAGGAAATCTTTTCTTTTGAGTATCAACGTGATTGGCTGAATAGTGACTTTGCCGCGAGCATTGATCCTGATTTGCAGCTGTTTACAGGACCTCAATACCTCTCAGGAGATAAGCCAAATTTCGGCTTATTTCTCGACTCCTCCCCAGATCGTTGGGGACGGGTCTTGATGCAACGACGGGAAGCCCTTTATTCGCAAAAGAAAAATCTTCCTCCGAAACGATTGGCTGAATCTGATTTTCTTTTAGGAGTGAACGATGAAACCAGAATGGGCGGACTTAGATTTAAAGAAGACGTTGAAGGACCATTCCTGTCCAATGATCCGCAGTTTCAAGCACCGCCCTTTACAAGCATCAGAGAGCTGGAGCAAGCTAGTCTTCGCTACGAAGATGAAGACTTTTTTACAGACCGGGATGCAGAAAAATGGTTGAAGATGTTGCTTTCTCCAGGCTCTTCCTTGGGAGGAGCAAGGCCGAAGGCTAGTGTTGTTGATCCAAAGGGAAATCTCTGGATTGCAAAGTTCCCCAGTAGGAGCGATGCTAGTGATATTGGAGCATGGGAGGCTGTTGTCAACCGTATGGCACATGATCTAGGAATAGATGTGGCCATTGGAGAAGCGCGAATGTTCTCGCAAAAGCAACACAGTTACCTCAGCAAGCGCTTCGATCGAAACAGAGAAAACCGAAGAATTCATTTTGCTTCCGCTATGACCTTGCTAGGGCATAAAGATGGATATAATCACAAAGAAGGTGGAAGCTATTTAGAGCTTGTAGAGCTCCTGGAGTACTACGGAACTAGAGCTCATGAAGACATTCGTCAACTTTGGAAGCGGATCGTTTTTTCGGTAGCAGTGTCCAATACAGATGATCATCTGCGCAATCACGGTTTCTTACTAGGTCCCCAAGGATGGCAACTCTCACCGGCTTATGATATAAATCCAGCACCAGATGGCTTTGGTTTGAGTCTGAACATTTCGGAAGAAAGCAACAGTCTGGATTTTGACCTGTGCATGAGTGTGATTGACTACTTTCGTTGGAAAGATGTTGAAGCGAAGGCATTCATAGAAGAAACAAAGTCCATTGTAAGCACCTGGCAAGCAAGGGCCAGATCGCTAGGGATACCAAAAGCCGAACAGACAATGATGGCTCCAGCATTCAGATATCTCTGACAGTCAACAAGAACCAGAGTTCAAGTCAGACTAACCAGGGCACTAACAACTAATCCACAATCCGAACCACAAAGCCTCAGCTCCGTAGGAGCGCAAACGATTGTAAGGCTGGCCGAGAGGCCAGTTAACCCAAACCACGCCTGACCAGACGGTGAAAAATAGCCCTGGGCGCAGCGGAACGAAGTGCTCAGATAGCGTAGTGAGTGCCAGCCTGTGGTGGCTCGACGATAGGAGAGACGCAACAGGCTGTGCAACGAGCAGCTAGCTGAGTGCTGAGTATTAGCGGAGCACAGGACGGGTGTCGCCACGTCCCGATACGGCTGCGCTCCAAAAAAAGAAAATGGGATCTGGATTGTTTATGCAATCAGAAGCAAACCTTTAATAGGATGCTGACACCATAGTCAAACTGCTTTTTAGTTTTTATAGTAATTGTATTCGAATGCGATAATAAACGAATATTATCAGTATGTTATCAACAATCAACAATCAACAATCAACAATCAACAATCAACAATCAACAATCAACCAGAAACTAAAACCGAAGCCCCAAAGTCAAATTAGGCGTCCTACCCAACATATTGACCTCCGTGCCTAGAACCTCATGCTTGGGCGGATTGTTGTTTCCGCCATTATCCTCCTTGGGAATGGTGGAGATGAACTGTACATACTTTACATTATTGTGATCCAGCAGATTGAACACCGACAGATTGAGTGAGAGACTGAATTTGTCAAAATCAAAGACCCGCTCGATACCGATGTCAAGGCGGTGATAAGCAGGCAGACGTTTGATTCGGTCATCGCGATTCAGGTCTTCGCGCCTTTCGCCGTCGAGCTTTGAGAGATCACTGTAGGGACGGCCTGAAGCATAGACAAAGCTCGCAGAGAATTGCCAATCCTTATGCTCTAGCATATTGACAAATTTGAGCTGATGCCGGCGGTCATTCTGAGCTGGGAAAGGATTGTTCTTGTCGATTTGTCGAAAGCGATTTTCGTTTTTGCTCAGGCTGTAGGAAATCCAATTAGAAAGATGTGTGCCTTCTCGATAGAGCAACACATCCATGCCCTTGTAGAGCGCTGTGCCTTCAAAAATTCGAAGCTCATTGTCGGAATTGTTACTGCCCCCGCCATTGTTTGGACCAGGCTTACTCTGGGCAAACTCTACAACACCATCGATGTCTTTCTGGTAGATTTCTACATCGATCAGGTACTTCCCTTTTTTGTATTCCGCCCCCACCATCCAGTTGTTGGAAGTCAAAAGTGGCAGGCCTTCCTGATCGAAAAGCACCCAAAAATCCATCGACCGCCCAAAGCGATCTTCGTAATACAATTGACGTAATGCCTGATAATAACGGCCAAAGCTGGTCTTGCCCTTGAGGTGATCACTGAAGCTGTATTCGAGCAACAGACGAGGTGAAACACAGATCTTGCTGCGTCTACCAATGGCTGTGCCACGAAGGCCCAACTGCATTTCAAGGTCCTTGCTCACCTGAAGATTCAGCTGGCTGTAAAGGCTGATTTCGCTGAGTATCAAATCTTGTGATAGCTTGGAATCCTGCCCTTGATACAAGGAAAGTTTGGAATGATAGCGTAGCAGATTACTGCCGATCGAAAACTGGCTCGCCTCTCCCAATTTAAAGCTGTTTTTCCAGTTCATTTCCAGACTGCTCAGACTACCATTGTATCGATCTTCAAATTGAGTGCCCTGTTCCGGGAGCCCCGGACCTTTGAGCTCAGATTCTAGTAACTGCTTCTGGTCGAAACTCGAATGGGCCAGTGTCAAATTGCTTGTGTAAGAGCCCTGGGATTGGTACTCATGCTGTAAACTTAGCCCTTCATTGCTCCAGTCATAGGTCTCCATAAAGGATTGTAGCAGAGGCGGCCCCGAGGAAGGACCCGGGCGCTCAATTTCGTAGACAAAGTCATTGGAAAAATCATCGATACTTCTAAAGCCTGCGATAGAAATCTTGTTTTGCTTTGAGATCTGCCAGGTCCATTTGAGATTTTGATCCCCAAATTTGAAATTTGGTTTCTGGGCGTACAGAGACACATCTGGGCCATTATTGTCATCATCTTTGGCCTGATTGATTTCTGCCTCCTGTTCTTTTAGCAATTGATAGAAACCATTGTTGCCAACATTACCATTGCTGCTTCTAAGGCCAAGACTAAGGTTCATTTTATTGCCAACAGGCGTATGAAGGGCTACGCTTGTACTAAGGAAACTTATATCAATCTCGGCATTGACTTTCGTAGGTTGATGTGCTTTGCCGCTCATAGCCAATACTCCGGCAGTCTTGCCACCATACTGCGCTGGAAAGGCATTTAGATAGAGCTGCATATCGCCAATCACTTTCTCGTTGATATTGCTGAATATGCCGAAGAAGTGATCAGTCTTGTAGAGCCGAATCCCATCCAGCAAATACAAACTTTCGGATGATTTGCTTCCTCGAATTTCCAGACCGGAGGATAAGTCGTCCGTATTATTGATGCCTGGGAGCAATTGCAAAGTACGCAATAGATCTACTCCATTTCCAAAATGTGGAAGTCTATCCAAAACGCGAGGATTGATCATGTGCCGCTCTCCTATTTCAGCTGTTTGAATGCTGGGAAGCTTAGCGCAGATGGTGACGGTAGAAAGTTTGAGATCGCTTGGCTCTAAGTCGATCTCAGTAGAAGCATTGTCGAATTCCGCCAGTGCGATCTTCTTGGTCTTGTAGCCGAGATACTGTATCCAGATCTCTTCAGTACCCTCCAGCTCAGAGGCGCTGAAAACAAAGTCTCCATTCGAATCTGTGTAGGTGCCTAGCTGAGAAGGCATCAAAACAACGGCAGCTGAGATGACCGGACTTTGGTCATCTTTGCTTTGTACAGAGGCTTGAAGACCACGATTGCCAAAGCGTTTGCGTCTGATCAACACATTTCCGGCAGCATCAAACTGATACTCAAGGCTGGTATCTTCCAGGAGTAGTTCAACCGCTTCTGTAATAGAGCGATCCTTGATTTTGAGGTTGATTTTTTGCTCAGACACGACTAAAGGATCGTAGGCGATGCTGATACCGTACTTGCTTTCCAGACTTTCCAGTGCCAGCTTCAAATCCGTGTTTCGAAAGTCCTCATTTACCAAACCAGACTGGGCAAGAAGCGGCGAAGCAGATTGACAAAGCAATAAGCCAAGAAGAAAAATCAATTGAAAATAAAGTCGAATCATAGGAACCGATAAATTCCAAAATCACACCTTAATAACCTCACAATCAACAATCAACAATCAACAATCAACAATCAACAATCAACAATCAACAAT
>JAHDDV010000374.1 GCA_020629205.1 Chitinophagales bacterium | reverse complement strand
TGATGACTGATGACTGATGACGCAAGACTTACAAATCAAGCTCAGGACAAACAATCATTTAAAGACCACCGACAGTGCACTTGACACTTGACACTTGACACTAAAAAAAAAGCCATTGAGCAAGGAAAAAGAAAATCTCGAGCAGAATAAGAATGAAGACGCTATGAAGCTCTTGCTTTCTCGTCTTAAGCGTGACCTGCACCGAATCGCCCAGGGTGGTGGAAAAAAGAAAATTGAAAAGCAACATGCTCGTGGCAAGATGACGGTGCGTGAGCGAGTGAAGGCGCTGATTGACCCAGATTCCTACTTCTGCGAAATTGGGGCTTTTGCCGGTGAAGGGATGTACGAAGAATACGGTGGATGCCCAGCAGGAGGTGTTGTGACCGGTATCGGAATCGTAAAGGGTCGACAATGTATGATAGTAGCCAATGATGCTACCGTAAAAGCTGGAGCCTGGTTTCCAATTACCGCTAAGAAAAATCTGAGGGCACAGGAAATCGCCATGGAAAACCGCTTGCCGCTGATCTACCTGGTAGACAGTGCCGGAGTATTCTTGCCGATGCAAGATCAGATCTTTGCAGATAAAGAGCATTTTGGTCGTATGTTTAGAAACAATGCTCAAATCTCTGCTATGGGTATTCCGCAAATTGCTGCCATCATGGGCAGCTGCGTGGCCGGGGGGGCCTATCTACCTATCATGTCTGATGAAGCGCTTATAGTAGAAGGAAATGGAAGCATCTTTCTGGCTGGCCCTTATCTGGTAAAAGCCGCCATTGGTGAAGATGTAGACAAGCAAACCCTTGGTGGAGCAGACACACACTGCGATATCTCCGGGGTGACAGATTACAAAATGCCAGATGATGCCACCTGTTTAGCAACGATTAGAGACCTGGTGGATAAAATCGGCAGTTTCGACAAAGCAGGATTCGATCGCATTGAAGCCGTGGGACCAAAACGACCAGCTGAAGACTTCTATAAGGTATTCCCTGAGAAAGGGGCCAAACCCTACGAGATGCTAGACCTGCTCGACTGTTTAGTCGATGCTGATAGCCTACAAGAGTATAAAAAGGACTACGGAAAGTCGATCATCTGTGCCTATGCCCGTATCGATGGCTGGGCAGTCGGCATCGTAGCTAATCAAAGAAAGATCATCAAGAATGGCAAAGGCGAAATGCAGTTTGGCGGTGTCATCTACTCTGACTCGGCAGACAAGTCTGCCAGATTCATTATGAACTGCAATCAAAAGAAGATTCCATTGGTCTTCCTACACGATGTATCCGGATTTATGGTCGGCTCAAGATCTGAACACGGAGGCATCATTAAAGACGGAGCAAAAATGGTAAGTGCTGTATCCAATTCCGTCGTTCCCAAGTTCTCTATCGTAGTCGGCAATTCCTACGGCGCAGGCAATTACGCCATGTGCGGAAAGGCGTATGACCCCAGGCTGATCGTTGCCTGGCCTACTGCCAAAATTGCTGTGATGGGAGGGGCACAAGCGGCCAAAGTGCTGCTGCAGATTCAAGTCTCTTCCAAGAAAGCAAAAGGCGAAGAAGTCTCGGAAGAAGAACAAACCGCACTGCTCAAAGAGATTACTGACCGATACGAAAAAGCGACAACACCACAGTATGCCGCTGCCAGACTATGGGTAGATGCTATCATCGACCCTGTCGAAACCCGAAAGATCATCTCTACCGGTATTCAGGCCGCCAACAATGCACCGGCTACTAAGGCTTTTAATCCGGGGGTGATTCAGACGTAGTGTTTAGTTTCTAGTTTCTAGTGTGCACGCGACCACGCACTCATAGAGAAAAATCACGAACTTTCTACCGAATTCATGTGCCAGGGAAAAATGCCCGGAGGCATTTCCACCACCACCACAGCCCACATTACACGGTAAGCTGCTGCCACCAGACTCCTCGCCACGCCGACCAGACGGTGAAAAATAGCCTCGATCGCCGCGGTATGAGGTGCCCGAATGCGCCAGTGACTGCCAGTGCATGCTGGCTCGTAGCACAGCGAAGAGACGGCAGGCACTGTTGCAGGAACAAGCAGGCGGGTGCCGAATGGAGCAGAGAGCGAGACGGGTATCGCCACGCCCGCAAACTGCTGCGCTCCTAATATTGACAGGTTACTGATTACTGATTAACTTCACCCATTATCGGTGCTCCGCAAACTCCTCCAGGAGGACCAACTGATATGTATGGCCAAATTCTTGTAGACACCAATTTTTCAGCAGCCCGCAATCCTCCGGTTTCAGCTCAGTAAGAAACTTCCTGATTTCACGTCTAAAGAGGTGCTCATCAAAACTCACCTTAGAAAGGATGAGCTTGGCATAGTTTAGAAGATCTGTAGTGCTCGAACTGGTGCTGTTTACATGCATGGTGTAGATTTTGGGGGTTTCGTAGATACAGCTCCGCCGCCTGCCTATACTTGGTACATAGACATAATTTGTCCTGCTCTCCCTGTTGGGAAAGTGCCAGAAAAATAAATGGAAAGCTGTTTGATAAAAGAAACGGAACTGCGGGGTAGTTGCAGTCGTAATCTAAATTCGGGGGTAGCAGTAAGATACGAAAGTCTGTCCCACAAATTCAAAATTTGCGACAACTAATCTCCAAATCCTGCTGAAATTTAGACGCCAGAAATAAATTTATTTTTCGCATTTGAAGTCGCTCAATTTATGAGTGGCGCCATGATCCCAAAGCGGGATCTAGGCGCCCTTACTAAAGCGACTGATAATGAAGCGCTTAGCGAATCGGGCTTGGAAGTCACGCAATGTTAGCGGCGCCATCTCCTGCCAGTTGTCAAAAATCCACAATCTAATTTCTGGAAACAAAGGGTGATCGACCGCCGCATTCATAAACAGATTGCTAGCATCAACTACAGGAAGAGCTTATTTCGCTGATTGCTTATAGACTCCTGTACTTTTAGGAAATTTGAGGCATTCAACTATCCTCACCCCAACGATAGGTTTTTAGGTCAAATCCCGCCAGATCCAGACAGCGATCAACGACCGTCGCAACAAGGGCCTCAAAGTCATTTGGTCTACTATAGAAGGAAGGCGAAGCGGGACAAACGATCGCACCGGCTTCGGTAACCCGCTTCATATTGTCTATATGAATCAGCCCGTAAGGTGTCTCCCGGACTACCAAAAGAAGCTTCCTTCGCTCTTTGAGCATCACATCCGCTGCCCGGCCAATAAGGCCATCAGATACCCCTGCAGCGATGCGCCCAAGGGTACCCATCGAACAGGGACAAATGAACATGGTATCATAACCCGCTGAACCAGATGCAAATGGGGCCATAAAGTCGCCCTTTTCATAAAAATCGTAACCATACTCGCTATAATCACGATTTCCGAGCTCATATGCCCATACATCCTTTGCATTATCCGACATCACTACGCCCACTGCTGATACCTGGTCCCCCAGCTGCTGCAACTTATCCATCAGCACTTTTGCATATATGGAGCCACTTGCCCCAGAAATGCCAATGACCACTTTTTTACCCATTTGTCACACATTTTATCACGATTTAGCGCGGTTCTTTCCCTAAATCTTGAAATTATCATTATTTTTGGCATGCACTTCCAATCACCAAGAAGTCAAAATACACTACTTACTATACTTTCTTTAAACACCACGAATGCAAAGCGGTAAGATACTAATCACCATTTTACTGATTGTTTTTGGCCTTATTTCATACAACTTCTCTACAGACGACAGCAGCAATGTGCCTAAGAAAGTCAAGTGGATGAGCATGCAAGAGGCTATCAATTTAAACAATTCAGAGCCAAGAAAAGTAATCGTCGACATTTACACCGATTGGTGCTTTTGGTGCAAGAAGATGGACGAAGCCACTTTCCAACATCCTGAAATCGTCGATTACATTAACGACAACTTTTACGCCGTTAAGTTGGATGCACAAATGACGGAGAGTGTATTCTTTAAAGACAACGAATACTATTTCGATACCAAAGACCTCGGTGGATTCCACGAAATGGCCTTCTACCTCACCAGAGGCCGGCTCAGCTTCCCTTCAGTCGTATTTCTCGATGAACTAATGAACAATCCGCAGCCAATCGCAGGCTTTCAAAGACCTGTAGATATGGATAAACTGCTTAAGTTCTTCGGAGACAACTACTACAAGCAAATGGATTGGTATCGTTTTAACCTTCTTTATCCGGAACTAGACAACAAACTAGGCGTTAAGAAGCCCAATCCTTTCGCGCGCACAAGCAACTAGTCCGCCCTTAGGCGATCCCACACTTTATGACTGGCAGGCAATCCAATCACACCTAAATGCCAATCACCGCTAGTGACTTCCACAATTTGTGGACGTACAATTGGCGTCAATAGCTTTGACAGCAAGGTAAAATATGTTACCTTTGACTGATGTCTTTCAGGCTGTACTTTACATTAAAAAATTGGTTTCAATTAACCTAAAACTTACTATATGAAAACATTTAGACTTTGTGCTTTTGCCATTGCTATGTTGGTTTTCGGATCAGCTGCTTTTGCACAAGATGATCTTCCACCAAACGCAGTTCCAGGTAAGTGCTACGCCAAGTGTATGATCCCTGATCAATACGAAACTGTGTCTGAGCAAATCCTGGTAAAAGAGGCTTCTAAAAGACTCGAAATTGTTCCTGCTTCCTACAAAACTGTTGAAGAACAAGTACTTGTAAAAGAAGGATACACCGTGTACGAAATCGTACCACCTGCCTACACTACTGTTGAAGAAGAAGTGATGGTCAAAGAAGCTGGTACTCGTCTAAACTACGTTCCACCTACCTATGAGACTGTTACCGAGCAAGTAATGATCTCTCCAGCTAGTACTAAATGGGTGAAAGGTAAAGCAGACAGAAACTGTCTACAATCCGGCGCTAGTCCTGATGATTGTAAGGTTTGGTGTTTGACTGAAGTTCCTGCTCAGTACAAGACGGTGAGCCGTCAGGTATTGAAGACTCCAGCTACAACAAACGAGTCTCCTATCCCTGCTGAGTACAGAACAGTTACTAAAACAGTTCTTCAAACTCCAGCTCAGGTGAAGGAAGTAAAAATCGATCCTGAATACCGTACAGTTACTCGTCAGGTATTGGCTTCTCCTGCCAATACTACAGAGATTGAGATCCCTGCTGAGTACACAACTGTTACTAGCCAGAAATTGACTAAATCAGGTGGATTTACTGATTGGGTAGAAGTTCTTTGTGATACAAAGATGACTACTGCTCGTACAATCGCTATCCAAAATGCACTGAAAGCTGCAGGATACGATCCAGGTCCATTGGATGATGTTCTAGGTCCTAAGACACGTGCCGCTTTGGTTCAATACCAAAAAGATAACGGTCTACCAGTAGGTAACCTAA
>JAHDDV010000373.1:1167-5375 GCA_020629205.1 Chitinophagales bacterium | reverse complement strand
GCCACTTGATCAGTAGCCTTAACCCTCTGCAGCAATTTCTTAAGCTCCTGCTCGTCTCGCTCATAAGGACGGCTATATCGAAGCAGCTCTCTCACAAACTTCGCGAGATTCAGGTGGTACAAATAGTGGCCAGGTAGTCGTGCTTTCTTGCGATTGAGAAAGGTGGTGAAGGCGGTAAGGTGTGCCTCCAATCTCTCTTCATGAGCATAGTCATCCTGATACTTTTCCCAAAGCTCAAAATAGGTCTTCAATTGCCAGGCTTTGGCCGATAGGTTCATGAGCACTTCCTTGAAGCTCGTCTGCTCCACTAGTTCCAGAACCTCTTCGTATCGGGCTTGACTGAAGCGAAGCTGTGCAAGATTAAAAAGGTAGCTGTTTTCTTCTACAGCCGCTTTATGACGATGTAGGAATTCTTCCAACCAAGCATAACGCTTGTGCAGCAGAGCCACAGTTGCAATATTCTTATACGTTGCAGAAGGAATCTTTCCATTGATGAGAATCATACCTTGATCATTCTCCAATTCATAAAGCTCGAAAAGCTCTCCCAGGAAATTTCTTTTGCGGTCATTGAGTCGCTGAATGCAGTAATTTCTGGCGACCAAAAACATGGTGGGTAGCTCCTTCCGATCCAGCACAGCGATATTGTCGAAGAGGATTCGCTTAACGACCTTATAGTCTTCATCGCTTTGAAACTTAAGGGATCGGACGGCATGCGCATAAAACTGCAAACCTAAAAAGGATTGGTAGCGATCCTCATCCACCACTTGCAGAATCTCCTCAATCAGAGTGATTTCATATTGCTTAGAGCCAAACTTCTTTTGGATCAAAGCCTTACAGTAATGCTTCAATTTTTCGTAGAAATAATAGCGATCAATGGTATCATTTACTTCTTGCAGCTTCGGCTCCTGGTCTCGCTTACCCAAATGCAAAATGTGCAAGTGCTCCTGCATGGCGAAGCGGTGACGAGCTAGATTTGCGCTGTCCTTTTGTAGTACTTCATTAAACAGATATTCTCTGCTGTTCATCTTCAACTTCTCCGCTGGCCTGGGAAGCGACTGCCGATAGAGCAATTTCCAAAGCCTAATATCTTGTATGGCCTTGTCTGCCTGCAAATCTTGATACAACCAAAACTGATACAACTGCTTCACCATTTCACCACCAAGCTGCTTGATTCTGGTTTCTCGATAGGGCTTTCCAGGAAAGATGGCAGCTGATATTTTCTCAGAGCTCAAGCGACGGCCCTCATAATGTGGAGAGGACCTACGCAGGTATCGAAACAGTATTTGCAGTTTCCTGTTGCTGTTTAAGAATGGAGAGGCCAACCATTTTTGAAACAGCTTTTCCTCATCCGTACTTAGGTGTCGAAGATGATTGAAGAGTTTATTGAGCTGCATGTGGGGAGGAATTCGGCCGGTAAAGGGGTTTTTAGTCTGAATTATTCGAGCAAAATCCAAATTCCAGACGGCCATGAGATGATGAATATGCCCTTGAAAGTCAAATTAGGCAAAAAATGTCTGAAATCGATGCAAAATTATTGCACAAAAGATTGAATTAGAGAACCCAACTTATCTAGACTAAACAATTGACTGACAATTCTTTAAGACCAATCATGGACCGTAGTTCCGTACAAAATATCGAACAATGTCGCCTTCCTATTTTTGCCGGACCTAAGGCTTTGGGCGAAATTAGCATCAACAAAAACGCAGAACGTCTATGAATACCCTAATAAACAACTTCAAGCGAGCACTGATCCTCTTGATCACTTTAAGTTTCGCAAGTACAACACAGATGAAGGCCCAGTGTACCGCGGTTTCTGTAAGCGACTCCATTCAGATGGTTAATTTCTATAACCATTACAATGGAGACGATTGGTTCTTCTCGACAAATTGGCTGACAGGGCCATTGGGAACTTGGTCTGGTGTCACCCTGACCGATGATGGTTGCCATGTCCTGGAAGTTTCCGTAGCCAACCTGGGGCTAATTTCCGATGGAGTATATGATCTGCAGTTGCCGGAACTGACCAAATTGGATTTATCAGGATCAGCGCAGATTCAAGGCAATCTCAGTGAGTTTACGGGAATGCCGAAGTTAGAACGGCTTATGATGGCTTTCACCGGTCTTACAGGGCCATTGGTGGATTACCAATATCTTCCAAATCTAAAGTATCTAACCTTCTATAGCAACAATCTAAGCGGAGAGGTCCCATTGTTTAACAGTTGCCAATCATTGGTTTCACTTGACCTGCAAGGCAACAACCTGACCGGGACCATTCCGAACTTCACCCTTGCCAACCTAACTGATTTGAATTTGGGCGAAAACGACATGTCGGGAGAGATCCCGGATCTTTCGGCTGGCTGTCCAAATATGCAGCAGCTGCTATTTGGAGGCAACAACTTCGAAGGAGAGCTACACGACATGGGCGTATATGAAGACCTACGAACGATCAACTGCCGAGATAATAACCTTAGCGGTCTCATTCCCAATGTAAACTTGCCCTTCATTCGAGAAATTCAGTTGCAAAACAACAATTTCACTGGAACATTTCCAGACATCTCGAATACGGGAGACAATGGATCCCTATGGATCGATGTGAGCGGCAACAACCTAAGCGGACACCTTCCACACTTCGCTCAACTCAACATCAATGCGCTCGGTGTTTGTCCAAACAACTTTGTAGGAGTGGCTCCTCCTTTTGAGGATTTCCCAAACCTCAACTTCCTTCAATACGATCAAATCGATTTCAGCTGCCTCAACGGTGTGAGTCTTTCGGGATATGTGTATCTCGATGAAAATGAAAACTGCATTTTCGACGAAGGAGAAACAAGTTTGGGAGGCATTAGAGTCTCGGACGGAGATGACAGTTACTATGTTGTATCAGATAATTCAGGCTTCTTTGAAATCAATAGTGAGATTGGTGAACATCAAATATATCCTCAACTGCCCAACCAGCTTTGGGATTACAGTTGCCCTGAGGGCTTACCATTGACCCTCACCTCCTTGAGCTATGACGATGACTTTTCGAATCTGAACCTGGGACTCAAGACAGTGCAGTCATGCACCGATCTATCCGTGGAGATCTGGGCGCCATTGATGCGCGCATGCCAGCAACTACCCTTGTATGTCGACTATTGTAACCTGGGTACTAGCACGGCTGAAGGTGCCTACATCGATGTAGTCTTACCTGAAGCAACGACGTATTTCGAACTCGAAGAAGCATACGAAGTACTGCCCAATGGAACGCTTAGAATCTCTCTGGGATCAGTTCCAATGGCTACTTGTGGGGAGATCAAGATTACCTATGCGCTCAGCTGCGATGCACTTCCAGGTTCTACTGCCTGCGTAGAAGCGAAGATCTATCCCGAGTCTGACTGTGATCAACCACTACCCCTATGGGATGGTTCGGATATCGAGGTTCGTTCCCTTTGTGAGGGAGATGAAATCACCTTTGAGATCAATAATGTAGGACAATCCATGCAGAATCAAAACGTATACCGCTGCTATGAAGATGATGTCTTATCCAATATTGAGTCTTATCAATTGGAAGCCGGCGAAGTGATGACAGTGACTATTCCCGCAAATGGAAAGGCCCATAGATTACAAGCTTTCTGTAATGAAGGAAACCCTTACCATGAATATGTCCAGCGTGTACAGGAACTTTGCGGACAAGCTCCATTTTCATTGGGCTTTGTCAACAGCTCGCCTTATAGCTACCTAACATACACCAGAGACAAATTTTGCGACGAGATAATCGCCGCACTTGATCCAAATGACAAAAAAGCGACTCCAGCCGGGGTATCCGAGGCACGCTATGTATCACCAGAACAAGAAATCGAGTACAGAATCAGATTTCAGAACACAGGAAATGACACCGCATTTTGGGTGCAGCTTGTAGATACCATCGATGTGGCTGAGCTAGACATCAGCACCTTAGACACCAGAGTAGCCAGCCATGATTACAGCTTTCAAGTACAAGGCAATGTAGCGATCTGGACGTTCAACAACATCCTTCTTCCAGACTCTGCAACCAACGAAATCGAAAGCAACGGGTATGTGGAGTTTATCATACAGCAAAGATCGAATAATCCCGATGGGGCGCTGATTGAGAATTTTGTCGACATCTATTTCGACAATAATGAACCAGTGCGCACCAATACCACACTGAACACAGTCTGTAGTGATTTCGATTTCCTCAACTTACAGTCTTTGGT
>JAHDDV010000373.1:0-1067 GCA_020629205.1 Chitinophagales bacterium | reverse complement strand
TCCTGAATTCAGTATTGCAGACAGCTTCTGTACCCTGGATGAGACGCCAGAATTGCCCATCACGAGTAATCAAGGTATCTCGGGTAGCTGGTCACCAGCGGTCATTGACCCTTCTATGTCCGAATCTGTGACCTATGTCTTTATGCCTGATGCTGGAGCGTGTGCGGAGAGTATATCGCTCATCATTACACCAGAGGTACCGGTGCAAGCAAGCTTCGACCTACCCAGTTCAATCTGCCAATATGAAGAAGTGATCAACCTGCCAGAAAGCAGTAATGAAGCACTCACGGGATCTTGGGATCAGTCGATCATCGCTACAGATGTGGCGGGTGAGTTTACCTTCACCTTCGCACCAAATGACGAATGTGCAGACGAGTACACACACACGATTAATATCGAAGCACAAGTCATTCCAAGCTTTGAATCCCTATCAGTTTGTCTGGGCGAATCAGCCGAGCTTCCGACTGATCCGATCGCTGGCGAGATTACAGGTTCTTGGGAGCCGGCCATGATCGACACTGATCAAGCGGGAAGTTACGAATATACTTTCACCCCTGATGAGCCTTACTGCGCAAGCCTCGCAAACCTAACAGTCGAGGTGCTGGACACTCAAGTATCCATCTTTTATGAGGATGGATTATTGACAACAAATGTAGTAGATGCTGTCAATTACCAATGGTATCAAGGTGATGAGCTTCTGGAAGCAAATCTTCCAAGTTATGTACCTGCTAGCTCTGGAGTTTACTTCGTCAGCATCTCTACCGAAGAGGGCTGCACCGCAAGCTCCGAGCTGATTGTTGTCGAGTTGGAATCTGTCAGCACTCAAGATATGGAGGAAAAGCTTTTAGCCTTGGCTCCCAACCCATTTTCCTCTTCCTTCAACATAAGTCTCAATGATGCCACTCCAGCCACAATCGAGATCTTTGACTTCACCGGAAGATTGATCGAAAGCCGCATCATATCCAGTAACTACACTATTGAGGCAGTCTCATGGCAAAGTGGAATATATCTGCTTCGCATTAGCCAGGGGGATTGGACATCGACAAAGCGAATTATTCGTCAATAGT
>JAHDDV010000372.1:2413-5384 GCA_020629205.1 Chitinophagales bacterium | reverse complement strand
TTCGATAGCGTTCCACCGATGCAGTTATCACTAAACGTTGCATCAAAAGAGGTATCGCTAACCAGATAACCACATTGACCCGGTGTTGAATTATATGTCCCCGCTACCCCTGTTGGACAAGTAATAGTAGGCGGCACATTGTCCGCCGCAGTAATGGTGGCTGAAATCACATCAGTACACAGTTCAGTATCAGTGATGGTGACAGTGTATGTACCCGCAGGCATATTCGAGAGATTCTGCGTCGTGGCACCATGAGCCCATTGATAGGTATAGGGCGCTGTCCCTCTTGTCGGTGTTACATCTATCGACCCCACTGCATTCTGACAACTACCATTTGTAACTGCTACATCCACTGCAAAATCATCGGGACAGCAAAATCCAGTATTTCCACAGAGTACCCGCACTTTTTGGTTGGGGTCTGCATAAGTATATCGAGTAGGGTTGTTAATATCTCCTGTAACCCAATCTATTTCATTAATCCCCTTCCTAATGTCAGGGTACAAATCGAAGGTCATATCACAGCTGAGATTTCCAAGTATTCCCCCATCGGTACAACACTTTGCCCATCTCCAATGCGCATTAACCGTGGGAAAGACTGCAGTCCATTCGCCTGGATCATCAGAAAAGGTAACCACCGCATCCTCAGGAATACAAAAGAAGTCTACATATGCTCGTCCCCCCTGCGGATTGCCTGGCTTATCCAATATGATCACCAGAAAAATGGCTCCCGTGGCTTTCTCCTCATACAAATACAAGGTCATCGCACCTATCTCCTCCAGTCCGGTATTGGCACTCGCCCCCGCTGGATTCCCATAACTGTAATGAGTAAGAATGTCTTCATCGCCCAGTAAAGGCTGGATATTGTAAGTCTGATTACCCTGAGTAATTGTACAGTCGCAACAACTAATGTTAGATGCCAATATCTCGTAAGATCCAATGGCAGTCTGTCCAGAAGCATCACTCACAGTTACAACGTAGCTTCCACCTGCCAGCCCAAAACGATCCTCATCGGTACTTCCATCATCCCAAACATAACTGTAGGGTGGCGTCCCTCCACTTGGGCTTAAGGTGATGGCAGCATCTGCGGCTTCGTAACAGGATTCTTCACTGATTGCCGGATTTGGCAAGATAGCAGCTAGTAGTGCGGTTTGGTAAAAGAGGGGCAAAAGGCAGAATGCAAGAAGTGATAAAATTCTTTTCATGACATATGGCTTGCGTTTCAACTTGAAGAGGAATCAAAATCTATTGAGTCCACACAAGTCAATTACAAACCAGAATCCATATTCACCTTTCAGAAAACCAAGGCTGTACACGATGGCTTGGTATTGCCTCAAGTCTTTCAAAACCAAAGGAATACAAGGATTGAGAATTCTCCTTGAATTTCAAGCCAATAATTAACACTTTGAGCTGCAATCTCCTAACAATGCACTTCTAACAATGTTAGGTAGAGGATTAGTAGACGATTTTTTTAGCAAAGGACTTGCCAACTCACTTCTTCACTTGAAAGACTTGCTAATCAATCCGTACTCCCCAAGAGCGATAATCAGGCTCTTCAACATAGAGCCCATCAATAAATTCTCTTAATTGATCTACAGAAATAGACTGCCCAATCCTTGCATTTCTTTCACTCCCATACATTACCTCCTGCCAACGACCAATATCAGCACGAAGTTTCCCAAACAGAGCCGCATCCTGAGGAGAAAGTGTGTTCAAATTATTCGCACTGTACAAGGCCAACCTTTGCCGAGCATATTTCACAATTAACAACATCTGTTGATTAATATCGTCAACTTGCTGTAATGCACCCATGTCAGTTATTGCCCTTAGATTGATTTCATCGGTACTTTTGTTTTCCAAACCCGATGCAGATTTCCCCACTTTCTGATAGACATTCAGCCCTTCTTTAATCCCTGCTTCTATTTCTCCGCCAATAGTATATAGCAGCTCTTCGTGCTGTTCAACTTCCCGCAAACAAGCTGCAATCGGATGGAGATCCTCGAGCGCCTCATCTTCCTCCACAAAACCAGGTACCGTCCAATACAAGAGAAGCAAGCTCAAAACACAGGATTGAAAAAGCAACAATCCATAGACCTCAGCGGAGAAATACAAACCGAGCATCGCAGACAAAAGGGCACTGCTTAGAAGAAACCATCTAAACAGTAACATGCGAACCTCAATTATGCTTCTATCACTTTGCTCCAACTGCGAATTTTTGAATTTAAACGCAAACAAAGTAAACACACATAATCTGCACTTCCTCGGCTATTCCTGACTTGTCAGACTTTCCCTCAGTCCAAAGACGACACTCATAACTTTCTACTGTTCTTTGTTTTGGAGCACAGCCTTTTTCGGCCGCGGGACCACCCGTCTCGTGTTCCGCTAAAATGGCCTACCTGTCTGCTTGTTCCTGCTTCAGCGCCTGATGTCTCTCCGCATGCGCTCCGAGCCACCATGCGCTGGCAGTCACTGACGCATACAGGCAGGCCATACCGCTGCACCCGAGGCTAGCTTGCACCGCCTTCCTATCGCGCTAACAAAACACATACCATTTGTGGTATTCAGATTAACAGTTGTAACATTAATGTTCTAACACAAATGAATATCGACCACATAATCAATTCACTTTCTTTTAATTACCAATATCGATCAAAAATCATTTATAGTTCAAACCCACCCCAAACAAGGCCTAAACCATTAACCTATCAATAGGGATAAAGCAGGATCATATCTTCATTCATTATTTTGTAGGAAACAGAGTGCAGACTCTCTTTTAGCCTTGGAACCAGGTTAGTCCCAAGGAATTAGTGTAGTGTTTTATTGTAGTGTAATTGTTCTTGGTAAATCGTTGTCGCCTGAAACTTTCTTTCAAGGCGGCAACGTTTTTTTTGGGCCCTGGCTTATTGCAGCGCACTAACAATCCTCTAACCGCAACTAGTAGGCTAAATCTCACTTTGGCGACAAAAAAAGACCC
>JAHDDV010000372.1:0-2313 GCA_020629205.1 Chitinophagales bacterium | reverse complement strand
GTCTACATTCTTGCTATGCAGCTAAATGGACAGGAATTCACTCAATTAATGAAGATCACATAGGCTATGCAGGAAAAATCAATCGAATGACATAAAAAATGCACTATCTTGGGGGAACAAGTGCCCGCGAATCGTATATACCTATATGAGACAATTTCCCCTAATTGTTGCCCTTTGCTTGTGGGCTGTCACCCTGCAGGCTCAGTATCTCGCCAATCCTTCATTTGAAGGACCATCACTGCTTGGACAACCACCTGATCCCTGGGAAATCTGCAATGACAATAGTTCACCCGATACACAACCAGGCCATTGGAATGTAACTTCACCCGCAAGTGATGGAGACACCTATATTAGCATGGTCTGCCGCGGTGACTCCTCCGCCTTAGCCAATCAAGTCGAAAGCTGTGGCCAACAACTACTGCAGCCTCTATTGGCAGGAAATGAATACCAAATTAGAGTAGACCTCATGAACTCAGATCAGTTTGGTCACTTAACCAACGGCGGATATTGGCTCTACTATGATATCCCAACAAGCCTTAGGGTCACAGCAGGAAATGCGCAATGCGATGAGCCTCAATTCATCGGCCAAATCGGACCGGTAGCCGCCCTCGATTGGATCACCTGGGACTACTGCTTCACCCCACCGATCGACCTCACCTATATCAAACTCGAAGCTGGCTATATGCCGGATACGACCTATTTTGGCGTCATCTTCGTCGACAACATGCGCATCACAGCCACCCCATCAGAATTAGATTTGGGGCCCGACCTTATCGTCTGCAATGAGGAAAGTATTACACTTGATGCAGGCCCCGGCTGGTACGATTATGAATGGATCAACAGCGTCAATTCACAGACTTTTGAAGTCACAGAATCCGGCACCTACTGGGTCAGCGTGAGCAAATGTGGCAATGTCTATTCCGATACCATCAACGTCATTATCGAAGGGGCTATCGTCGAAATCGAAGGGCAGATTTGCGAGGGTGCAAGCTATGCTTTTGCCGATCAGTTGCTAACCTTACCGGGACAATATGCAGACACAATACCAACCCTAAATCAATGCGACAGCATTATCAATCTCAATCTGGAATTAGTAGATGAATACAACCTGAATCTGGAAGCAGAAATCTGTATGGGTCAGACCTATCTACTTGGCAATCAAAACATTGAAGAATCCGGGATATACACAGAAAACCTTGTTTCTTCCGCCGGTTGCGACAGTACTATTACCCTTGACCTCACTGTCAACCCACTCATTGTTGAGCTCTTCACTGAGGAGATTTGTCAAGGTCAATCCTACATCTTTGCCGAACAGGTGCTGACTGAAGCAGGAGAGTATTCAGACACCCTTCAGACAGCAAATTTTTGCGATAGTCTGGTCATACTTACGCTCGAATTTGCAGACATCCTACAAGGAACGCTACAGGCGGAAATCTGCGGCGAACAAAGCTTCTTTTTTCAGAGTCAGGAACTGACAGAGCCCGGAACTTATATCGATACAATCAGCACTCCCGACTTCTGTGACAGTATCGCGATTTTAGAGTTGAGCAGAATTGATTTTCTAGAATCGGAGCAAGTGATCACCATCTGTCCTGACGAGTTCTATTTTGCCGAGGGGGCAGATCAAAACCAAGCCGGCACCTATATCGACACCTTGCAATCTTTGAACTTTTGCGACAGCATTGTCACCACCGATTTACGTATAGCTAATTATGATTTCGAGACACAAGATCTGAACCTCTGCGTCGGAGAATCTTATGAACTTAACGGCCGAATTATTACCGAAAGCGGCACCTACGCCGACACACTCAACCAATCCCCCGACTGCCCTTTAATACTTAACTCCAATTTCACATTCGAACTCTGCGAATGTAATTTAATCATCCCTAATGCATTCTCTCCCAACGGTGATGGATTAAACGACAACTTCCGCGCCTTCGGCCCCTGCGAAGTAGAAAATGTCAACTTCTACGTATATGATCGATGGGGAAAGCAAGTACATCACTCTACCGCGATTAACCCCGGCTGGGATGGCACTTACAATGGAGAAGAGCTTCCACTAGGAGTCTATGTCTGGATGCTCTTCTACGACCTTAGCACGACAAACGAGATTAAAAATTACTATCTGGACGGTAACGTCACTCTGATTAGGTAGGCATCAATTTTCTTTTTTGGGGAGCGCAGCAGACAAGGTCGTGGCAGCGATCTACCCGTGCTCCACTAATACTCAGCACTCTGCTAGCTGTTCATGCCGGAGTCAGTCAGTCTCTCCACTGCGTTCCGAGCCTGCCCGTCTCTGGCATTCACCACGCT
>JAHDDV010000371.1 GCA_020629205.1 Chitinophagales bacterium | reverse complement strand
TGTTCCAGCTCGGTGTAGAAGTCTTCGCCATACTTTCTGATCAGGGCTTCTTTGACAAATTTGTAGAGCGGTACCTTGTGTTTTTTGCCATGTGCGCAGGCGGGTGAACAGATGTCCCAGCGATCGTAATTTATGGCATCGTAGTCTTTGTAGGAAGTAATACGAATGGGATAGAGATGACAACTCACAGGTTTCTTCCAATCGATCTTGCCCTCTTCATAGGCTTGCTCGAAAGCACATTTGGCTATGCCTTTTTCATCGTAGTTGAGGTAGACGCAGGCGCGGCCATCTATGAGTGGAGTCTCGTGATAGGCCTCCTTGACGTTCCACATAGAATAGCCTTGTTGAGCGATTTCTTTCTTGCTACGTTCGCTCAGGCTCGGCTCTATAATCGGGTAGACTTCCTTGATCATATCAACTTCTGAGGGATCGAGCGGGGCACCGCCGTCGCCTTCTATGCAGCAGGCACCTTTGCAGGCATCAAGATTGCAGAGGAATTGTTCTTCGACTACATCATCGCTGATAATTTTGTCTCCAAGTACAATCATAAGTGTATTTTAGCGAGCCAGAATCGACAAATTGTTGTTAGACAATAGTTGTTTGGGATGCCTGCTGAGGGCTATACCAAGCTAAGCATTTAAAGTTGTAACCAGAAAATTCCAGGCTTGAAAGTAACAAAACGACTGCTGTATAAGATGAGTTGGGCGACCTTATTTGGTTTCTCTTTTATCGGTATGGCGATCAATTTTGTCTTTCTGGATAAGCGTCCGCTGGACCTCTTTTTGTCGGATAAGGAACTTTATCTGGAATTTACCTGTGGTATTGGCTTCGGAATCCTTGCGGCTATCGTTGCTATAATAGCGGTAAAAAACGGTTTGGCCAAGCAGTTGAGTTCGCACCTCGGAGACTTGTTTGAGGAAGGCTCGGTCAGTATGATCGATGCTATATTCTTTTCGCTCTGTGCGGGTATTGGCGAGGAGATTTTGTTTCGTGCGGGCATACAACCATTCCTTGGCATTATTGTTACATCTGTGCTCTTCGTGGCTATCCATGGCTATCTCAATGTGCGTCATATGAACGTTTTTGCCTATGGCCTGATCATGGTGGGAATTAGCATTGGGCTGGGCTCTTTATTTGATCAAGTGGGCTTGATCTCAGCTATTGCAGCACATACCGTGTTTGATATAGTAATGTTCTACTTTCTATTAAAAAAAGGTGGTGTGCAACCACAAGCTTAAACTATAAAGATGAGACTAAACCATCTGTTTTTACTTTCTGCGCTGATCGGCGCATTGACATTTTTTGGATGTGGGGATGATGATAATGATGAGGTGACGCTGCGTATGCAGTTTGAGCATAAGTTTGGGTCGGAGGATGCCGTGTACGGTTCTGTGTACGAGATTGATGGCATTGCCATGCGTTTTGATTTGGGGATGTTTTATTGTTCGCATTTTACACCCAAAGATGATAGTGGTGATGCGATTACCTCCTTCACGGATGAGTACATCCTGGTACGTGCGGATGAGCCAACAATTCACGAAATTGGCACCTTCAATGCGAAGTCGGTAAAGGGATTAGGATTTAGGATCGGTGTAGAGTCGTCGGTGAATCATGGCGATCCAGCCAACTGGACTTCTCCTCATCCGCTTTCTTCTCAGAGTCCGTCCATGTATTGGGGCTGGGACAATGGTTATATCTTCTTCAAGTTTGAGGGTCGGGTAGATACCGATGAAGATGGCGAGCCTAATGCTCCAGTCTTGTACCATATTGGTAAAGACGACTTCTTCGAGCTGGTAGACATTTCTGTTAATGAAGCCACTGTGGATGGTGTGATGGATGTAATCGTGACAGTAGATTATGAGAAATTGTTTACCAATATCGACTTTACTGTAGATCGCGTAAATCACACCAATATTGAAAGCCTTCATATTGCCACTCAACTGGCGGAGAACTGGCCTTCTATGTTTGAATAAAATAAGGTTCGTTTGATCGCGTTTCCCCGCTATATCATCTTATGGGTTTTGGCTTGCTTAGTGCTTTCCTGTGAGAGCGATCCCTGTAATGATGCTACCGTTTATGAGCTTGATTTGCCTGCGGGCTTTCCAGCGATGCCAGTACCGGAAGGCAATGAGCTGACCCAGGCGAGGATTACATTAGGCAAGCAACTGTTTTATGATAAACGGCTCTCTCGTGATGGGCAGATAGCCTGTGCCTCTTGTCATTTGCAGGAGCTGGCCTTTACCGATGGTGAAGCTGTGAGTATTGGTGCGCAAGGTCGTACTGGATTTAGAAATGCCCCTTCTTTGGCGAATGTTGGTTATCATCCCTATTTGTTTAGAGAAGGTGGAGGCATTAGTTTGGAAACTCAGGTACTAGGACCATTGGAAGACTCTACGGAGATGGCTTTCAATATGCTGGAAGCAGTCAATCGACTGAAGGAGTTTCCGGAGTATCAGGCGCAGGCCGAGCAGGCCTATGATCAGGAGTTCTCAGCCTTTGTCCTGACAAGAGCCTTGGGTGCTTTTCAACGGACCTTAATCAGTGGCGAAAGTGCCTATGATCAATATCTCTATGCAGGGGCGGTGCTTGATTCGGCAGCCATAAGGGGAGCAATTCTATTTAATGGTGATAAGGCGCAATGCAGCAGCTGTCACAGTGGTTTTAATTATACGGATTACTCTTTCCAGAATATAGGTTTGTATGATGAATACAGTGATCTTGGACGAGCGAGAGTATCTTTGGATCTAGCTGATATTGGTAAGTTCAAGGTGCCTTCATTGAGGAATGTAGCTTTGACGGCTCCCTATATGCACGATGGCAGCATACAGCGTTTGGAGCAGATCATTGAGCATTACGATCATGGTGGTCAGGGCCATATCAATCAGAATCCGGCAATTGTTCCCTT
Organism: Chitinophagales bacterium; assembly: GCA_020629205.1. Classification (GTDB taxonomy): domain Bacteria; phylum Bacteroidota; class Bacteroidia; order Chitinophagales; family UBA2359; genus JAHDDV01. The sequence goes on along the minus strand of JAHDDV010000371.1, from coordinate 2,486 downwards.
AGGTCTATCTACTGACGAAAAAGCAGATTTACTGGCATTTTTAGAGTCCCTAAGTGATTTGAACTTCATCAGCAAGCCCGAATTTGGTCCTGAATAGCTAAATTGAAGGGCGAATAAATCATCATCCTATGTATAATAAATTCTGGACCTTTCTATTTCTTGCCATAACTGTGCTCACCATTCAGTGCTGCAAGGATGATGGGCCTGATGTGGAGCCTCAGGGCAGAGATCCGCATACGCCTGTTCCCTATGAGATCGAGATCCCTCCGGCCTTTGCTGCACAGCAGGTGTACCTCAATCCGGATAATCCGATGACCGAGGAAGGTATTCTGCTAGGTCGTCATTTATTCTATGATCCGATTTTGAGCGGAGATTCTACCATGTCTTGTGCCACTTGTCATAAGCAGGAGTTTGCCTTTGGAAGTGATAAGCCTGTAGAAGCAGGTATTCATGGAGACGAAGGCACCCGTAATGCGATGCCGCTCTTTAACATGATCTTCTGGGATAAGTTTTCCTGGGATGGCCTTCAGTCTACACTGGAGCAACAGCATCTCGTACCTGTGACCAATCCAATTGAAATGGCCGCTGATTGGACGATCGTGGAACAAAGAATTGCTGAGCAGCCCAACTATGTTGATATGTACTGGGAAGCCTTCAATGATACGATTGTCACCAAGGAACTCACGACAAAAGCCATTGCACAGTTTATACGATCCATTACCGCTTTTGAGTCGGATTGGGAGTTAGCTTCTTCAGGTGATCCGAGTGTATTTCTTCCGGATGAAGCTTTGGATGGACATGCTTTGTACCTTGATCACATCAAATCAAGCTGCCTGCATTGTCATGCTGTACCTGGCAACCTAACTGACTTCGAGTTCAGAAACAATGGACTGGACGGCCCGGATGATATCTACGGCTTTGAAGATCCCGGTCTTGGTGGTGTGACAGGAAATCCTACTGACTACGGCAAGTTTAAGACACCTAGTTTGATCAATATTGAAGTCACTGGTCCTTACATGCACGATGGTCGTTTTGAGACCTTGGAAGAGGTATTGGAATTCTACAATGAACATGTACAAGAGAGCCCAAATCTGGACCCATCTGCCGAAACAGATTTTATTGAGCAGGGAGGTGGTGTTTTTCTTTCGGAAGAAGAAACAGCCAATCTGATTGCCTTTCTAAAAGCGCAGACAGACCATCGAATGTTGACTAACCCAGCTTATGGCAATCCCTTCGAGGAGTAGATGAGCCATGATTCCGACATTCATTTTCGCCCATGCATCGCTGATGATGTGGAGCAGGCTGTGCCCTTGATTCTCTCATCGGGACCGGATGCTTTTCGCTATGTCTTCCAAAACAAGCACCATAGTCCTGGCGAATTTCTTCATTATGCTTTTGTCCGCAAAGGCGGAGAGTTCGGTTACGGCAATCACTATGCCCTACTTCAGCAAGATCGCATAGTTGGCATAGGTTCGATCTTTGACGGCAGCAAGGCGCAGGGCTTTATGGTCAAGGACTTTTTCAATATCATCAACTTCTATGGTCTGTCCTGCTTTGGTGTTGTTGCCAGAGGTTTACGTGCCGAGCGCATTATCCCTCCTCCCCGATCCAGTGAAGTTTGCATTGGCCATCTTGGCATTGACCCGACTGTTCAAAGTCAAGGTCTTGGTACCAAGCTGATTGAGCTTCTGAAGCAACAATGTCCACTCAAGTCTGGTCAACATTATATGCTGGATGTTTCAGAAGAGAATCCAAGAGCCAAAGCACTTTATGAGCGACTGGGTTTTCAAGTGACTAAGCACCGAACTTCGAATTATCGCAATGAGTATGGGCATGTGCCGGGGCACTTTAGGATGGTGTTGTAGTGGCGGTGATCAAGGGTCAATGAGTAACACAAGTCGAGACGTCTCGCTTTTTTGGAGCGCGGCAGTTTCGGTCGTGGGGATGGATTACCTGCTCTCCGCTAAAAGGAGCCGCCCATCAGCCTGCTCCTGCTCAGCATCTGCCGTCTCTCCTAACGTCGAGCCAGCATCTACTGTGCAGTCGCCACGGCTGCTGCACCCCTCCTTACCGCTGCGATCAGGGCTATTTTTCACCGGCATAGCTCGTGGCAGAGTTTATATTTTGTGTCTCCCCCTGAGGAGCGAGATGTCAGACTGAGCAAAAAACCCTTGCAATCAATTTTATGTCAGTCCACACTGCCGTATTCGGAGCCGCCGCCGGACACTGAGCGGAGTCGATTGCCCGGTGGTGGCGGGCCAATTCCCTTGACTCGCAGCACTTTATCCTCTCTTTTCCAACAGTCCTTCGACTACGCTCAGGAACCGGAGCGTCGTGCAATTGATTGGCTCTCGGAGCGAGAGCGCTAGTGCTGCGTAAACAAAGTTCGTAACAGCTTTGAGGAGCTTATCTTTCTGTCAGACAAGGCGCGAGGATGAAGCATAGCCTTAGCTACGCGACTGAAGAGCAACGAAGTATGACAGAAA
>JAHDDV010000370.1 GCA_020629205.1 Chitinophagales bacterium | reverse complement strand
TAGTGTTCACCGAACAAAGAGTATATACCCAAAGCTCAAAATTGTGACTAGCATGAAACTAATTCAAAACATACAGCTTCTAATCTTATCCGAACTCACACTGAGTTCGCTGCCGCAATACTTTTCATCCGAGGAAAGCACTAAGGAGCAGGTTCTGTTTACATAGGTTATCAATTTAGAAACCAAAACACAGAAGGCACCTCGAAATGAGGTGCTTTTTTTTTGCACCAAACAGAACTCTGTTCTCAAATTGAGAATACGGAAGGGCAAGCCAACAGGCGGTGGCCACGGTCTTGAAAACCGTTCGGAGCTAATGACTCGTGTAGGTTCGACTCCTACCCCTTCCGCCAAAACGATTAGTATCAACACTAAAAACAAGCGAGGATCTACTGCAATCACCAGTGGCTCTGGATGCCACGCAAGTAGATGATCTGAAGATTCTATTAGCACATTTTGATTATCCGGCTGGTCTTGCAGTGGCCATGAAGGAAACACTGATATTGGTCATTGACACCCTGGTGCACTTGGACAAGATTAAGCAAGCAGGTCACCTTTTCAAGTCTCCGAATGATGTGCTTCGATACCTGTGGTACAAGCACACCGGGTACCTTCAATTGGTAGAGCCCAAAAACATCAGAAAGCGGAAGAAGCAAAACTCCGTTAATCGACATCGTCAACTGGACGATAGTCTTGGCGCCGAGAAAGATGCTCTAAAGGATTTGTAGGGTCCAGAACTTGCAAAGCGGCACAGTTGCTGCACTACAATTCACTGAGTGTCATGTTGAGGGCTGGTCAAGAATGGAAATATTAGAACTGCCTGATACTCAAGAATGAATTGAAGCACATGTACCTGTTTTTGAAAAGATCGTGGAACAGACTTGCCAGTATTGGACTGAGTGAAGAACTCTCCGATATGGAGCAGCAGGAAGTGCGCATGCTCAACTTTTTGATATTGCCTGGCTTGTTCAGCGCCATCGCCATACTATTGGTCTTCCTGATGCTACCTTCTATGGGGGTCCAGGATTATGCCATCCCTTTGGTTTTTGTCATCATCGAGCTTTTCGCCCTCTGGCTACAGCATCTCAAATGCCACCTTCTCGCCAGAAGCTATATCATCGTCGTCATCACACTTTTGATTTCTGCAGGGGTATGCTACTGGGGATCAGGAATGGGATTTGAGTTTGCTTTTCCTATTTGCATTGTGTTACCTGTGCTAGTATTCAAGCGTCCAAGACGGCAACTCTTACACTTGGGAATCGTTGCCACAATGTTGATAGGTAGCCGTCTTCAGCTAACCTATTTTGGACCATGGGCCGATCTCGCCTCAGACCCACAGTTCTTGACTTCGATGCCCGCCCGCTACAACTTAACCTTGTTCACTTGTCTGGCCCTGCAAGCCTGGTTCTGCTACTGGTATGTCAACGAGCTGCTGAAATCACATAGAAAATCGAATGCGCTTCTGACGGAATTACAAGATAAAAACAACAGCCTACAACAACTCAACACGGAGATGGAGAGTTTTGCATACATTGCTTCACACGATTTGAAGACTCCCTTGGTAACCATTATCGCATTCTTAGGATTGATCGAAGACAAGATAAAGAAGAAAGAGTATGACAATCTCAAAGAGTATCTGAGCTATGCTAAAGATGGAGCCGGACAAATGCGTCTTCTGATTTCAGACATCCTTGAGTTTTCCCGACTCGACAATGCGGTAGACAGAAATGAGGTGGTGGATCTCAATCAAGTCGTATCTGTAGTCTGCAAGCAGCTAGGAGCAGCCAGCAATGTCCGTATTGAGGGAGCACTTCCATCGATTCTAAGCAACAAGACACAAATGAAGGTACTGATCCAAAACCTGATCGAAAACGGGCTGAAATACAATCGTTCTGACAATCCGCTTGTTTGGATATCTTTTGTAACGCAGGCAGATCAATGTCTACTGCATTTTCGGGACAATGGCATTGGAATCGATCCAGCACATTTCGAGAGAATCTTCGAAATGTTCAAACGCCTCCATACTCGTCAGGAATTTGATGGTACCGGCATTGGCTTATCCATGTGTATGAAGATCGCCAAGTCGATGGGTGGAAGTATTGTTGTAGATTCATGCTTAAATCACGGCTCTACTTTCACCGTTTCGATGCCTGCTGGGGGCTTGATTCGAAGTTCAGCAAGTAATGCAGTATCCATAAGTACCAAGGTTTGACCACTGGAACCTCTTTCGACTTGGTTAAGCACTGGCTACACCTTTTTCACCACGAGCCAAAGGCGGTGAGAAATAGCCTCGATCGCAGCGGAATGAGGTGCCTGAATAGCGTAGTGAGTGCCAGGCGATGATGGCTCGACGTTAGGAGAGACAACAGCGACTGAGCAACGAACAGCTAAGCAGGTGCCGAATATTAGCGGAGAGCGAGACGGACGCCGCCACGAGGATATCTGCTGCGCTCCAAATAAAAGGACCGTTCAATCAACGAAGGGATTATGCCAAATTGGCACACACCCTTAACTGAGCTAGACATTCGATCAAGCATTATCATCCTCAACAACCGTTTCTGGTTTACACACCCAGTAGACACTATTGCTTTGGGTACTTTCGATATGATTTATTGCTTGCGATGTGTTTGTGTGGTAATGTTTCATGACAATCTCATTTTGTGGTTAGTGGCTGGTTAGGCCCGATTGCTTACTGCAATTAAAGTGATTGTCACTTAAGATTCACTACGCCTGGAGGTAGTTTGACCCTAAGAAAGGCAAGACTATCCCTATGGGTAGGGGCAATTGCATGCTATTCTGTAAGATTCACGTGCAATTCTGTACGATCCAAAAATGCAGAAGTCTAATTTTTGGAAATAAGGAAGAGTTCCCGTCTATTTTTTATATCCAGTGTCTGGTAGATATTGCGTGTGTGATACTTGACGGTGTTCTCAGAAATGTAAAGTTGCTGTGAGATTTCTTTGTTAGTCTGACCCTGTAAAATGAGCACTGCAATCTCTGACTGTCGTTCTGTCAGGTTTTGCAGTAGTTTTTCAAGATTAGGGTCTTGTTTGTTAGGCCCTTGAATCCCGACAGTCTTTTGCAATTCCGGAGGATCGATCGTTTCGTTCTCGGCTTCAAGATTTGGATTTGATCGTAGGAATTGGTCGATTTCCTCTCTCATTTCGAGATTCTGGGTAGTCATCTGGAGATGTCTCTGATGCAAGTAGCGAAGGTAGGCTAATACGAGGAGCAGGAGCCCCAAGAGCAGGCCAGCGATGATTCCATAGAAAGTCATCATTCGCGTTTTTTTGTCGAGCGCCAATTGGACCTGTTCACGTTGTCTTTCTCTTGCTTTTGCCCGAAGAAACAATCGATGTTCCTCAGCTTTGTACACGGCCTCAAGCTTTTGGACTTCAGCGTGTGTTTGTCCTTCTAGTTCGTACTCGCCCAGATCGTGGTATATTTTGCGCAGCAGTTGATAGTTGTATATCTTGTACTTTAGAATTCCACAAGAATCGGCAATGGCATTAGATCTTTCAAAGGTCTTGGTGAGTGCCTGTGAATCACCACTGGCGCCATATAACTCCATCATCTTGCCCAAGACCATTGGCAAGTTGCAGGGGTCAGACTGTTGTTTGATCTTACGGGCATGGAGGAATTTCTGCTCTGCCTGCGAATAGTCCTTTGCCCTTAGATCCAGATAAGCTTCCTGCATTATCAGGTTGGAATGAGCTCCCGGCCCCAATAGAGCACGTTCTTCTTCATCAATCATATCCATAAGTTCCCTGGACTTATCATAGGATTGGATGTCGAATTCTACAAGTGCGGTCTCGTATAGGATGTGGTTTTCCGCATGATCTTGATTTTCAGAACGATCAGCAAGAAGAGAGGCTTTGTGTAGGGCTTCCCTAGCCAGATCATAGTCATAGACCCGCTTGTAGGTGTGAGAAAGAATGATATATGCCCTATAGAGTTCAGGATGCTTTTGATGCAGCATAGCAAAGTTGTGAATCTCTGCCTGGGCATCTTCGTATTTCATACTATTACAAAGGTCATAGACCTTCTTCTGCAGTCTAACGATATTCTCCTGACCACATGCTTTACCGGACCAAAAGAGTAGCAAAATAAAAATTACTGCAATCCTGGAAATCATCTTCTACACCTGTTCTTTTTCTCATCTGGCCCTTTGCCCGAGAGGGCTCTCGCCAAAATTAAAGCGCTTGACTTCGCAGACTCTACCACAAGGGTAAAAGTTTAAGCTCAAACCTTTCTACACATTCCCTCAAAAAGCCATAACTACCCCAGCAAAGCACTCTAAAGTACAAATTTACGAGACAAACTAATTTACCATCTATTTTCTAAGGTTAAATCCATGAGAATTCTTTTAATGCGTTGAATTCATACATACGAACTCCAGTGGAAACCCGTCGGGATCGCGAAAATAGAAGGCATAGTAATGAGGTGTGTATTCGGGATAGCATCTGGGCTCTCTGGTAATCAATGTCTGCATTTTAGCTACTGTCTCATGCAGGGCATCAATTTCGGCTCGGGAGTCTACACCTATGCAAAGGTGATCAAGACCTGGATATCGTACGAAGCTCTGCTTCACCGCCTCTTTGTCCCATCGAATATAGATCGGACAGCCTGGCAGCTGGTAAGCTTTGATCTTGATATGATCATCATTATGTACTGTTCTGGATGATATGTCCATTTTACCGAACAGCGTATCGTAAAACCTTATCGATTTATCAAAATCGCTGACATTGAGAATTAGGTGTGCTAGGTAAGGCATCAAGTGGATTTTTGTGCAAATCCTAAAGATAGCCTATTGACAAGTAATTTCAATCGGCACCACTTCCATACATTGTCCATATGAAATCGTCAATTCATAACTTCCTGCTGTTAGTTTCTTAAATATCGCCGGGCTGTCTATGGTAGAGTTGAGGGCTACGAGCGTCCCACTCGAGTTATACAATCTGTGAAAGACCGGACCGTCCACAATATTGACATAGACACCAAGTCTTGCTTTGCCATTGTAGCAGGACAATTCCTCATAGTGATCATAGAGATTGCAATCTTGCGGTTCGGGCTCTGGCTCCTGAGGACACTCGAGGGTGATGTTGAGTTCCTCTGCATCATCTGGACTTGTAAGACTGAGCATGTAGGGAGCCAAAGGAATCTTCTTGAACAAGACTGGGTAATCGTGGGTAGAGTTTTGTGCGACTAAGGTACTGTTTGGCCCATACAGCTTGTAGAAGATTGTCTGTCCGGGATAGAGCGAATAAATCTCGAAGTCGGCTTTGTTTGCCTGCAGATTGCACTTGATTACTTCATGGTAATCGTAGAGTGGACCAGAGGAACCTGGTTCTTCATCAAGATCGCAGATACCATTCGAATTTTCATCTAATAAGACGCCT
>JAHDDV010000369.1:1749-5442 GCA_020629205.1 Chitinophagales bacterium | reverse complement strand
ACAGAAAAGCCTATTTTGCGAGAAGAATACTTTTACAATTTATTTTGAAGATCGACGGAGAAATTGCACTCTTAAAATAGCGCTGCTATGATAAAGAAAATAGCCCTGCTTATAGGCTTCGCTCTTCTAGCCGGCAGTCTAAAAGCCCAAATTGCCGTCGGAAAATTCGGTTCAGGCATAAAGCTAATGGCAGAAGACTCCAGCTACTATATGAAGATCGGTCTGCGATTTCAGAATCTAATCACCGCTGACTGGAGCCTGGAAGATGAATCAGAAGGATACGCAGGCGACTTCGAGGCCAATGCCATGGTTAGAAGGTCACGGCTGAAGTTTGATGGCTGGGCACTCAATAAAAGACTTAGATATAAAGTGGAGTTGTCTTTATCCAACCGCGATAATGGAGGTGGAAATATTGATGAATTTGGCAATGCAGCTAACATCATTTTGGATGCTGCGATTTCTTACAAGTTCTACAAGAACTTCAGCGTCAAATTTGGACAAGCCAAATTGGCGGGAAACAGAGAACGGGTGATATCTTCAGGAGACCTGCAGTTCGTTGATCGCTCTCGATTGAATTCCAGATTTACTTTGGATCGGGATGTCTTTCTGCAATTGAGTAACAGCCAAACCTTTGGAGAGGACTTCATTTTAAGAGCTATGGCTTCGATGGGGCTTGGAGAAGGCAAGAATCAAATCGACGGGTATCATGATGGCTTCGATTATACCTACAGAATCGAAGTACTTCCCTTCGGCATTTTCCAATCCAAGGGCGACTATGTGGGTTCTTCGATCGAGCGGGAACAAAAGCCCAAATTATCACTGGGCATCACTTTCGACAACAATCGAAATGCGATTAGAGAGCGAGGCCAAAGGGGAAACTTCATCGTCGATTCAAATGGTGAATACTTCGGCAAAGACCTGAACAGTTGGTTTGTTGATTTGATGTTTAAATATGAAGGCTTCTCCCTGATGGGCGAGTGGGTCGATAGGTCTACGGGAGACAAAGACCCTCTGGTCTTCGATCCGGAGGCCATTCAAATCGGCCAATTCCACACTGGTTCTGCCCTCAACCTCGCTCTTGGCTTCCTTTTCGAAAACAATATCGAATTGGCCCTCCGCTATACTGGTATCAATGCGGATGCCTCCACCGATGAAGCACATTACACCCTTGGACTAAACAAATTTTTCGTAGGCCACAAGCTCAAATTGCAAACGGATTTTTCTTTGATCAATCGGGAGGAAGCGCAAAACTCCGCACTTTGGAGGACTCAGGTGGAAATTCATTTTTAGAATCTATTGTAACATGTGCGACTCGTTCTGCTTATCAATTATCCAAATCTTGAGTTCACATATGAAGCAAGCTCTGACAATGGAAGTTCTGGTGATGGGTTTCCGCTTCTGACATAGAACTTCGAGCTCTTTTGTCCGTTCTTTGCAGTTACGTCGGTGTAGACTGCCCCTTCCTCAGACACATGATACTATCAAATGATAGTATCATGGAGATCAAAACAACCCAAATCCGTTCATCCAAACTCCTCATAGCCTCCTGTATCTGGTTAGTCTTCTATCACCTTTTTTCTCAATCAGATTTTGCTCTACAGCAGTCCTTAGATCTCTGCTAGCGGTAGAAGAAGAAATGTCCTTAAACACATCCATGTAGTCCTTTCTTGAAAAATCCGCTGTCGAATGTAAGTTCAAGAAATACTCGATTCTTTCCATAGCAGTGAAATTCCTATTCGTGACTTTTAGGAGCTCAGATAGCGATTCATCAATTGCCTGTAAGATGAACTCGATGAATACGGTAGATTTACCTTGCTTATCACTTATCTCTAGTACCCTGTAGTATTGTTCTTGCCGCTGCTTGATGATCGTCTCGAATGGCAAGTACTCGAACACAGGATATTCTTTCATCAGAATTAGTGTCTGCCACAGTCTTCCCATTCTTCCGTTGCCATCTGAGAAGGGGTGTATGAATTCTATCTCATAATGCACCACACTACTTCTAATCAAGATTGGATCATCCCCTTTCTTCAGATACTCAAAGAGCTCTTTCATCAGGTATGGTAGGTTTGCATGGGGAGGAGCAATATGGGCCACCTTTGAGCCCTTCACAATCCCAACTGACTTTTTCCTTAGTTCTCCAGGTCTCTTGACCAATCCCTTCATCAACATCTTGTGTGCCTTCAGGAAGGATTTCATCGAGTTGGGGTTCAACTTTGGAAGCATATCATAAACCTCAATAGCATTCACTACTTCTTGAACATCCTTTTTTGGGCCTAGCACTCTTTTGTTCTCCAGGATTGCAGTAATTTGCTCTTCGGAGAGTGTATTTCCTTCGATCTCTAAAGAGGCATGAATCGTCTTTACCCTATTCCTCTTCCTCAACTCCGGTGAAGGCCTATCCATGTGAATCGCATTGACTTGCCCTAGCTGTTCAGAAATCGATGTCAGCAGTTTCAAGATTGAATTGGTGATTTCATAAAGAGGCTTCATGATACTATCATTTGATACTATCACAAGATAGAAAAAACAAGAGCAGGATTAAAGATCGTGGGCCCCAAGTAGCACTGCGCGACACTCTTTCAGATCAAGGTGTAGCCCTCAAAATCAATCGAAGACATATTCAACTACTTCTCCTTTTGCTCAATGGTCCATTCAATACCCCAGCGCTTGACGTAATTTTCAATCGGGCCAAGACCAACTTCCTTTCTCCTTTGATTGACATATTCGGGGTCCCGGATCTCATACACAACATGTTTTCCAGTATCCTCGTCTCGCCTGATTTGGGAGCCATATGTTTGGGGCCGCTCGTTTCTCATTTGGATTCTGTCTTCGAGCAATGCTAAATGACTGCCGCGGGATTCACCCTTTAAGACAGATTCTTTTAGCAAAGGAAGGTACTTTTCCTGCGTTTCCAGAGGAGCATGCTGAATGACCAACCACAGGGTCGTATTGGCCTGGTCTCCAACGAGACTTTGACCTACCCAACCCCGTTCTTCGATTATCTGTTCCACTTCCAGTTCGTTCAGGCTGTCCTGCTCAGAGACAAGATCCCAGAAGTATTGCATCTCTTCAGAATCTCTACCAAACTTCTCTTCGGCATCCGGGTACAATTGTCTCAAGGTCTGATCTTTCACATGTATCTTGTCCAATCGGGCCTTTAGTGGCTTGTCGAAGTCCTTCTCGTATTCGTCGATGCTGGCTTGTACCTTTACCAAGATTGGTTCCCATGCCTGCAAGGACCGAAGATTCTCAAGATCCGAGTCGCGCTTCATGTGCTTCAATTTCTTCCAGCCCTTGTCTGCTGCAAGATCAAGGCATTTGATAGATTGTACTGTATCACCGCTTAGTGCCCAAGAACAGGCTGCATTGTAATATTGGCTGGCGCTGCCTTCTTCCAAGCTAAATGCTTTTTCATACTGCTGTGCAGATTCCAAGTACTTTTCTTCATCGTAGAGCGTATCGCCGCTTTCAATAAAGTCATCAAAGGACTGCGCCTGTGTTGCTAGAGAGAGCAAACAAATCAGGATTGTCAATAAGGGTTTCATTTCTATTAGTTTTTCAATTTAGGACTGACGTCTAAAATAAGGAAAGTGCTTTGTTTCTGCAAAGAGAGAGTGCTGGTGACTGGTGACCGATGACTGATGACTGAATACGGAACTAGTAATCAGTCATCAGTAATCAGTAATCAGT
>JAHDDV010000369.1:0-1649 GCA_020629205.1 Chitinophagales bacterium | reverse complement strand
ATCAGTAATCAGTAATCAGTCAGTCAGTCGCTTGTTAAGTGATTATAACTAATGACTCGTTTCAATTTGTAACCATCTTCCTCCAGTATCCACAAATGGGTGAAATCTGCAATGCTTGTAAAGTATTCTTCCTTTCCTTCCTCATTGGCATAGAATCTATGTTTTCCGTTTTGTACTGCGCCATAGATTTCTCCATTCTGCATCAAAGGAAATACAGTGGAAGTACCCTTCACAAGTTCTCTCCTCGGCCGGTAAGGAAGCGAGCAAATGCCTTCCTTAATAGTATTGATGAAATTGTCTTTTCCATTTGTAATACCATGTTGGTCGTGATAGAATTCAAAGTCTTCGTAAATGAGATCAGGCAACACTTCGATCTGGCATCTATTGAACGCTCCTTCAAAGATTAGGCTGTCCAATTTGAGAATTTCTTGTGCCAATTCCATTTCCTGCGCTTGAGAAAGTATAGGACAAGTGAGCAGGAGTGTTAAAAAGCTAATAATCCACTTCATAGGTCTTGAAATTTTGGGTTTAGTATTTTTAGGTTTGTATTGCTGCTTGGGTTGACAATACTCGCCAGTCAATTGCAATATAGGATATACTTCAATGCTATTTACAAAAAACGTCTGCAGCAAGATTGGGTAATGGCATATCGAAGGAAGACCATAGTCTTGGGTATCATCAATTGCGTGAGGGATAGAAGCGGTATGAGCCGCGGGCCATAGTGACTGAGGCATGTGCTATGGAGGCTCGACGTTAAGGAGAGACTACAGAGTACATAAGCCGAAGCACTATGGACAAGGTGAGTGAGAGCGGATAGCCCGGCCCGGAGCTGGCTCCATCCCCCATGCCCTAGGGCATGGGGGATGGAGACGGCGGAGGGACACGCCCAAAAAATCCCTATCTTGGATCTTCCCAAAGCAAAGCATCATGTCCAAGCACCTACCCTATCTACTATTGTTGCTTCTCTTCTCTTGTCAGGATCAGCGACCAATTGAAAAAGACACTCATGAGCAAAGACAAAGTTGGCAAGCGATCGACAAGACGGCTTTGGTGCTGCTTGGAACGGTGCAGGATGCGGGATCTCCACAGATAGGATGCAAGAAAGACTGCTGTAAAGGGCTCTTTGAGCAGCCCAATCCTGATAGGAAGGTGGTCTCTCTAGGGCTCATTGATCATGAAAATCACAAGACCTATCTCTTTGAAGCCAGCCCGGATATGCGATCTCAAATGAAGATGCTGACTCAGTTGGAAGGGCAAAGTGACAAGGAGATGGCGGATGGAATCTTCCTGACTCATGCTCACATTGGGCATTACTCGGGCTTGATCTTTTTGGGCAAAGAGAGTGCGGATGTGCGCAATATGCCGGTCTATGCGATGCCGCGAATGGTAGACTATCTAAGCAGTAGCGGTCCATGGAGCCTGCTGGTGGAGAGAAAGAATATTGAACTTCGCAAATTAGTCAGTGAACAAGCAGTAGCCCTTTCTCGAGACATTGCTGTTACTCCGATTTTGGTGCCTCATCGCGATGAGTTTTCGGAGACAGTTGGCTATCGGATCAAAGGGGCACAAAAGAGCGCCTTGTTTATTCCTGATATAGATAAGTGGGAGAAGTGGGACAAGGACATCATCGAACAAATCAGTCTGGTTGA
>JAHDDV010000023.1:20791-31409 GCA_020629205.1 Chitinophagales bacterium | reverse complement strand
ACGAGACGGGTATTGCCACGTGACTATGCTGCTGTGCTCCAAAAAAAAGAAAATTTGTTAGTCTATACAAGCTGTCATCTCGTACTTCATCAGAGCGGTGCGCGCACTCTCGGTAAGGCGATCGGCATCGGCGTAACCTTGCAGACGATTCAAGACCTGGCCTTCAGAATCGAGGTACACCATCGTGGGATAACCCTTGACGCCATATCGCTGAGCGATGCCCATTCCGTCAAAATCTTCGCCATCCACTTTGTAGCAGAGAAAATTTTCATTTAGATACCGGGCTACTGATTTTTGATTGTAAACCTCCTTGTCCATCATGCGACAGGGACGGCAGGATTTGATGTAGAAATCGATGAAAATGGGCTTGCCGTAAACTCTAGATTTTCGAAGTAGATCCTTGAGAACCTGTTGATCATTGGCGGAGCCGTCTTCCAGGACACGACCATAACTTTGATTGAGCGTTTGCCATTTGAAGCTGCTGGTGCAAGCGGTGCAGAGAAGTACAGCACAAAGGAGAATGAGTAGTGGGTAGTATGTTTTCACGTTAAGCTATTTGTTTCACATTCAACGATTTGGCCGCCCAAAAATTGTCGGCTCTACCATCCAGAAGCCAGAACATCGGCCAAATGCAACACTTTCAAGGACTTGTCATTGGCCTTAATCACTCGATCCAAATGCATCAGGCAGCTCATATCAGTGGAGATTATATACTCCGCACCAGTGCTTGCAATGATCTGATTGACCTTTTCCAGTCCAAATCGATCCGCATGGCCCGGATTCTCCATGAAGAAGCCTCCATTGTAGCCACAACAGATATCGGAGGAAGGCAATTCACGTAGCGAAAGGCCCTCGACATTGGCCAAAAGCTGCCGGGGAGCTTCCTTTATACCACATTTGTTGACGGCATTGCAGGCATCGAGGAAAGTAGCGGTACCTTCAAATTTTGCTCCAAAATCTGTGCGTTGACAGACCTCTACCAGAAATTCCGAAAACTCGAAAGCGCGTTCCTTAAGCGCCAGACTCTTGTTGACGAGATTGCGTTCTTCGAACAAGCGGACCAAAGAATGACGAAGATGTCCAACACAAGTGCCAGACATCCCCACGACCAGACGATCGGTTTCAAACTCGGTAAGTACCTTATTGCCAATCGATTGGGCGTATTCCCAATGGCCGCTGTCGTATGCTGGAAAACCACAACAGGTCTGATCTGGATTGTAGTGAATCCGGCAGCCAGCCTTCCTCAGGACCTTGACCATATTCATGGCGGAGTCTGGAAAAAACTGATCGACTAGACAAGGGATGAGTAGATCAATGTCCATCTGCATATATTGCCACAGGTCATCGGCCCGTGGGTTGCGAATACCTGGAAAGTTCTTTAATCTGGATTCAGGTGGTACTTGAATCCATTGCAAAAGCAAAGATGTACATTTTTTTTAAGAATGGCGTAAAAAGGTGCTAGAAATGAATCGCTTATAGTTAAGTACCTGAGGCTTAACTTAAAGTGTTGAGACCATTGTTAGCTCAACAATCTTTTGATGGCTTTCTTCACCCTTGCAGCTGTAGGCGCAGTGGTTGGCCAGAAATAATCAACCACCTCTCCTTCCTTGTTGATCAGGTACTTGTGAAAATTCCATTTAGGCTTTGAATTCACCTGGCCGTTTTCGCTTTTATCACTCAGGAATTGGTACAGCTCAGCCGCCTCGTCACCTTTGACGTGAATCTTGTCGAACATCGGAAAGCTCACACCGTAATTGAGTTCGCAGAATGAGCTGATCTCCTTGCCATTCAGGGGCTCCTGTCCTTGAAAGTCATTGGAAGGGAAGCCAAGCACGGTGAAGTCCTGATCACCAAATTCGTCTTGCAAGGCTTGCAATCCTTCTAGCTGAGGCGTGAGACCACATTCGGATGCGGTATTGACTATAAGGCAGACATTTCCCCGATATTCGCTCAGGGAAACGTTCTTGCCATGTAGGTTTTTGACTGTGAAGTCGTAGATTGATTTCATCGGTTTAGGCTTCTGCCTCTTTTGCTTGTGTAGCTTCAAATTCTTTTTGAGAAAGGTAGCGTTCTGCGTCCAATGCTGCCATGCATCCAGTACCTGCTGCGGTTACCGCCTGACGGTAGATGCTATCTTGCACATCTCCACAGGCATATACGCCTTCGGCATTGGTTAGCGTGCTTCCAGGCTTAGTGATTAGATAACCGTGATCATCCATGTCCAGAAGATCGGTGAACAAATCGGTATTTGGCTTGTGACCGATGGCTACGAAGAAACCAGTCATCGGAATTACGGTCTCTTCTCCTGTAATATTATTCTTCACTCTTGCACCCTCTACGCCATCTTGACCCAGTACTTCCACCGTGCTAGTGTTCCAGTGTATGATGATATTTTCCGCTTGCTTGACCCGCTCTTGCATGATCTTGGAAGCACGCATCTCATCGCGACGCACCAGCATATGTACTTTGGTGCAGAGCTTGGAAAGGTATAGTGCCTCTTCAGCCGCAGTATCGCCAGCACCCACAACAGCTACTTCCTGACCTTTGTAGAAGAATCCATCACATACTGCACAGGCAGAAACTCCTCCACCCATATCGCGCAAGCGAATCTCAGATTCCAAACCCAGCCACTTCGCAGACGCACCAGTAGAGATGATTAGGGTCTCCGCAAATACTTCTGTTGTATCATCAACGACTACCTTGTGGTTCATTGGATTGAATTCCACTTTGGTGACATGGCCAAAACGAACATCGGTTCCAAAACGCTTGGCCTGCTCTTCGAAGTCGGTCATCATTTCTGGTCCCGTAATGCTTTTGGGATAGCCCGGGTAGTTTTCAACGTCGGTGGTATCCATCAGCTGCCCACCTGGCTTTATACCCGTATAAACAACCGGGTTCAGTCCCGCTCTGGCAGCGTATATGGCTGCTGTATATCCAGCCGGACCTGATCCAATGACCAGTACTTTTATCTTCTCCTTGTTTTCGCTCATTTGATTTTTTTTGCAAAGTTAAAAAACCGCTTCTGCTTAGGAAGCCCAAAAGCGGCATTAGTCCGATGACAAACGTTGCTATTCTTCAATGTAGACAGTTTCGTAAGTCGCTCCGTATCCACCCCAAATTCCCAATCCGCCTTCTATATTGCCCAGAATCTCGGTAGGCGAAGCAAATGGACTTCCTTCCTGACCTAATTGCTGTTCCATCGTGGCCCAGAAATCATAGTGAACAGCATCGATGGCACAGAATTTAACGACTACAGTGTCCCCACGAGTAAAGAAGCCGTAGGTATTTGGATCCAGTTCATCAGATCTGGGCTGACCTCTGAAAATCGGAAATTCAAAAGCCACACCATTTATAAAAAGGTCATCCCCTATTGAGTTCAGCGGAGGCCAGAAAAGATCACTGTTAACTTTTGTGAAGGAACGGTAATAATTACCTAGTGTATCAGGGTCGGCCATCTGAGCCCTTAGCATCACCAGTGTATCGTTGTTTTCATTGACCGGCCGGTAAAACAGGGAGTCGATGCTCTGCACGTGCGGAATGGTGGTTTTTGCACGTAGACTCGTACCATCAGATTCCACCAGAAGCCAATAAGTCTTACCGAACTCCCCGATCATCTCAAACTGTAAGTCTGCGTAGACCGTAAACTCAAAACCTGCCGAACTAGGTACTGTCAGCTCTGACAACTGTACCGTATCTGTCCCATCTGTCACCCGCACATCTGCATCTTTGACGAAGTATTCATCAAGATCATTGAAGTTGAACTCAGAAAAGTACGGCGCATTTCGTGTCAGAACTACTACAGCAATGCTATCGTTTTCGATGCTTCCTTCCACCACGATAGCCTCTTCCGGAATCGGGAGATCCAGAGAGATTTCATCCTGGCAAGCAATGAGGAAAGTGCAAAGAATTAGTGCGACAATATATCGTTCCACTTGCTAAAATTTGAAGTTGTAAGTCACTGAAGGAATGATTGGGAAGAGCGCTACCGAATAGGCTTTTGTATTTAGCTGTTGCTCTTCAATAGAAAACTCTGCATCGTAGAAGATAAAGAAGGTGTTCTTTCGATTGTAGATATTGTAAACGCTGAAAGTCCAACTAGAATCCCATCTCTTCTTCTTGCTGCTTTTCCAGGTAGCTGAAAGATCCATCCGATGGTAATCTTTGATGCGGTAGCTATTCACATCTCCATATTCATAGACAATATCACCATTGATCAAATAGCGGCCGATCGGCAGTGTAAAAGCTGTGCCGGTACCAAAGACAAAAGCGCCACCGAAGGTCCAGTTTTCTGAAAGCGTGTAAGACAAGACCACAGAGAGGTCGTGAGTCCGATCGTACTTAGCAGGGAACCTCTCCCCTCTATTGAGGTCCTCGAATTCACGATCAGTCTTCGAAATGGTGTACCCTACCCAACCGTTTAGGTCTCCAAAATTCTTACGGAGGAAGAACTCTGACCCAAAGGATCGACCGCTCCCGTAAATGAAGCCTTCGTCAGGATCCACCCCAAGTTCCGGAACATAGCCCTGAGCATATCGAATCTGGTTTTTCATGTTTTTGTAGTAAAGCTCAATGGATGCCTCATACATGTTTTCCTGGAAATTCCTGAAGTAGCCAACCGAGTACTGTACCCCTCTTTGCGGTTCAACGTTTACATTACTAGGCAGCCATAAATCCGCTGGCAATGAGGTATTTCCAATGCTTACGAGATGTAAATACTGCGCATTCCAGCTAACCCCTGCCTTCATGCTGGAGACATTATTCAGTTTGACTCGTGCTGATGCTCGTGGCTCCAGACCTTGATATGCCTTGATCGTTTCGCCCCTGTCGAAGAAGATAGTGTCTCTCGGAATTCCGAAGTCATCGTATAAGTACTGCTCATAGGGCCCTATCTGTTGAAAGCGCGACCAGCGCAATCCGAGATTGACTTTCAGCCAATCTGCTAAATCGATCTCATCCTGTACGTAGGCAGCAAACTCATGTGCGTACTGCCTGTTTTCGATTCCTTCAAATTCAACTTCTCCAGAGCTACCTGAAGCGGCATTTGGTATGAAAGTATGGTAGGTATAGTTGGCCCCAAACTTAATCTTGTGCGTAGCTATTGGATAGTAGTCGAAGTCGAGCTTAAAATTTGCATCCTTTACTCCTGATTCGAGTGTAAAGTCAAAGTCCTGTGCACCAAATCCGAATTTGAACTGGTAATCATTGTAGATAGCAGAGGCATTCATAAACAGCTTGTTGCTAAACAAATGATTCCAACGCAAAGTAGTGGTGATATTACCATATGGCATGCGAAGTTCCAGGTCTCGATTATTGAATTTGTAGTTCAACACATCCCTTCCGAAGTAGCCACTCAGATACAGTCTGTCTTTATCAGAAAATCTGTAATTCACTTTGGCATTGAGATCGTAGAAGTAATAGCTTGTACCTGCAAAATCAGTCCTGTCAATCCCGGGCTTTGCCAGTTCAAAGGCATAGGTTCTTCTACCTGAAATCATGAAGGAAGAGACCTCCTTCTTGATTGGCCCTTCTAGGGTCAATCGGGAAGACAGAAGGCCGATTCCTCCGGTAGCCTGAAAGCGTTTCATATTGCCATCCTTCATACTGATATCCAGTACAGAAGAGAGTCGTCCTCCATATTGAGCTGGCATCCCTCCTTTGATCAAGGTGGTGTTCTTAATCGCATCTGCATTGAAAACACTGAAGAAACCTAAGAGGTGTCCAGTGTTGAAGACTGTAGCATCATCCAGCAGGATCAGGTTTTGATCCGGACCACCACCTCGTACATAAAAGCCGGAATTCCCCTCGCCACTTGACATCACTCCTGGTAGAAGCTGAATGGTCTTCAGCACATCGACCTCTCCTAGCAGTGCTGGAAGATTTTTGATCTTGTCGACCGACAGTTCCACCTTTCCCATGTCGGCACTATTGACGTTTTCGTCCTGCCTTTCCGCCCTAACAACAATTTCCTCGGCTGCGGAGAAGCCTTTTAGCTTCATCTCCAGATTATAGTTTACATCTTCTACAAGATTGATTTCCGCAAAAACGGACTCATAGCCAATATAGGAGAATTCGAGTTTGTATTTACCCTCCGGCAATGTCAGAGAGTAGAAGCCGTAAAGATTGGTCGTAGCACCAAAGCTGCGTTCTTCTGCGTCAAATACATTGGCTCCAATTAGGGTTTCTCCGGAAGAAGCATCCTTTAAGTAACCGCTTAGGGTATACTTCACTTGTGCCTTACTCTCCAAAGAGAACAGAAGCATACAACTTAGGAACAGCAGGACAGCAATCATGGCCTTGAAGGCCCGGTTGTCTTTCATTCTTGGGGTCTGTTTATAAGGGCTTGCTCTACTTTAACAATTCAGTTTAGAATCCGTTCCGTGTGCAAACGTCAATGTAGAATTCTCCTGATTTCTTCAATCTACGCTCCATACTGTGCATGTCAACCTGCACTAGCCCAAACTGATAGGTCGGGCCGAGGTTCCATTCAAAGTTATCAAAGGTCGACCAATGCATGTAACCTCTGATATCCACCCCTTCATGAATGCACTCATGAATCAATCGCAGATAGTCCTTGATGCTTTCAATACGTTCGTCACAATCTTCGCTGCAAATGCCATTTTCTGTGATCATCATGGGTAGACCGTATCGCTCGTAGAAGCGCAACAAACTATCTTTCAAACCTTGTGGATAGTATTCCCACATCTTGTCATGTCTGCGCCCCATCTTCTTGAGCTTTCCGGGACGATCGATCTCAGTCACCGGCCTTGGATCGAATCCAATCCGGGCATAGTAACTTAGTCCCAGATAGTCCAACTGTGTAGCAAAGGTATCAGCGACCATTTCCATAAAATGTTTGTCGGCAACCTTGGCAATCGGCTTACCAAGGGGATTTAATCCGTAAAAGGAGACGCAGTTTTTCGAAATCCCAATCGGGATATCAGGAGTATAGCGCTTCAGGATGGGAAACAAAGCATGATGAGCCATGCCCAAATGCTTCAATACCTTCCTCATCGTGTTGTAATTCTTTTCAAATGGGGGAAAAACCCCGGTAAGAAAAGCGTTAAAGCAATATACGCCCGGTTCATTGAAGGTATTCCAATTGTCGACAAGATCACCAAAAGCTGCGGCGACTTTCTCGCCAAAATCAACGAAGAACTTCACATTGTTCTCTCTTCGCCAGGAACCAAGACTTGCGAACCAATTTGGATTGGTGAAATGATGTACGACGAACATGATCTGCATTCCATTTGCCTTCAATGCAAGCATGAAATCCCGGTACTCCTTCACGACGACTGGATCAAGCGGTGCTAGTGGTCTTGGTTGCAATCTTGCCCAGTCCACCCCCATCCGGTACATTTCACCAAACATACAGATATAGCCTAAGTCTTCATCTCTCCTTAGCTCGTGATCAATGGTTCTTCTAAATACGTAACCGTCCTTGGATTCTACTCCATTCCATTCGTGGTCTGATGCAGTCTCGATCTGCGCGGCGGCTGTTGAGGTACCCCAAATGAAGTCCTCGGGAAATTGTATCTCCATGGTAAAAATTTATGGCGCTCCAGGGCTTTGGTACAGATTGTCCCGAAACCGGGCACAAAAATAGGCAATATGTTGTAATGATATGCGCTAGCATGACGAATCCACAAGGCCAATGCCAAACAATGAGGGTGATTAGGGTTCTTTTTGCTAATTTGCAGGCCAAATCAATGAACACGAATATGACTTTGAAACAGATTGAGAATCTGCTCGGAAAGGATGCAAAAGAGCTGCTGGCTCATGAGTGCAAGACCATTCCAAAGAAGATGATACATGCTCCTAAGCCCAATGTTGTTGACAACATTTGGGGCCCTTCCAACCGCAATGTTCAAACGCTGAGAAACCTTCAAGCTATTTACGGAACAGGGCGCCTGGCAAACACTGGATATATGTCCATTCTTCCGGTAGATCAAGGAATCGAGCATACTGGTGGAGCATCGTTTGCACCCAACCCAATTTACTTCGATCCGGAGAACATTATAAAGCTCGCCATCGAGGGCGGATGCAATGCGGTGGCAACAACATACGGTGTACTGGGTACGGTCGCCAGAAAGTATGCCCACAAGATTCCATTTGTCGTTAAAATCAACCACAACGAGTTGATGACTTACCCGAATGGACACCGTCAGGTGCTTTTTGGTACCGTAGAAGGAGCCTGGGAATTGGGCGCCGCTGCAGTCGGAGCAACCATCTACTTTGGTTCTACTGAGACCAGAGAACAGATTACCGAAATTGCAGAAGCCTTCCAATTGGCGCATGAACTTGGAATGGGAACAATCCTTTGGTGCTACACACGAAACAAAGCATTCAAGAAGGGAAAGACCGACTACCATGCCTCGGCAGATCTTACTGGTCAAGCTAACCACCTTGGAGTGACCATCCAGGCGGATGTGATCAAGCAAAAACTACCCGTAAACAACGGCGGCTTCAAGGCGATCGGCTTTGGTAAGCAAAGTCCAAAGATGTATTCTGAATTGGCAAGTAAGAACCCAATTGATCTTTGTCGCTATCAGGTGGCAAATTGCTACATGGGAAGGGTTGGATTGATCAATTCAGGGGGTGCTTCTTCCGGTAAGTCCGATATGGCTGAAGCTGTTAAAACCGCCGTGATCAATAAGCGTGCAGGTGGAGCAGGTTTGATCTCCGGTCGGAAAGCATTCCAAAGACCAATGAAAGAAGGTGTTGAGATCTTGCATGCTATTCAAGATGTATACCTCAACAAGAAAATTACTATTGCATAAAGCAATCTTGCACCAGAAAGGGCATCATTCCAAACCAAAGAGAATTCTGTAACATAGAGGCTCTCTCTCGGGAATGATGCCCTTTCTCTTTATACAACAGCTATGGAAAGTATATGGCGTATAGACGCTTCTTTGGAAGCGCTAAATGCGGGATCAAAAGGCAATATGCTGGAGCATCTCGATATCAAGCTTACCGAAATCGGACCTGACTATCTGAAAGGCACCATGCCAGTCGACCATCGAACGAAGCAACCGATGGGATTGCTTCACGGCGGGGCTTCAGTTGTGCTTGCGGAGTCTCTAGGTAGTCTTTCCTCCACGCTCACTGTGGATTTGGAAAAGCAAAGATGCGTAGGCTTGGAAATCAACGCCAATCACATTCGGAGTGCAACTGAAGGGCTAGTTACCGGAATTGCCAAGCCAATACATCTGGGCAGAAGCACACAAGTCTGGGAGATAAAAATCTACGACGACAAAGAACGAATCGTCTGCATCAGCCGACTCACCATGGCAGTGATCAACGTTCGTAAATAAAACTGGGGCTATTGTTTGAAGAAGCGCAGGCCTTTAGCTATCTCGGCCTTCAAATCCTTGCGCTCCACGATTAAGTCCAAGAAGCCACTCTTCATTACATATTCTGCACTTTGAAAACCAGGTGGTAGCTCCTTTCGAATCGTATCCTTGATCACTCTTGGTCCAGCGAAACCAATCAATGCTTCGGGTTCGGCAATATTGAGATCGCCCAACATCGCAAAAGAAGCAGTAACCCCGCCAGTTGTTGGATCTGTTAACAAGGAGATAAACGGCAGCCGAGCTTTGGCCAACATCGACAGTTTAGCCGAAGTCTTTGCCATCTGCATTAGGCTAAAGGCCGATTCCATCATTCTCGCCCCACCTGACTTTGACACAATGATCAATGGAGATTTTTGCTTTAGACATAAGTCGATAGCCCTACTAATCTTCTCCCCTACTACAGCACCCATACTGCCGCCAATAAAAGAGAAATCCATGGCAGCAACCACCGTTTCAATGCCATCAATGTTTCCACATCCAACGGACAGCGCATCCTTTAGACCCGTTTTAGCCCTGGATGCTTTGAGTCTTGAACTGTACTTTTTCAGATCCTTGAACTTCAAGGGATCAGTTGCAAGAATATTATCGAAGTGCAACTCATATTCGGCCTCATCAAAGAAGAGTTCGAAATACTCTGTCGAAGTCAAGCGATCGTGGTATTCACATTCCTGACAAACTTTGAGATTGTCCTTATGTACTTTACTGGTAACCGTAGCTTTACACCTTCGGCACTTATGCCAAAAGCCATCCGGGATTTCTCGCTTCTCCGGAGTTCGCGTTGTGATACCTTCTTTCTTTCTCTTGAACCAGCCCATAGCTCTTGGAAATTAGTTTTTTCCTACACAGGAAATACAGCAGCAAGATAGGGATTCAGTCCATCACTTGCCTAAATTTCCTGAGAAAAGAATGAGCTATTTTGGTTTGCCGAAGAAGTCCTTGAGAGCACCTTTTGCTTTGTCTTTGGCTTTGCCAACTTCCTCCTTTGCTTTGTCCTTGACCGGATCGACATTCTTTTCTACAGCTTCTTTCGCCTTTTTTTCCGCTTCTTTCTTTTTGGCCTCCAGCTCCTTTTTTGCTTTGGCCTCTGCCTCTTTTTTGGCAGCATCCGCTTTCGCCCTGGCTCTATCAATCTCTTCATTTGCTTTGGCCTCAGCAGCAGCCTTGGCTTTCTCTGCTTCTTCTTTCGCTTTGTTGACCGCAACATTTTTGAGACTATCTGCCATCTCCTTAGCCATATCCTTAATTCCGCCCTTCACATCACTAAAAGC
>JAHDDV010000023.1:0-20691 GCA_020629205.1 Chitinophagales bacterium | reverse complement strand
CGGCCCTGACTAAAGGAAAACTTGGTATTTACATCCTCCAGCTTCATTTTCTTCACCTCATCAATTTGCAACTCGGTCGCCAGCTTATTGATCGGTTCAAAATCTTTGAGATTAGCGGAAAGCAGGGCCATAAGACCATTGCCATCCCAGGTCATCCAATCAGGCATCAAATCCTCTTTTAGTCTTCCCTTGAGCTTGATTCGGGAAGAGAAGCTCCCGTCCAAAAATTTACCTATCGGAGCCAGTGCTTGCATCGTGTTCAGCTTTGCAAATGCCTTCTGAATATCGATCTCATCTAAGACATAGGACATATCAACTGCCGGATTATTTAGGCCCTGCTTCGTGGAGTAGCTCCCTTCCATCATGACCAAACCGTCAAAAACATTGGTCTTCACATCCTGCAATTGCACCGCTTCGTCTTTCACCCGCAGCGTTCCGCGTACATTGTTGAGCTGCATATCATCATAGTTGACCACCGCAGCATCCATAGCCACGACCATATCGAGATCGGCAGGAACAGGGATTACTTGATAGGGCTCCGCTGATTCGGCTGCAGCACTTGCAGCCGCAGGATCTTCCGATACCATCCATTCATTCAAATCAACAAGATTTGAACTCATATTTACTCTACCTCTCAAAGGTCCTTTTCCCAGATAATAAGGCAAGAGATTTTCCACCTTTCCCGTCACATCAAAGTCTGTCTTACCAATAGCGCCCAAGCATCGGTTCACAGCTGCAAACTGCGGACTGAAGTCCATGCTAAGGTCCTTAACATTCAAAGGCTTAGCCAATGATTCACCTGCGGCGACTAGATCCTTCAAGGTGAGATTTCCGCTCATGTCAAAATTCTCATAGGCTGCCGACTGGGCGGCAGAGATCTTTCCCTTTGCCACTACATCGGCATCCACCAGACCCGCCAACTGACTGATGCCCTCGATCGGATAGCTTTGTGATAGACGAGCCAAATCGATTTTACCAATCGCTGACATATCAATGTACGGATCGCTCACCGGATTCTTCAAAAGAATATTCAAGTCGAAAGGCTCGTTCTCTAAAGCAAAGTGCAGCGGCAGCAAGCGTACTTCTGTGTGATCTAGGACCCCATCCTTGTTTTCTATCGTCAGCTGTGTATTCAGTTGATCCACTACCCCCGGTAAATCCGGATACTTGATCTTTCCATCTTTAACATCCACATCAATCTTGAATGCCGGGTAAGAACTATCACTATATACCCCCTGTACAAATCCTGAACAACTCATCGTGCCATCTGCCTTAATATCGTCGTAATCCTTGGTATAGGCACTCGGCAGTATAGAAACCAAATCCTTAAACGAGGACTCCGCCGCAGAAAAACGCACATCCGCTTTGGTTGCAGTCTCCAATAGATTCACAGCCCCATCAAAAGCCAATTTGAGATTGTTGAGTCGCACCTTATTTTTCTTGAAAGTATACTTCGACTGATTGTTGTCGATTTCAAAATCAGCATCAGAAACCAAATTGACTTTGTTAAGATACTTAATGCCGCCGTATTTTACAGACACAGACTTAGCCTCTGTCTCTGTCCGAAGGTCGAAAATGTCTTGCGTAAAATCACCACTGCCCTCATGGTCAAGCCCCGAAATATTAGCATAGATCCCGCCCGATTGATCATCATAACGGATCCATCCATCATTGACTTCATAATGTTGGAGGCTAAACTTGTAGGAACTTGGCTCCGAACTGGCTTGAGCATCACTGGCCTTGGCAATGTCCCAATTGGCTTTACCATCCTTAGATAGACGAGCATGGATGATCGGTCGATCAACATAGATGCCTTTTATCGTTGGATTCTCAGGATTAAATAGTGTCCAAAAATCCACCGTCGCGCCAAGCCCCCGAATATTAGCTAAGGTGTCCTTTTCAAACCTTCCTACTCCCACAACAGTCAAATCCTGGATCGTCGCTCGAAGATTGGGAAAATCTCGAATCAAAGAGAGACTGACATCACTAAAATCAACTTTGGCATTTACTTGTTGATTCAGTTGTTGTTTGGCATAATTAACAATTTTCCCCTTGAAGAACATGGGAACCAATAACAAGAGCCCTATAAAAAGACCCAATAGCAAAATGATGCCAAATACTATTTTACGCAGCATGTAATAAATTTACATCGTGAATGGACTAAAATCACTAAATTCGCTAGCAATCGCTCAATCGGCGGTTTTAAAGAAAACAGAGGGCGATCCATTGTGGTTCGTTCAAAACTGAACCCAAATCTCGCCAAATCAACCACCTATATCCTGGCAAATACACTAATCTAGTAATGATAATGTACAAAAGAGCACTTTTACTCCTTCTAGCAATCACTTTTTGTACCACTTCTGCATTCTCTCAGGGCAAGACCGAAAGAATGGAAGATTTGGGACTCTACCATCTGGAAGATCGAGCAAAAAGAGGTATCCCGGAAGCTCAGCTCGAGCTAGGCAATCGACTGCGAAAAGGATATGGTATCAAGCAAGACGACTTCCTCGCCGCAAAGTGGTACCACAAAGCAGCTCAAAAAGGTCTCGCTCGTGCACAGGCAAATCTCGGTTTCATGTACCTACGGGGACATGGAGTCGATAAGAGTGAAAATGAAGCCCTCAAATGGTTCAAAATGGCTGCAGAATCCAAAGACATGGTGGCGCAATACAATCTCGGTTACATGTATCGCCGCGGCCTTGCCGTCAAACAAGATCACTACAAAGCCGTGGAGTACTACCGACTTTCTGCAAAACAAGGTTACAGAACCGCTCAGAGTAATCTCGGTTTCATGTACCACAAGGGACTTGGTGTCGACAAGAATCTTGCTAAGGCTTTCGAATATTATAAAATGGCAGCCACCCAGGGCCTACCAGAAGCTCAACTGAATCTGGGCCTCATGTACCACAATGGCCATGGAGTGGCACGCAATTTTGAGCTGGCCAGAGAGTGGTACGAAAAGGCAGCGCTCAACGAGGATGCAGAAAGTCCTTCCTACTATAAAGCAGTCGTGGGAGAAATGTATCGCAGAGGCGAATTTGTTGAGCAGGATTTCGATAGAGCCAAGCACTTCATTCAAATGGCAGTCGATAAAAGACATCCGATGGGACTGTACAATCTCGGGGAATTGTTCCGACAAGGACAAGCAGTACCCAAGGATATGAACCTGGCAATCAAGTACTTCTCGGAATCCTTTGAAGGCATTAAAGAGCTGGCCGAAAATGGGGACCCTCGTGCTCAGGCCAACCTTAGCTTTCTCTATAATCAAGGATACGGAACCGACAAAGACAATCAGCAAAGACTGCACTGGGTCACGGAATCTGCTGAACAATCCCTGCCTTGGGGACAGTATTTTCTAGGCCAATATTATTACAGTCGCGGCGATTCTGTAAACTACAAGAAAGCATACATTTGGTTTAAGCGCGCTGCAGAGCAAGGACTGGCCATCGCCCAGCACGATCTAGCCATCCTTTGTCAAAAAGGCATCGGCACGAAAGAAAATGCCATTGAGGCAATGAAATGGTACAAGAAATCAGGAGAGCAAAACTTCATCGACTCCCAATACAGATTGGCCAACATGTACTACAAGGGCTTGGGAATCAAGATCAATCTGAACAAAGCTCAGACATGGTACCAAAAGGCTGCTGAAAATAAACACGAGCCCTCCGAAAAAATGCTGGAAGTGATGCGCAATGATATGAAACGTTGATCGAGAAAGACAAAAGGCAAAAACAGAAGCTGTTTTGCCTTTTGATATTACGGATCTATTAGCACGTATTACAAAGCTTTAGGGACCAATTTGATTTGCAACCTGCACTCAAGTGTACAAAAAGAAAGGGCAAACGACACTATCTTTTGCCCCTTCTTATTTTGGGAAAACACTAACACAAGCTTTCTACCCAAATATAGACATTGCTAGAGGACAATGGTATCGACAATGACTGACTGGCAATTTTCGTCTGTTAAGTGGCAGCATCGGGCCCTTCTTGGCAAATTCCATGACTTTTTGGGCGTGTCCTTCCGGTGTCTGCCGTCCCTTCTCAGCGCGCGAAATTTCTTTGCCAATTTCAAAGTTCATTTACCGTAGCCAAGTACAACAGGGCCTGCAGCCACCTACAGGCCGGGCTCTACATTCTTATTCACCTTGGCTGAGCCGCTTCAGCTTATGGCTGCGAGAGTCTCTCCGCCTGCGCTCCGAGCCTCCCGCAGCCATGCTTCAGTCGGCTCAGCCGGCGGCTCATACCATTTCGATCCCTCACGCAAGCACTTTTCCAGCCAGTTACACAGAATATCGCCCAACAATACAGTAATTCTAACCATATCTTCGACTGTCGTTTATTTTACACGAAAATTTATGTAACTTCGAATTGAAAGTTGGTGTTTAGTGTTTTCCCTAATCTAAGGCAAAGAAAGTTCGCTTTCTTTGTCTTTTTAAGGCTATGTCTGTAGCGAACTATCCTTAGCCTGCGGCAGCTAGATGCGATCCAACTTCTTCAGAAAAGCGTCCTTTCTTCGTCGCGATACATCCACTGTGGCCCCATCAGCCATAAGCAAATAACCGCCATCCCCCCTATGATATTGAACAATGTGATTAACATTAATCAGGTGTGAATTGTGCACACGGCTAAAATGAAAATCCCCCAAAAGCTTTTCAAACTCGATTAGGGACCGACTAACCGTCACCTTGCTTTTGTCCAGCAGATATACATTGGTGTAATTGCCTTCTGCTTCACAACGCACAATCAACTTAGTCTCTACAAACTGCAATCCTTCCAGGGTGGAGAGAGCAATACGTTTCGGGGCTGCCTGCAATGCCGAGAGGTGCTCTCTTAGCAAAGACAATTGCCTTTCAGTAGACCCTTTTTCCCTGATTCGATCAGCTTTGCGAACTGCTGCCTGAAGCTCATCTATATCCACCGGCTTCAACAAGTAATCAAGTGCCGAGGACTTTATCGCTTTCAAGGCATACTCATCATGCGCCGTCACAAAGATGACCTGCGGAATAGGAGGAGCAATTCGCTCCAAAAAATCAAAACCAGTCATGGAGGGCATCAGAATATCCAGAAACAACAAATCGGGACGTAGCTCAGGAATCTTATCCACTGCCAATCTGGGATCTGTGAAAGTTCCAAGTACCTCCACAGAATCACAATAGCGTTGCACTAACATTTCCAGTGATTCACAACTGTGGAGCTCGTCATCGATGATCACGCATCGCAATGCCATAGTAGACTAATTTATCATTTGATGATATCCTAAAGATAAGACATTCACATGATAAAAATCAGAAATCTCTAATGGTTCTCCTGCGCGTTAACTTTAAATCCTGCAACATACTGGACTTCACTCGTATGACAAACTCGTATCGCTTTCCGAATCCATTGGGTACCCAATTGAATCGCATCTCCCAGCAATGCAGATCTCGAATAAGTTGCACATCCGTTCTTGCCAACTCCTTTCTAACGAAATCGTAACCTGTCGATACGTCTATCTTCCAATTTGGGGTCAAACTAATGTCGAAGCTGCCACCAAAGGTATGCAAGGTTGGTTTGATCACGAAATCTCCCTCTTCTTCAACCCAATTATTTCCAAGATTCAAATTATAGTTGAGGTTTAAGCTCCAGCGAGTATCAAAATCAAAATAGTCTTCTGGAAATTCCACAATGTCCTGCAACTCCTGTCGAACAGAAGCGTAGGTAACATCGCTTAGTCGAGTGTCAACAGCCTCCTGCACCCCTGGACTTCTTCCTCCGGTACCAGCGGTTATTCCTCCAGAGTTGAAGCTAGTGCCCAAGGCTAAATTCGCTCGCTGAAACCGAGCGATCTTTCCCTTTTTCTGCTTCCACCAAAGCACATTCTGGCGAAGCCCTTCTTCATCTACACTGTAAGGATCCCAGGTGGCACCAAAATTAACCCTGATCTTTTGAAGAATATTGGTATTTCCACGCATAGTGAATGGATCTAGCTTGTATTGCTCAGCTGCAAAATTGTATCCGGTCGAAAAGTTGAGGGAGTTCAGTAGGTTAATCTTCTTCTCCTGATTCAAAGTGTCTTTCTTGGAAAAGACTTTCATTTGAAAGACGTTGTTCAGCGAAAATCCTATCGACTGCCGTTCTCCTGACCCTGGTCCTCCATACAGTCCACCTAGGTTTGAAAATTTGCTGTATTTGACGGTGTCTCCCGACAAGGTATTGACATATTCATCATAGTAGCCCCAAGACTCTGCACCAAAGTCCGGAGTGTAATTATAGCTGATGCTCGGCCTCATTTCATGACGTATAGCCTTGATTTTACCCTTAAATTGATAGACACCAAACAAGGCTGTATTAAGAGAAACTCTTGAGCTAAAATCAACCGGTGCCTTAAATCCCTTTAGTTTCTCTGTACGTACAACAGACAAGGTATCATACACTTGATTTCCAAAATCATCTAAGAGAGGTTCGCCATCCGCATCAAACAAGGGATCATATTGATACTCCACATTCTTTTCAGAATACTCAGGGTAAATTCTATTATTGACAGTGAACGAAGGTTGGATATTGAAATGCTTCATCACCTTGAAAGTGGCCGAAGTGGTTGAGGTTTGCCTAGCGCCGTATAGAATTGTATCTAACGTACTCTCTGTAAATAAGGAGTCTGTCAAGGTCTTTAAGGTGGCTTTGGAATCAAAATCGTAGGTGGTACCAAACTGTTCATACCAACGCTCCTTCCCTACTTGCTTCTTTCGCTTGAATAGAAATTGCCGATCCATATCGATGTTCAACTCCGGCAAGGTTACGTCAATTGTCCCACTTTGGGTATTTTGAGCATGATTGGCCGACAAACTGACCCGAAAAGGTGTGCCCGGTAAGCTGTGTCGATAGCTGATGCTGGAGCGCAACTGATTGTTTAAGTAACGCTCACTATCGGTTTCAAAGTCTCTGTTAAAGTTGGTAGAACCTGCACTGACAGAGGCATTGAAATTGGAATAGGGTCTGGCCTTAGCATCCTGATTGTGCGACCATCGAACAAAAATACTATTGGAGGCGTAGCGGACATCCGTTGTATCCCGATCTCCTATTACCTGTGATCCTCGTTCAAGACTTAAAGACCCATTGTACTTATAGCGCTTTGCATAGTTGGCTGATGCCCTTAGCACTCGTGTGCCAGACGTGTAGAAATCTCCCTTGATAGCCAAATCCAGATGGTCGCTGATACCAAAATAGTAGCCCAGGTTTCTTAAATAGAACCCATCTCTTGGGCTTTCTCCATATGTTGGTAATATGATCCCTGAACGACGCCCCTCCTCTAGTGGAAAGATTCCAAAGGGAAGAAAAATAGGGGTCTTCACATCCTGTATCACCAAATTGGCCGGTCCGGATACCACGACTTTCTTGGGCACCACTTTCACTTTATCCACTTCGATCGCATAGTGTGGATGCTCCATGTTACAGGTGGTGTAATATGCATCTTTCCCAAACAGCTCGTCTCTTTCATTCTTCTTGACCTTGCGACTTACGAGGTAGCCTTCACCCTCCTGAGTCATTAACTGCTTTATTCTTCCCTTGTTGGTCTCAAAATTGTAGACCAGATCATTAGCGTAGAAATCCTGATCTTTATCTTTGAAATGAGGTATACCAACAAGATTTCCCGTCGAATCCATCCTACCATTTGCAGACAAGGATTTTGTTTCGTAGGAGAAACTGATCTCCGCAGCATCGAGGTTCAATTCATCTTGTTCCAATTGTGCCTTACCATACAGATAGACCATTTCAGATTTCAGATCGTAGACAATGGAATCTTCAGCACTGTAGACCAATTCAGATTCCATAGCGTTTTCAGCCATAGGGATCTTAAGGCTATCTTGCTTCAAGATGGTTGGAGCCACCATGGTGCTATCTGTAGCAAGGCTGTCGCTGCGGCTTGTATCCGGCACTGCCACTTGTACAGAATCGGCCTGTAATGTGTTTAAACTATCAGCAAGAAATGTGTTCCTATATGGGTTTTCCGCCACTAGCACAGCCGTCTCATGACTATGCATCAGACAGCTTAGGAGAAAAACGAAGGTTAAGACTTTTAGAAACAAGCTAATTAGTTCTTATTTTCACAGGCGGAAATTAACCAAATTCTGATTAATCAAACCCACTTAAGTTTAATGAAGAAAGGTATAATTCTAGCATTACTGTTACTACCCCTTATAGTGTGGCAATTGACCAGTACCGCATCCAGCACACACAGTATGGACGATTATCGACTCAAAACGGTTGTTATAGATGCCGGACATGGTGGAAAAGATAGCGGATGTCTTGGTGCAAATTCAAAAGAAAAAGTAATTGCAC
This sequence comes from Chitinophagales bacterium, assembly GCA_020629205.1. Lineage (GTDB taxonomy): Bacteria > Bacteroidota > Bacteroidia > Chitinophagales > UBA2359 > JAHDDV01. Next base: position 12,373 of record JAHDDV010000023.1, on the reverse strand, counting down.
TAGGTGTTTCCCTAAAACTTGGAGAATACATCAGCAAGAATTTCCCGGATGTCAAAGTTATCTACACTAGAAAGACTGACAAGTTTCTGGAGCTAAAAGAGCGAGCTGAAATAGCCAATTCCAACAATGCAGACCTTTTTATCTCGGTTCACTGCAATGCCTCCCCCAGCAAGCAAGGTTACGGGACAGAAACCTATGTCATGGGAACCCACAGAAGCAATGCCAATCTAATGGTAGCAAAGCGCGAAAACTCCGTTGTGACTATGGAGGACAACTATGAAGTGGCCTATGATGGCTTTGATCCAAACTCCGACGAAGGGCATATCCGTCTTTCCATCTTCCAGAACGCCTATAGAGAAGAAAGTATTTTATTTGCCTCACTTGTTGAAGACCAGTTTCAGAAGAAAGCAAAGCGAAGCAGCAGAGGCGTAAAGGAAGCGGGCTTTCTGGTATTGTATAAAACAACGATGCCCAGCGTCTTGATCGAAACTGGATTTCTCACCAATACCTCAGAAGAGAAGTACCTGATGACAGCAGAGGGACAAGACAAGATCGCTAGCTCGATTTACAAGGCATTTGCTCAGTTTAAGGAGATTATCGACGGCAGTTTGGACTAAATGTTGTCTGCTAAGCATCCATCCAGCAAAGAAAACAGTATCATTACCGTATCCCCATTGTATTTCCTCGTCTTGATTCTAAACGACAGCCATGCATCTTAGAATACTGCTCTTTCTTGCTTTCACAATTGTACTAAGTAGCTGCAACAAGCCCTATTATCAGGCGAAGGGCTTCAAACGAATCACGGCCAAGCACAAGGAGATTGCCGTGCTGCCGCCTGAGATGATTCTGACCGGCTTCAATGGCCTGCAATCTGAGCAGGATGCCCTTGACGAGGTCTTGACTGCTGAAAGTCGAGCCTTCCAGCTTTCCCTCCAGAATGAGCTCTTAAAAAGCACGAAGAATGGGAAACGCTCTCTGAAAGTTCGACTACAACCAGCGAGCCGGACCAACAAACTGCTGGAAGAAAATGAGATATCTGTGAAAGATAGTTGGACGGAAGATCCGCAGAAGCTGGCCGAAATCCTTGGAGTGGATGCGGTTTTGCAGTCCCGGGTTGAAAAGAAGAAATACTTCTCCGACCTCGCCTCCTACGGCATCAATATCGGTGTCAAAGTGATCGGAATTCTATCCAAGAATATACTGCCTTTGCTGGCCAACACCGGACTCGACAAGTCCAATGATATTTACTCCAACATGACCTTGATCAATGCCAATGATGGAGAGATCCTATGGACCATATCCGGGCAGATAGAGGCAGATTGGTCTCAACCCGCCAACGTCGTCATTGATGATCTCAATGCTGCTCTGGCCAAGCATTTTCCATACCGTCGCTAAACAGCAAAGTTGTTCTAGCTGTGATAGGTCTCTGTAAAACTAAAGCTTCCTCCGTCAAAAAGACCCAGATCGCTTAGTTTCAATTTAGGGATTACTAGTAGGGCCATGAAAGATAAGGTCATGAAGGGAGCTGCCAAGGGAGTGCCCAGCTCTTTTGCTTTGGCATCCAATGCGATGTATTGTTCAGCTACTTTCTCGCCAGGATCAACGCTCATGATGCCTGCTAGCCCAAGAGGCAGCACCTCCACTTGCGGACCATCTGCCACGGACAATCCACCACCAGAGTGAATGAGACCATTGACCGCCTGTACAATAGACTCATCGTCTACTCCGACGACTACAATGTTGTGCGAGTCATGGGCTACCGAAGAGGCAATAGCCCCACGCTTCAATCCAAAATTGCGGATAAAGGCCAATGCCGGATGGGCATCCGAATAGCGATTTACCACTGAAATCTTCAAGATGTCTCTTTCTGTGTCCGACACCATAAAGCCATCCTTAACTAAACAATCCTCCACTACTTCGTTTGTAATCAACTGACCTTCAAGGGCTTCAATCACTCTAATGCTCGTGGTTTTGTAAGGCATCGTGAAGTCGTCTACTTTCTTGAAGCTGGTATCAAACTTATTGAGCAATGCAGCAGATTGATAAGGAATCCTGGACTCCCCAGACTCCGCTACCTTTTTCCCATCGATGAAAGTAGCCTGCACCTTGAAGTTCTTTAAGTCATCGACCAGGATGAAGTCTGCAGAATCTCCAACCCGGAGCAAACCTACATCAAGACCATAGTGCTCCACGGGGTTGAGGGACATAGCTCTTAGAATGTTCCATAGGTCGCAGCCTTGCTTCTGTGCCCGCCGAACCAAGCCATCCATATGGGAGACCATCAGGTCATTGGGATGCTTGTCGTCGCTACAGAACATGATCATGTCTGGGTGCTCATCCAGCAGTGGAATCAAAGCATCAAAGTTCTTGGCCGCGGAGCCTTCGCGGATGATGATCTTCATGCCGGCCTTCAGTTTGAAGATTGCTTCATCGTAGGTGAAGCATTCGTGATCTGTGCTGATACCAGCAGCTATGTACTTCAAGGCATCATCTCCAGTGAGCCCCGGAGCATGGCCATCAATTCTCTTATTGTACTTCTTGGCCAAAGCGATTTTCTCCATGACCACGGGATCCTCAAACAAGACCCCCGGATAGTTCATCATCTCACTTAGATAAACAATGTCCTCCCTTTGAAACAGCGATTCGATGTCTGCCGCAGTCAGGGTGGCACCAGCTGTCTCGAAGGTAGTTGCTGGCACGCAGGAGGGCGCCCCAAAGTAGACTTTCAAAGGGCAGTCGGCAGCATTGTCGATCATGTACTGCACTCCTTCAAGACCCAGGACATTGGCGATCTCATGCGGATCAGAAACTGTGCTCACAGTGCCGTGCGGCATGGCCATCCGCGCAAACTCTCTTGGTGTCAACATGGAGCTTTCGATATGAATGTGTGCATCGACAAAGCCGGGCATGATCAAGGGTGAGGTATAGTCGCCTTCCCTTACAATCTTTTCGATCCTCCCTTCTTTGATGTGAATGGTGCCAGAATAGGTTTCTTTCTTATCGAGATCGAAAATTAGTCCTGATTGCTTCATGTCTGGAATTTGGTGTACAAAAACGATTCGCTGTAATAACATTGAACCTAAGCGCTGAGGCTGTCTCTCAAGATCGGGATTTTTTTTGCCAATAGTCGACTCTAGTGCAGAAATGTCAAAGACAATCCGATAGGCTGTGTTTTTAAGACTGCTACGAGATGAATGCAGGTTTTCGTCTTGAGCAAAAAATAGGAAGCCATGACAAATTCATAGAGACAGATTGCCTGCGTCTTAAACGGCAACATCAAGCCTCAAATAGCAAGGACATTCGAGCGCGGTGACTTCACCTTTGATGGCAAGCACCTTGTCCCGTAGCGCGACATTGATATGTCGCTGAACCTACTTTGATTGATTCATCAGCATCTAGCAGTTCGTCTTGAGTTTGGAGTCTTGAGTCTTAATTCTTGCGTCTACCGATTTTTCCTCGGACAGCAGTGCTTGCAATGTGTCACTACTTCAAGCACAGATGGTGAGATGCATATTATTCAGCACCAAAGCGCAAGGAAAAAAAGTGGCGCGGCAGAATGAGGGTGCTAATCAGCCCCGGGTGAAGCGGAACGAAGTGCTGAGCCTAGCGTGGCGGATGCCAGCCTGGGGTGGCTCCGACGAAGGAGGAGACGCACCAGGCTGTGCAGTAGCAGCTAGCGAGGTGCTGAGTATTAGCGGAACACGGGTACCATGCTGCCGCGTGTCTATCTGCTCGGCTCCAAAAAAGAACAACACTAATTTAAGAGATTAATGCTGATGCAGGCCAGTTCGTTTCGGGGAAATTGGTTCTGATACTTTTGCTCGATATGCAGGCCAGCTCGCTCGGCAGCATTGAGATAGACGGGCAACTCCAGGATGTACTGGTCGGAAAATCCATGCGTCCCCTCGTAGGCAATAATCGGGGTCTTGCCTCCATTTGCAGCGGTCAGTTCATGATCAAGGCCATGTAATTCGAGCACAAGAAGGCCGTGCTTTTTGACATGAGGCAGCCATTTTTCAAAGTGTTCAATCAGGCTTTGAATAACCTCCTGATTGTCCAGAGCCTTGCCCCGGAAGGAAAATGCGCCCGTGGACTGCAAGCGGTGATCTGCTGGTTTCTGCGGAGGATTGTACATTCTGTTGTGGTCCAAAAAGGAACGCACGTTTAGAAAATCCTTCAGCTCCAGATTGAATTTTGACTTCAGTTTCTCATTGAGGGTTTCAGGGTCACCGATGTCCCCGAAGGTAGTTTGAAAAGGCACGCCAGCTGCCTCCAGATTGGCTTTTGTGCTTACCAGAGCGGCGGCATTGAAATCAATTCCGATGACCTGTAAGGGATGCTTGTCCAACATCCTTCCGCGTTCTGTTTTATCTTTGATGAGCTGATAAAGGTGGATGAGTAATTTGCCATCGCCACATCCCATATCTGCGATACCTTTGGGCTGTTGCTCGATCGGCCCCGAGAAGATATCTAGTACAATTTCATCAATTCTCTTGAAATAGGTACTGTGGGCACCTCCTGATCCCCAGACATTCATGGCCCGGTCTACATGTTTTTCGTGAGCACCTTTTGGCACTTCCCACAGCACATTGGGGTTCTTGAATAGGAGATCGTCGAGCATGCCAAACATGGGCAAATACGAAACCGTTACTCCATAGGAATAAGCACGTGCGAAAACCAGCTGGCCTTGTTTCGTGGCTTTCAATTCTGCCTCATTGTCCTTGATCCAAGCGAGGTGCTGTAACAAGGCCTTGATAGAAAAAATTGCATCGGCCGAGATGCCTGCATCGAGCAAATCCTGGTTGCGAATTTGTAAATCCTCTGAAGGCAGCAGCTGCATTCGCGACAAATATACCAGCGTGGGACCGGCTACGAGACCATTGAGCTGATGGATTACCCGCTCTTGCGGCTCCGGTCCTCTTTGTTGATCCGTGAAGTCGATGCGCCAGTTTAACGTGAGTAATTGAACAAGTCGATGATAATTTTGTAGCAGCTTGTGATCTGCCCCGCTTAGCGTCACAGACATGTCCAGCACAGAAGGCAGAATGTCTGCGGCATTTCTATAGGCAGGTAAGAGTTCCATGCTCACCTGACCCATTTCTGTTAGCCTAAATTTCGGATCTTTCCAATTGCCCTCCTTGCTCAACCAGCCTAGAGAACACAGCAATCGCAAGGCGATCTTCAGGTAGCCTTCATTGGCTTGAAGAAAGATTCGCAGTTCTTCAAAAGTAAACTGTTCATTATGGGAGGCATAGCTAAAAAAGCCTTTTTTCATTAGGGTGTTGACTACGAAAGTAGTCGGTATTCCTTCTAAGTGAAAGAACAATTGTCTGCGAACCTCTTTCAGCAAGCCCATGTCTCGATTCTGTCGTTTGCTCAAATCTCCCTCTTTTCCCATAGCTAAGATGATCTCTTTTAGTTTGGGAAGCAAATACAAGGATTCTACCAATTTGACCCGTATCAATAAAAAAAACCCGCTACCGAAAAGTAGCGGGCTTTGGAGATTCAATTCCAAATTTCTTTTATGGATAGGGAATCAATAACTGTTCATTTATTGATTCTCAATCCCTTAGGCTAATGGGTCTTGCAACATATCGAGATTGACTAGTTGCTTTTCTTCTGCACTTTCGCTAAGGAATCGAAGCACTCCTCCGCTTGCTTTGGCCACATGTGCGGCAAAACTCTTCAGACTTTTGTACAAAATTTCACTGTACTCTGGATCGAGTTTGGCCAAAAGTGGGTTTAGCGCAGCCAATCGTTCTGTTAGAATCGGCGTACGTTCAGCTGCTGTGCCTGGCAGTTCGTCAATCAGAGCGTCCAGTTTGGATTGGAACACCTCACCTACCTGCTCGTAGTAGAAGTGCAGGGCAGCGTCGGAGGTGAATTTACGATAGTTGGCGATTTTGACTGCGGTTTCCCGCTCTTTGCGATCCAGATTATCATCGGCACCGCCAATCAGGTAGCTAATCAAAGAGGGAGCTTCATAGAGTGTAGCTCTTTCCTCCTTACTAAGGACTTTCAAATATTCCATTACAAATTTTATTAATTCAAGTCTTCTTGGGACTCGCACAATTTAAGTAAAATGCAAAACATAAACTGCTTGATTTGCACTAATTTCCGCTCAATTCGGCTGATAAATGTGCAAATGTTATTCCTGATCTTCTTGTCGCAGATTGCTGCCACATAGTGAATGACAAGGAAAGTCTGGTTCTGGTTTTACGGGATCAAAAAAAAAAGACCGATCTGACAGTCAGATCGGTCTTATAAGCTTTTGCTTGTGTAGCTTAGATCATTGATGCAATCACCAAAGCAACAACAGACATCAACTTCAGTAGAATGTTCAATGAAGGACCAGAGGTATCTTTAAATGGATCACCAACTGTATCCCCTACAACCGTAGCCTTGTGTGCCTCGGAGCCTTTGTAGTGCATTTTGCCATCTATCTCTACACCTTCTTCAAACATCTTCTTAGCGTTGTCCCAGGCACCACCAGCATTGGACTGGAAGATGGCCATAAGTACACCACAAACAGTAACACCTGCAAGTAGGCCTCCAAGCATTTCAGGGCCTCCAAGAAAGCCAACAAGTACTGGAGAAATCACAGCAATCAATCCTGGGAGGATCATCTCGCGAATCGAAGCTTTGGTCGAGATATCTACACATTTTCCGTATTCGGCTTTTCCGTCTGCAGCGTGGAAAGTTTTTCTATCAGCATCAGACCATTTGTCCATTTCCTTCCCATCGTTCTTCTTCATCACGTCCAGTGCCTTTCTAAGCTCCGGAATATCCTTGAACTGGCGACGCACCTCATTGATCATGTCCATTGCTGCACGTCCTACAGCATTCATTGAAAGAGCTGAGAACAAGAATGGAAGCATACCACCCAGAAGCAGTCCTGCCATTACCACAGGCTTAGCGATATCAATAGAATCGATACCGGCGGTAGTCATAAAGGCAGCAAATAATGCCAAAGCAGTCAACGCTGCTGAACCAATCGCAAAACCTTTACCGATTGCCGCGGTTGTGTTACCTACCGCATCCAGCTTATCTGTACGCTGGCGAACTTCTTTGGGAAGTTCGGCCATTTCTGCGATACCTCCAGCATTATCGGCAATAGGACCATAAGCATCTACGGCCAATTGAATACCGGTATTGGAGAGCATTCCGACTGCGGCGATGGCAATACCGTAAAGGCCGGCAAAGTGATAAGCACCTACAATGGCAGCAGATAGGATTAGAATCGGTATACAAGTAGAGATCATTCCGACCCCGAGACCTGCAATGATATTGGTTGCAGCACCAGTTAGTGATTGCTTTACGATAGACCTTACCGGACGAGTACCGGTACCTGTGTAATATTCTGTTACCAAGCCAATGAGAATTCCTGAGGCCAGACCGATGATCACCGCCCAGAAAACACCCATCGCATTGTAAGTGATTCCTTTATAAGTCCATGAATCAGGCATGATCCATTGAACAATTCCGTAAGTAGCAATAAGCATAAGACCTGCTGAGATGAATTCTCCGCGATTTAGGGCCTTTTGTGGATCACCTCCATCAGATACCTTAACGAAGAAGGTACCAATGATAGAAGTAACGATACCAAGACTTGCGAGAAGAAGTGGTAGCAAAACAGCATTCAATCCGCCAAAGTCATTGCTTGGGTCAAATCCGGCAACACCAGCAGTCATGAAAGCAGCCCCAAGTACCATAGTACCGATAATCGATCCTACATAAGACTCGAAAAGATCCGCACCCATACCTGCAACATCACCCACATTGTCACCAACGTTGTCTGCAATCGTTGCTGGATTTAAGGGATGATCTTCCGGAATACCAGCTTCTACCTTACCTACCAGGTCAGCTCCAACATCTGCAGCCTTGGTATAGATTCCCCCGCCCACACGAGCGAAAAGAGCAATCGAAGAGGCACCGAAGGAGAATCCCGTAAGTACTGTAAGCACTTTTCCGATCTCCCAACCCATATTAGAGTACACAATGAATAGTGTACCTAGTCCCAGAACACCAAGACCAACAACACCCATACCCATTACAGCACCACCAGCAAAGGCTACCTCAAGCGCTTTCCCGAGACTTGTTCGAGCAGCATTGGTAGTCCTCACATTTGCTTTGGTTGCCACCTTCATCCCAAGATATCCAGCTAAAGCAGAACAAATGGCTCCAAGCACAAAACTAGCGGCTACTAAAGGCGATGAGCCTTCAGCGCTTCCGGTAAAGGCAAGCAACCCGGCTACAATTACAACAAAAACAGATAGTACTGTATACTCTGCCTTTAGAAAGGCCATTGCTCCATCAGAAATGTAGGTGGCAATTCTGCCCATCGTTTCATTCCCGACTTCTTGCTTTGAAACCCATCCGGACTTCCAAAAGGTATAAAGCAGAGCCAGAATCCCAAATACCGGGACGGCCATGGTTATTGCTTGTACCATAATATCAAATTAGATTTTTCTGTAATAATTCTTAATTCCAAATGCGAAGTTAGGGATTGAATACTGTATAAAGAAGTATGCAAGGCTTTTTTTGGACAATATTGGGGTACTTAGCTGCGTTTGACTGCCTGTTTGGTTCAAATAATGTCCAGCATTTACTTAATTCGCCCAAATCGAATTACATTTGATCGGAAAATGATAGCCAATGAACAAGTCCCTTTTGTCTATTCTTACTGTGGTGATGGTGAGTTTTTGTCTTGCCTGCCAAACTGAGAAGAAAGATCCTCCAAAACAGGTTACTGAAAAAGAACCAATTCAGGCCATTGACACGGTGAAGACGGTGCCCTCCAAACCTTTCGAAAGCATTAGCTTCAAGGCTAGTGATGGTCTGGAAATTTCTGCTGATCTATATCATCATTCAGATGATGGGCCAGTGATCGTTCTTTGTCATCAGGCCAGATCCAATAAGGAGGAGTATAAGGAGATCGCCCTGAAGCTTCAGGCACGCGGATATAACTGTCTGGCGCTTGATCAACGTAGCGGTGGGAATCTGTTAGGCGTCGATAATGAAACGGCAAAGAGAGCCGCAGATCAGAAGCTAGGCACGGAATACCTTGATGCACAGGCAGATGTGGAAGCAGGCATCACTTATGCAGCAACAAAATACAAGAAGCCTGTCATCCTACTCGGCAGTTCCTACTCCGCTAGCCTGGCATTGATGATTGGGGCTAAGGATGAAAATGTAGCTAGCATTATTGCCTTTAGCCCTGGGGAGTACTTTGGAAAGAAGGCCAAAGTGAGAGACGCTCTTTCCGGGCTGAAGAAACCTTGCTTCATCACCTCGACAAAGCAGGAAGCAAAGGACATCGAAAAGATGACAGCAGGCTTGAATTTGAAATCCGTAGAGCAATTTGTTCCGGAAACGGCAGGAATTCATGGGGCCAAAGCCCTTTGGGAGAAAGCTGCAGACCAAAAAGAATATTGGGCCGCTCTGGACAAGTTTCTTGAGTCCATCAAATAAAGCTGCTGGAGTCGAAGGCTTCACTGCTATTGAAATTCTACATCTTGCCAAAAGAAAAGCTTCGTGTTCTCTTTCTCGCTAAGTGGTATCCAAGCAGAATTCACCCCTTGCCAGCAATTGCGGTCTTTAGGAAGGCCAAAGCCGTGTCCCAATATGCGAAGGTCGCCGTGCTATTTGTCAGCAAAGATCCTGCGCTTGCTCATGGAGAGTCCGAAATCACTTGCGACATTGAAGAAGGCATATTGACTTTGCGAGGCTACTTTGGCGCCAAGGGACTTAAAGGCAAGATTCAGAATCTGTTCAGAAACCGAAAATTGCATGACTTGGCATACGGAGTCTTGCTCGAAAAGTGGGGAGCTAAACCAGATATTGTCGACCTTAACATCCTTGCGCGGCCTGATTTTTTTGCCAATCGCCTTTGGCGTAAACACCAAATTCCATATGTAATCACTGAGCGTTGGTCGGGATTCTTGCCGCAAGTGGGAGCCTACAGAGGAATTCTTTTCAAGCTCATCACCAGAAGCAACGTGCGCAATGCTAGAGCCATCATTACAGTATCTGGATTTCTAGCCAATCATATGCAGAAGCTAGGTCTGAATCATGCAAATTATCAGGTGATACACAATGTGGTCGATATCCCAAACCCTGTTGAGCGAAGTAAGAAAGACAAAATTGATGGCAGCCCAGCCTTTCGTTTGGCTCACATCTCGATTCTAAACGATAGCATTAAGAACGTAAGTGATATCATTCGTGCTGTCTCCTCCTTGATCGAGCAGGGGCATCAGCTCGAACTACATATACTAGGAGAAGGCCCAGATCGTGAGGATTTGGAAAGCCTGGCCAGGGCACTAGGTACACTTGATTCCAAAGTGATCTTTTATGGATACAGAAGCAATGACTTTGTGCATGAGCTACTGCAATCAATTGATCTGGTTGTGGTCAACAGCAGATTTGAGACCTTCTCGATAGTGCCCATTGAAGCAATGGCCAATGGCAAGCCGGTGATCAGTACAAGATGTGGTGGGCCGGAAGAATATATGAAACCGGAACATGGAGAACTCATTCCTATTGACGATCCTCAAGCACTGCAAGCAGCCATTCTTAAAATGAAAACCCGGCTTAAAGAAATAGAGCCGAAGCGCCTAAGACAGTTTGTATTGGATAACTTCAGCTACAAGGTAATCGGGAAGCAGTATCTTGACTTGTACCAAGAAGTAATCGCAGACTGCGCGATTGAATCCTAGAAAAAGCACATGCTAAACAAGCTGCTCAATACCTTCGGAACAAGACTCATCAGCACGGTGGTTCAATTGGCCACGATGGTGCTTGTCACGAACTATCTGGGTGCCTACGGACAAGGAGCAATTAGCGTGCTGATGGCTGGCATCACGCTCATCTTGCTTGTATGCAATCTTGGCGGAGGCGGCGCTCTTGTTTACCTGACGCCACGGATCAATACGGCTAAGCTCGTCTTGCCACTGTATGCTTGGTGTTTGATCTGTGCCCTGATCGGTACGGGCTTGCTCTATGCCTCCAATATGATTCCCGGCACATATGCAGCGCATGTCTTATTGCTATCACTGCTAATAGCAGGCTATACGATACACACAAATATCCTTTTAGGCAGGGAGAGAGTGATTGCACACAATGCGGCTGCTTTACTTCAAGTACTAGCGGTGCTGACTGCTTTTGGGTACAGCGTATTCCTGGGAAGCCATAGCATAGGGACCTACATCTGGGCGCTGTATCTTGGACTCGGCCTGAGCTATTTGACGGTCTTGCTGATGAGCCTTCGGGGAAACCGTCAGCAAAAGTGGTTTGGTCTGGGGTCAGGACTAAAGTCGATCGCTACCTATGGCGTGATTGCTCAACTAGCAAATATCGCTCAGTTTATTAGTTATCGCGCCAGCCTGTTCTTTCTCGAAATCTTCTACAATCTCGATGCTGTCGGATTGTACTCAGTCGGCTTGCGCATTGCCGAAGCGCTGTGGATATTGCCCAAGAGCATCGGCATGGTATTGTTTACACGCATTGCCAATACAGAAGACAAAACGGAGGCTGCCAGGCTTAGCCTAAGACTCAGCAAAGTCAGTGGCTTTTTGACTTGTCTGCTGGTCTTGCCCTTAGTTCTCGTGCCAGCCGACCTGTTCACCTGGATATTTGGAAAGGACTTCAGTGCTGCCAAGCGAATTTTCTTATTGCTCTCCCCGGGTGTGGCTAGTTTTGGCCTTAGCTCAGTGATCAGCCAGTACTTTTCAGGCTTAGGCAAATTTCATATCAATACCTATGCAGCGATCATTGGCCTTGCTGCCACCCTGGTCTTGAATTTCCTACTGGTGCCAAGTTATGGGGTCGAAGGTGCTGCTTTTGCGACCATGCTGGCCTATTTGCTGCTATCCGGCTACAAGATCATGATCTACTTGCAGGAAACAGGATATTCCTTGAGGGACTTGTTTCCGAATAGGGATGATTTCCGGCAGACCTATGAGGAATACAAAATCTGGAAAAATGATCGCTAGACTTTTAGAAAGTGCCAGAAATATTTGCCTATATTTGACGCTTCTAAGGGTCATTAGCTCAGTTGGTTTAGAGCGCTGCCTTGACAGGGCAGAGGTCACTGGTTCGAATCCAGTATGACCCACACATTTCCCCTTCATATTTTACTAGAAGGAAGTTCAAATCCAATTAAAGATTAACCTGCTGCGCATTGCTCAGCAGGTTATTTTTTTTTTGGAGCAAAGCAGTATCGCTCGTCCCGGCACCCGTCCCGTCTTCCGTTAATATTCACCAGCCATCTGCCTGTTCCTGCCGCGCTATTGTGGTCTCTCCTATCGTCGAGCCCCCACTAGCTACAGTCTAGACACAAATACATCACCTATTTGTCCTATATTTGTACTTAGTT
>JAHDDV010000022.1:30504-31755 GCA_020629205.1 Chitinophagales bacterium | reverse complement strand
TAAGGAGTATATATGTTTGTGCTCAAGCCTTCTGGAAATCCAATGTGAAGAAGGTAAGGAGAATGACTATTAGAAATTTGACCGTATTGTAAATTGCCGCATTACAATCTGACAAAACTAATGTACCATGAGAATTCGGGCCTTACTCCTGCTGATGCTTTTTGTTCAAACTGCCAATGCTCAGTCCCTTCTGGAAACAAGAACGGCATCACTTGTGGATGGTGATTATCTACTGCAAGGCACCGTATATCTAGAATCCTTTGATGATGGTAGTTTGGATCTTAGGTTTGATTCCGATTACCTCACGCAAAGCAATGTTTTTGATGTCCACGTTTTTTTGACCAATGACAATAATTACGCGGCCCCCATTGATGTAACCGATATGCTTTTGGTGGCAAATATTGGATCAATCGACGGTCTGGATTATTCCTCTGGTCCTATGACATTTGATTTACCAGCAGGTGTCGGCATCAATGATTACCAACACATTGTCTTCATTTGCATGCAATTTGGCCAATTGCATTGGGGCAACGGGGAGTTTGCTGCAGCTGTCAGTCCAAGCCTCACCATGAATGCCAAATTGATGTTGGAAGGCTGTCTCCAGGCAGGTAGCATGACGACTGAGCTGAGTGCAAATGGATTGATCCCAAATCAGCAGCCTTTTGCAGAAGCTCCGTGGAATTATCCGGGCAATGAATCGGTTGCCTCCATTCCTGCTAATGCGGTAGATTGGATTCTCGTTGAGCTCCGCGATCCGGCAGATCCTACACAGATCAGTGGTATGGCGGCTGGATTTATATTAGCAGATGGCAGCCTGGCAGATACTCAAGGGAACGCTGGAATCCCGGTCACGGTAGGTGCTGCAGCAGAAAATCATTTCCTCGTTTTGAGAACACGTGCCCACTCAGCTGTCATGTCGAACATGCCGATAGCTTCTACGGTCAGCTATGACTTCACCACAGCTGTCAGTTCTGCTTTTGGTACTGAACAGCTTAAAAATGTTAACGGCACATTTTGTGCCTATGCAGGCGACTATGATAATGACGGCGCCATGACCTTCCTCGATTTCAACGCTTTTATTTCCGATGCATCCGCCATCAATCAATATCTAGGCTGGGATGCCAACAAGGATGGCTTGATCACCGTTGCAGACTTCAACTTATACAAAAGCAATGCTAGTTTTTTGGTGATTCCGGAGTTGCGATACTAGGGGATGCACCAGTACCATAATACACCATACACTATGCCTCA
>JAHDDV010000022.1:0-30404 GCA_020629205.1 Chitinophagales bacterium | reverse complement strand
GATTCAAACTTAGCAGGGATGGCCGGGTTTTGCTTGATTTTAATCTCAGTCATACACTCATTGAAAAAAGACAGTCAAAGCAAAGCCAACTTATCTGACAATCAGTTTTGCTTCCACTGGTATCCCCTGCTCCGAAAGTAGTCTGTACGCGTACAGGGATACCGGGGCCAAACTTTCCAAATGCTGATGGACGTTACCACAGAAGGCTTCGCTCAATACTAAGCGTCCATAAATGTCGAAGATTTGAATGTGACTGGCTTCCTGAACTATGCCGGTCTTATTTGTTTCTGGATCATGATCTACTTCGTAATCACCCTCACAATCTCCTACAAAAACATTGATGACCACTTCCTCGCAGATTCCGTTGACATCGCATGCCGTAACGGTCAGGGTCTCATCTCCTTCGAAAGCTGGTAAGGGGATATAGCTAAAGCAGGCATCCGACTGCGAGTTGATACTACAACTAAATAGTGTTTGGATATTGGTGATGACTGCGTTTGGATTGCAGAACATAGGGCAAATCGGAATACTTGTAAGTGGCTCCGTGCAAAAGTCCACCTGTCCTTCTTCACAAGCACCAATGAGCAAGGTGACAATAGCCATGCTCTCATTTCCATCATCATCGCAGATTTCATAACTAAACAAGTCTGTTTGCTCTATGAATCCGGGATCAGGACTGTAGGTGAAGAATCCGTTTTCTTCATTGAAGCTGAGACTTCCGTTGAATGGTTGCGAGTAGTCGCAGATGTAAAACTCATCACCATCTTCATCGCTGTCGTTAAGTAGTACAGGCAGATCTATTGTAGAGTATGGATCAACTTCATAGACATCATCCACTGCTTCCGGCTCAGTGGATGGTACTACATCTGTGCAGTCCTCGGTGGTGAGAATGAGGTATGTATTGGTGGCCATGTTTCCATTGAGGTCTGTGGCCATCAGTGTGAGCGTATCTACGCCTTCCCAGGCAGGTAATGGAACATAAGTGAAGCAATTGGCCTCATCGGCTGGATAGACACTGCATTGGAATAGTACACCTGTTTGGATATCTGCAATCTCACTGTCGAGATTACAAAACTCAGGGCATATTTCAATTGGTGTGAGTGGTAAAGTGCAGAGAGAGAATTCTTCCTGGCAGGGATCGGGACAGTCTCCCGGCGTCCAGGCCACTCCCGCACATTCTGCTTCACAGCTATTTAGGTATACTTCGCCATCTTCTCCACAGACAATTTCGAGAATAGCCGGACAATCACAGGGATCACAAGCTCCAAGTGTAGAATCAACACCAGCACAGTTTGCATAGCATTCGTTTTCGTATGTGATGCCATCGGCACCGCATACCGGATCGCCTCCAACAGGACAAATACAGTCATCACAAGCCCCTTCGATCCATTCGACTTCAGCGCATTGAGCGAAGCAACTGTTTTCATAGGTGATGCCATCAACACCGCATACCGGATCACCACCGACAGGACAAATACAATCATCACAAGCCCCTTCGATCCATTCGACTTCAGCACAATCTGCGAAGCAGCTGTTTTCGTATGTGACGCCATCAGCACCGCATACCGGATCGCCTCCCACGGGGCAAACGCAATCTGTCTCGCATGGTCCCGGAGTCCAAACATAACCAGCGCATTCAGCCAGGCAGGCATTTTCGTAGGTGTTTCCATCAGAACCACATACAGGGTCCACTACTGCCGGACAGTCGCAGCCGGGTACCCAAAGCAGTAATTCATCGCTGACTTCATCCAGTAGATCCGGGCAGTCCGGGCCTTGCCCATCTCCATAAACATAACAGATTTGCTGTCCCAGGCAGTTGTATACATTTGCGGAAGGGCTGCTGCCATTGCAATCCTCTACCGTCTGCACAAAGAAGATGATATCGCCAAGGTAAGTGTACTGATAGATAGCATCCACGCATCCTTCCTCATCGGTAAACCAAATGGCAAATAGCCAGCTTAGGTCATTGATGGGGTCGGCAACTCCACAAGGTAGTGGCACTTCACAGTCTGGAGCTTCTATTTCCAGTTCATAGTCATTGCTGCAACCGTTGTGCAAATCTTGTGGTACAATGACAGCGGGTGGATTGTTGATGAAATAAAACAGCGTCTCCTCTACCCCTTCAACTCCATTGACTTCAGAGCCATCGCTGTTGTAGCCGATCAGGTATTCACCAGAGCCACCCGTAACAGTGATACCAATTCCAAACTGCTCAAGTGAGGCGCAGAAGGGTTCAGTCGTAATACTGTACTCAATGGCTTCATTTACATTAATTGGGTGACAATTGCTGATATCGTAGCAAGCGCCTTCGTTGTCCAGATCGGCTATCTCTGTGGCATCGAGATTGGGTGGATTGGATTCTTGATAAATCAATCCATATAGGCAACTCGGTCCAAGAGGTAAGTTGAGCAAACCAGCATTGGTAGCCATATCGACAATCACTCCTTCTTGTATGACAAAGTAGCGATAGACATAGCCTTCTGCAAGCTCTGCGTCGGTACTGGCCACCAGTAGATCAGTGCTACAAATGTTTTCAGATTCAAGGGATAGAAAGCCTGCTTCGGCTTCGCAAATCAGGTCTTCGCAGCTACCAGCTTCGAAGCTTGTCACTCCTGAGCTTGTGGCAGCGCATTCGTTGTTGTAGGTGATTCCATCGCAACCGCATACTGGGTTCGGGGGATCAAAGCAAATCGGGAAGGTTTCTATTTGAGCAGCATCTATACAATCGCCATCAACGGTAGTGATGTACACCAGTTGATCAAAACAGATCTGGTTCTCTTCTTCAGGAATACCAAAGCAGAGATTGACGATTGGGGCGGAGTAGGTGTAGCAGACCTGATAGGTGATCAACTCTTCCTCGGTTTCACTCTCAGAGGCTGTATAAGTTATTGTTTGTCCCTCTGCGGTGGAGATGCCTAGACCCTGTCCTGAAGTGATGTCTGAACTGATCCAGTCTTCGGCAAAGCCCCGAAGTGGATCGAGGCAAGCAGCAGGTAGATAGTCTATGGAATTAAAAGAAATACTTTCCCCAGCATTCACATACATACGTTTTGGCAACTCGAACAAGTCGCAGATAGCAAATTCCGGGCATTCAAAAGTTACTTCGAAGCAAGTGATCTCAATGACGGGAGCTTCAGCACATTGATCTGTCAGATCTGGTCTTAGTAGATAGTCGAAGTTGATAATCTGGCCAGCGCTTAGTGCTAAGCCTGAAGGTATCACCCCTACCGCATAGACCTGATCATCAATTTCAACACTTAATCCGCAATCAGGTACAGCTGTGCTGGAAACAGAACTTGAAAACGCGTATTGGCATTCACTGCAAATGCCTTCACTGTAATCGACAATACCGGCCATTGACTCTGCGTAGCAAATGTTGGGGTAGGATTGACCATCGCATCCGCAGACCGGTACATAGTTGTCTTCGCAAAGATCGGGATCAGCGATGAGCTCTTCATCAATACAGGGTGGCATTTCTGGTTCGATCATGATGCACTTCGATGCGATGCAATTATTTTCTGTATTATAGATGTACAGGCACACCTCATAGGATTCTGTAACAGGTTCCCCGTCTACGATACTTGGGACAGAGAGACCGCAGGGATTTTCATCAGTACTACCGATAGTACCATTGTACGTATAGTAATAGGCATCCGCATCACCTTCGGAGAGGTCTACAATGCAATAGGTATTGATAGCTGAGTTTGGTGGCATTTCACCAGAGGTGATGCTTTGCTGGAACACTAAAAGAAAGTCGGGATTGAGCATGCAGTCAGCTCCTACATTTGCATCGCAGGTTCCGGGGACCCATTCTGTGACATTGCCGATGCACTCGGCATAACATCCGTTGTCATAGCTAACCTCATCACAGCCGCAAACAGGAATGAAATCGGTTGGGCACTCGATGCTCTCACAAGCTACAGCTAGATCGGGATCAATACATTGGCCGTATGATGTAACACATAGTCCGGTAAGAATCAGTGCTGCGAAGTATAAAGGTAGAAATACAACTCTCATGATACTAATTAAGTTAGCCTGCCTGCATATTCGTCTGCTATCAGGAACTGAGCTACAAAAAAGTTCAGAACCTCATTTCCAGAGAAAATAATATGTCTATAATTTAGACGATAGTCGAGCTCTTGGGAGTAAAAAAAAGTTGTCTAAACTGAATTACTGTCTAAAGGCGACTAAATTTTGAAGAAAATGGTGCATTTAAGGTTGTGAGTGGCTTAAAGATAATACAAAAGTCGCGATATATCATTTGGCTTGGGGGGAGATTTGTGCCATTGATAGGTGTCGGTGAGCTATGGCTTTCTCCCCACGTGCTATGCTGTGAGATCATAGCCCTGATAGAAGTGGAAATGGAAGTGCACTGAGCGCCTGCCTGCGCCGCTGATGGAGGCTCGCAGCGAAGGCGGAGAGACTCCAGCAGTGGATGCAGGCAGCAGCGAAGGGTGCTTCCATTGTAACGGATAGCAGGTAATTAGCTGGAGCGACCGAATACCGCTGCGCTCCAAGAAAAATAGAGAATTATAGGGCACAAAAAAACGGGAATCCCTAAGCTTCATCAGGATTCCCGTTTTTTTTTCAATAGTGTTCTGCTACTCTTTGATCACTTTACCGACCACTTTGCCATTCGCATTTGTGAGGCTAAGGAAGTAGATACCTGAAGGCAGAGAAGAAACGTCAAGCGCTTGCTCGTTGTGGCCTTCTTTGGCTCGGATATTTTCAAGTAGAACGATACGGCCAGAAACATCGATTATCGAAATCTCTGCAGTGCTTGATTCCGATTGATTGAAGCTCAGATTGAGTGTGTTGCCAAAAGGCACAGGGTACAGGTCGAGCAAATCGATCGATGATTCGTTGATCAAGACCACATTGGAATGATCGATGCTTCCGTCCTGATCGAGCAATTGCAGGCGATAGTAATTGTTGCCCGCATTGATGTCCGTATTAGTCCAGCTGTAATCCGCGGCAGTATTGAGATCGCCTCTTGCAGTTTGGAAATGCAGCTGCGTCCAGTTGAAGCCATCTTGTGAGTGCTCTATGTGGAAGCCTTGCAGCTCAATTTCGGAGAGCGTCGCCCAGTCGAGTTGGTGACCTTGATCGGTGGACTTTCCAGTGAAGCTTAGCAGCTCCGCAGACAAGATGGTACCACAATCGTAGCCATCCAAATCTTCGATCGTAGCCGAGCAACCTGCGCCATCAGTGGCAGTCAAGGAGTAAGCTGAGAACTGCGGAATCGGGCCGATATTTTCTGGCTGCATTTCAGCAAATTGTTGTCCATTGAAACCGGTACCAGTTACGGTATAGCTCGCTGTCGCATCATAGCCAGGCAAACCACCTCGAATGAGGAAAGTCACCAAGACCGGATCAATCGGATTCTCCAAAACTGCTTCACAGAATGGGTAGTATAGAATCTCAATCGGTGCAAGGAAGATAATCGGAGTGCCTTCAGAAATAGCGGTGCAAGGATGCTCCAGATCTACCAGGCCTCCTTGAGCGCGGCCCACAACTACAGATAGATAGTAGACCGTGTTGTATTCGGCATCCAGCCCCTGGAAGTTAAATTCAGGTGTCGGATTTTGTGCGAGAATAGTTCCGAGTGTATTGGTACTGCTTGTATGAAGTATGAAGTTGATTTCATCATTGGGGCCGAGCGTAGCGTTGTTTTCATAAGAATCAGAACCGTCCAACATATCGTCGCAAACGAATAGACTTCCAGTGCTCATCGTACCAGCAATTGTATTTTCGCAGGTTTCTGATTCGCATTCGATGATACCCGAGAGGCTGTCTTCACATCCTTCTTCATCAACAATGCTAACCGTCCATTCTGTACCGTCTGCAAGGCATTCTCCTGCTGAACTATCGGTGACAGTTACTTCTCCGATATTGCCTTCGAAGCTGATTAGGAGCTGTCCTGTACCATTGTTTAGTCCATCGCTAGCTGTGCAGCAGGCCACTTCTACAGATAAGCTTAGTGTACATTCTGGTGCTGGAGGGCAGTCAATGGTGAAGGTATCTGAAATGCTTTCGCAGTTATTTTGGTCTGAAGCTGTAACGGTGATTTCTTCACCATTTTCGACTACTGTGCCTGCAGCCGGTGAGAAGCTTATCTCGCCCTCTCCTCCTGTTGCGCTCAGTTCGAGGATTCCGAATCCGGTTTCATTTCCTTCTTCGTCGACCTGACAAGTGTAGCCTACTTCGACGAATTCAATAGGATTACAGGTGCAAGGAAGAGATAAGCATTCTGTTAATCCCTCCAAAGAAACGCTGCAACCGCTATCGTCTGTGACAGTGATCGATATTAGTTCTCCATTGCTGACTTCAAATTCTTCTGCTGGCTCTATGATCAGTTCTCCTTCACCACCTGTGGCGGTGACTGTAACTAGAGTAATGCCGGTGAGACAACCGTCCTCGTCTTCGATGCAGGAATATTCGTATGCCGCAAATATTGGATTTTCGCTACAGTCTACTCCGCAATCGTCGAATCCGTCACCACAGGTCCAAATTTCTGACACGACCTCTGGGTCTTCGAAATCCCATGTGTAGCCTAGACCGGCACAGCTAAATTCAAAAGGTATGAATCCATCCGCACAGACTTCGGTTCCATTGCAATCGTATAGAACGGAAGGAAGGTCGGTTGGACAGAATCCTTCACCATTTGGTACGGTGTAGTAGTAGTAGTCACCTTCGATAATGACCTGTTGTACGAGGCAGTAGCATTCGCCCCAAAGGTCGCCGGATACAAGTTCTTCCAGCCAAGGTAGATCGGTGCCAGCACAGCTTTCAAATTCGCAATTTGCCTCACATTCGAAATCGACTGTAAGTGCTTCGGAGTAGGTGCATCCTTCAGCGTCTGTTACACTTACTTCGATCACATCGCCTTGTGCAAGTTCTTCGATAATTTCTGATGGCTCGTAGGTGTATTCTCCATTTCCTCCTGAAGCGATGAGTGTTAATGTAGCATCGCCGGTAAGATTTCCGAAGGTGTTTACATTACAGTTGTATTCAAATGCCAGTAATAGGTTGGCTTCGTCGCATGGGTCTACCACTACTGGGCAGCTGACGTCTATTGGAAGTTCGGTGGCACATTGCAGGGAGTCAATGGCAAAGAAGTTGATCTGCTCTCCATGTTCGGCGGTGCCTGATTCCGGTTCTACAATTACGAGTCCATTGCCTCCTTCGGTTGTCACAGTGTAGTTTGCAAATCCGGTATTGTTTCCGAGGCTGTCTACTTCGCACACTACTTCAGGGAGGATTGTTATTGGATTCTCTTCACAAGGGTCTCCGGTAGGTGGCGGGCAATTGATGGTAATTTCCTCAGTGACCTGGCAGCCTTCTTCATCCGTTGCAGTGACAAGTACAGTTTGTTCGTGTTCATATAGCTCAGCGGCTGGATCGAGACTTAGCTGCACTTCACCATTGCCTCCATTGACTTCTGAAACAAGGTCGGCCAAGCCGGTGTTATCACCATTGGCGTCTAATTGGCAAGCGTAGTCAAGCGTCAGCTCTATTGGGTTATCTACACAAGGATCATCCACTGGTGGGCAATCGATGGTATAGGTTTCACAGACGTCGCAGCCTAGCTTATCAATTGCGCAGATAACAATTTCGTCATTATGTGCATAGACTTCCTGATCGGGGTTGATGTCGATAGTTAGATCACCATTTCCTCCATCTGCTTCATAGAGAATGGTCGCTTCCCCGGTGTTTTGTTCGTCATTATCCAGCAAGCATTCTTGCTCAAAGCTAATGGTGATGGGATTTGCTTCGCAGGGATCTACAGCCTGGCAATCAATTGTAAGTGTCAGGCATACTTGACAGCCTTCTTCGTCCGTCGCGCAGACTTCGACTTCGTCTCCATTAGTTGGCATTTCTGGGTCGAAGGTGATTTCAATGTTTCCGTTACCACCAGTGGCATCTGTGATGAATTCAAACTCGCCAGTTAGGTTTCCAAATTCATCAAGCAGACATTCCACACTTGGATCGAAGGAGATTGGGTTCGTTTCGCAAAGGTCTACAAAAGGAGGACAGTCGATGGAAACCGTATTGCAAAATTCGCAACCAATGGCATCGGTAGCACAGATTTCGTAGGTCTCTCCATCAAGATATGGACCAGCATCGCCAGAGATTTCTATGTCGCCAGTGTTTCCGATTGGTAGCACTTCAACTGTTGCAGAGCCGGTGTTGTTTCCGTTGGCGTCGGTTTCACATGTTTGTACGAGTTCGATGACAAATTCTGCACAGCTTTCGCATCCGGGATCATTTGCATCGAGGAATTCTACTGCTAGTGCCAGAGAGGGGTCGATGCCGGTGCAATATTCATTGAATAGATTTGGATTGTTGTTGATTTCAGCTTCTGTGTTGACTATGATGGCAGGAACCAAATAATAGAGGTCATTGGGGAGGCCACTTTGTTGAAAGTCAAAAGTGCCGCCATTGATTAGGGCATTAGCTTCTTCACTTGCGAGAACTACACCTGTGAAATTTGGATCATTCGAGGGGGACAATGTTGGATTTGGGGGCGCAGTATAGTACAACCATATTACTCCTGGTGCAGGAAGGCATTGGGCAAGAGTAACTGGATTTTCCGAACTCATTGATAGGGTTGCGTCTGGACAAAGGCTTATTGCCCCTCCCAGCGGATCAAGCACGTTTCCATCTTGATCAGTATAAACCACGTCCCCTACGGAGCAGTCGAAGATTGTTGAGTTGGTTTCCGTAATGCTAATGCAAAAATCGCCAGTTTCACCTTCATAGCCATCCACCATAATTAGGTAGGTATCATTCGTGGTCAGTCCCATGAGACTTACTTCTGCGAGGGGCTGATCAGCATCTTCACTACAGGCCAGTTCTTCTCCACCACATTCTGCATAGATAGTTAGCTGTGTGTCCGAAAGCGATCCTACGGAACTGCATGCGGTACTCACGGTCATGTTTGACGAGGTAGCTACGAAGCTGTACCAAACTGCTGCTTGCGTTGGATCATCCTGATTTACGCAAGACATTTCGGGATCGCCAATGCCATCAGCGCCCACGTTGGTCAAACCGTCGTTTTCGCATTCAGCAAGTGGTGTTGCGGTATCACAAGTATTGTTGGTAATGTTTCCTCCAGCTTCGGTGATATCAATACAGAATTCTCCTCCATCCGTTTGTCCAAAGGCATCAACCAATAAGTAGTAACTGGTTCCTTCGCTGGTGTTCAAGGTCAAGGAAGAGAGTGTGTTCCCTTCAGAAACATTGTCATTGCAAGCAGCCAGTGCAAAATCTCCGCAGCCTCCGGTGAAGACAGCCAGCTGAGAATCTGTTAGGTTGTTTCCACCACCTGTGTTGTTTCCGCCGCAATTCTCAATGCTGATAGTGTAGTTGTTTCCATCTCCCTGAAATACAAACCAGACCGAGCCGGTAATATCACTGTCTTCAAAACAATCTGGATTAGCAGGATCTGTGCCTCCAGCCTGGGCACAAGCATTGCTAAAGTACCCGTTGCTTCCTACCATTAGACTTTCTGCCTCTGCACAGCTGTCGTAGGCGAAGGTCTGAGCAGAGCTTCCTTCACAGATGCAATTGGGCGCTTCAACCGAATCGCTGAGTACGCAACTTTGGTCACTTGTTTCAACCACAGTAATGCTCACCGAGCCGCTACCTTCGTAAGCAATCTCATAGGAACCCGAGGGTACATCTTCTAAAAGTATTTCCGATTGATCGGAGATATTGTATGTGCCAGAACCAGAGAAGCTAACATTGATGTTGAAGGCAAAGGTCTCTGTACACTCAGTATTTAAACTTAGTTCAGCCAAATCGCAGCCGAGAGCTGGATACAAGGCAAAGCCAAGATCGGTCCCTTCTCCTGCAACGGTTAGATTGGAGCAGTTGTCGAGAGCATCAGCGGTCCACTCTACGCAGTCTGTCAATACCATACCGGGGCTTTGCCAGGCAAAGCCACTGCCGTTGTTGCTATTGTGTAGTTCCCAGGTCCAGGTTACATCGGCATCTTCTTCCTCGGCCACCACAACGGACAACCAGTACGTACCTTCTGTCAGTTCGCAGGAAGAGGGAAGTTCAAATCCCAGATCTCCCATGTCGTCATTGTTGGGGGCTAAGCCTTCGTAGCTGCATTCGATACTTCCGGGAACACCGCCGTTGTCACTGTAGATGTAGATGTTAACATTGTTGGCAGCATTGGCGGTTGCATAGTTTCCGTTTACTTCTATAAAACCGATGGTGTAGGTTTCGCCAGCTGGCACAACAAAATCATCCGCAGCTTGTGCGGAGACTACTGCAAAGGCACCTGGAAATTGCTGAGAAATCACATTTCCTTCCGAAGGGTTGTCGTTCTGGATGAAAGGCAATTGAGCCGATACATTGCTACTAGTGAAGAAAAGCAGTAGCATCATCAAGAGACTACCTGGTAAGAATTTTGTCATCTGGGGAATATTTGATGGGAAAAGCTTTTTTACTTGATTTAGAGCAGGATAACACATTAGGAAATCCCTAAGAATTATAAGGCAAAAATAGGAAATTTATTGCACCACGACCTGCAAATGCAAAAGGGCAGTCACCGCAATAAATGAATTGCAATGGCTGCCCTTTTGACAAAAAGTTGGATTATCTATTGCTTCACAAAACGCAGTGTCGCAATACTGCGATCTTTTGAACGAAGATTTAAGAAATACTGACCGGCAAGCAATCCATCTAAATCCAATTCCAGAGCGTTTTCTCCTTTATGGAAGCTAATTTCACTGCTAAGCACTTCACGGCCCTGTATATTTGAAATGCTCAATTCACAATCCATGTACATAGAAGATGTGAACTGCAGATTTAGGTGCTCAACAGCAGGTATCGGATACAGCGAAATCTCTTGAATTACTTTGCTATCGATTGAAGCAGGATAGCAATCCTCCTCTCCTATTGCTGTAAAGGTCAATGGAATCCCGCCAACATCAAGCGAGGCGCATATGATGCCATCATTGATGAGTGCCTGTAGTTCTGCAATGCTACCATCAGCTACCACAATTTGAATATCACCTGAGTTGCCCTCGTTGAAATTCAGCACATGAAAATTGTAATCACCAGCCGATAGGCCCAGCTCTTCCAGATCGATGACACCAGCATCCATCACCGCATCAATGTCGGCATTGGCTCCGGAACTAATTACTATGATGCTGTTGTAACCTTCGACGAGCTCTTCGTCAATGAAAATTTCCTGTGTATTATCTGCCTCACAGATGGTGCTCAAAGCAGGCGCAATTACATCTCCATAATTGGCAGTACAAACAAAACAATCAGGACTATTGGAATCTGCATACTCAAAAGCAATGCCTTCACTTACATCTCCACAAATTCCTGCATCTTCAAGATCCAGCTCGATCTGATTCACGTCATTGACTCCCGCATCGAGGAAGTTATCCAGATCACTGGTCTGGTCTATGGCTACGTTCAAAACGTAAATTGCATAATTTCCGTAATCAAGGCCCAGGAAGCTAAACTCGCTAGAGCTACTATCATAGTTGATAAGCGTTCCATCAGCATCTACCAGCAGAAAGTAATTGGTAAAATCAATGCTCGCCGAATTCTCGACACTTAGAGCAGCATTGCTTTCACCATCACAAACCGTTTGCGAGGATGGAGCAGTGACCTCACCCGCAGTAGCAGGGCAGCCAGCAAACTCTACAAGGCGCACTTCAACGCAGTAGCTGCCAGCGGCATCGTAATCTTCATCGACATAACCATCCACAAGCAGATAGTACATTACACCCGGTGTACTTACCAATGTCAAACCCGATGGGTATTCAGGGCCGGATTGAATGTCTTCATTGCAATCCAAAGCGGACAATCCCTCACAATCACCCGCAAACAAGGCCATTTGTGTATCGCCATCAGTTATATAATCTTCGGAGAGGAAGCCACAGTTGGTAGTTAGAAAATCATAAGTATTACCGTCACCAACAAAGCTAAACCAGAGCGGATGATCCAAACTCAAATCCCCAAAACAGTCGAAACCGTCCGTGGGATCAAACTCAGTTGGAATGGCGCAGGTATTATCAAAAGGACCATTAGGCAGTGGAAAAGTAGATTGTGGTAGAAGCAATTCTATGCTCTCTGTACACAAATTGTTGATCGGCGTTCCCTCACAGTCCGATGGCTCTTCTTCGGTTATCTCAAAGCAAAAATCTCCCTGGGCTCCATCATAACCGTCTATGACGATGTAATAATCAAAGCCAAGCTCAGATGGGAAAGTAATCGTCGAGTAATTATCTACTCCGGTCTCTACATCATCATTACAAGCCAATAAATCTGTTCCACAATCCGCAAACAATGCAATTTGTGGGTCTTCAATTGCAGGATCTTCATTATCGACACATTCTGTCACATTCACGGTGATTATGTTGCCAGAACCTTCAAGAATAAACCAAACAGGGTTCTGCCATTCGTCATTGCTATTATAGCAGCCTAATGGGGCGTCCCCAAGTTCGCCTACAGTAGCGTTGTTGTTATCAAAGGGTCCAAGATAGCTGGCAGTCGCTCCAATTGAATAGGGTGTATTACAAGCATCATTCAGTGGCGCATCGGGTATGATCTCACAGTCGCCTTCGCCTTCGGCAATAAAAGTTACCACAGGATAATCAATCGATGGATCAATACCCGTGCAGTTGATATCTATAGGACTCGAAGCTGAAGGCACAATGAAAGGAACGATCCAATAGGTACCTTCTAAGCCTGCATCACTTGCGTCAGCAGTGCCATTACCAATCAAAGCACCCACACCTACAGCCGTTGGCATCACATTGAGTGTATTGCCATTGTCTTCCAGTGGATTGCTGCTTACAGGAGCAGTCTCATATAAGAACCAAAGTATAGTTGGAGCAGGAAAGGAAGGATCAGAAACCAAATCACCTGTAGTTGCCAGTTCCAAAGGCGCATTATTGCACATCACATATGGATCATCAGCGGTTCCGGCACCTTCGGTTCCTTCAGGGGGAGTGGCCAGGATTGGCAAACCGACGCTGCAATCGAAGATTTCAATCTCTTCGATGTTGATGCAAAACTTGCCACGCGCAGGCTCGGCATCATTGAATCCATCAATCATGATCAAGTACTCTACACCAGCTTCAGTCTGCAAAGCCAAACCCGCTACATTGCCGATATTTTGATCAAGCAACTCGATATCATCATCATTGCAAGCAATAGCTTCCAGCTCCCCGCAAGTGCCCGCGTATACTGCCATTTGAGTGTCCCCATATTCCACATAATCAGCACCCAGCGGCCCATCAGCGCAGTTTTTTGTGGTGTGAATCTTATAGGCACCACCATCTCCCACAAAGCTGAACCACAGGCTGTTATTTACTAATGGCGGTTCTCCGAAGAAGGGCTCATAGAAGCAATCAAAGCCAAAATCAGGGTCAGAGCTCTCACTGCTTGCACAGCTATTGTCATAAGGACCATTGATGCCAAGGCTGATGCCGGTAGCACCATCGCACTCATTGTTTTGAGGTACATTTTCAGGTCCACAGCTCTCTTCACATGCAGCATTGTTTCCATCGGTAATTTCGATCACAAAGGTGTTTGGAGTAACCGTACAGTCCGGTCCTGGCTCAGAGACTTGATCAACCGATTCACCCTGAACATCAAAAACTCCAATAGGTAAAGGTTCCAGACCTTGCGAAATCAACTCCTCGTTGATATCGCCATCCCAGGTAGGAAACAGCACAACCGATACATCCCCATTTCCAGAGCCATCTTGATTACTAAAGGTCCAAATGTAGTTCCCCCCAGATGGTACATTATGGCTGCCATCAGTGTTGAGCAGGATCGATGCTCCAGGACAATAAACCTGTGGATTAGCCAATAAACCCGGATCTACATCTCCGGCATAACAGGAGTCCTCTCCCGTACATGTACCTCCGGAAACACAACTGATAGAGATGACTCCATTCTCAATATCTTCAAATGGAGCTCCACAATCATCATTCAGATTGTTGACAACTATCACAACCCCACTTACCTCTTCTGGAATCGTAAAGGTAATCGAGCAATCTTCGACAAAATCCAAAATCTCCCCTGGCGCACTGGTACTCGTGAATCCTTCAGCATCAATTACTGTAAGCTCTGCAGGCCAGGTTTCAGGATCATAGTTTTCACAAATGCTAAAAGTATGAACCGCTCCCGGTGTTAATCCCAGGAATACATAAGCCTCATTAGTATAGACCTCTAGCTCCAGCGAAAATTCGACACCCTCACAATTGACTCCACAGGGGAAATCATCTAACTGCGTAAAAGAGAACGGGCCAGCCTCAGCGTCCCATTCAGTACATTGGGCACTAGCGGGGTCAATGTTTGCGAGAACAAAAACAAGGAGGAAAAATAGGTTTAGGTAATGTTGTCTTTTCATGGAAATTAGTTTGTTGCACAGGTATTCACGATAGAAACTAATTGAGCAGCATAAGATTGGCTAGTAAAATTAACCAAATTATGGCTTTTAGCCCCTTTAGTCATTCTTTATTAATGCATTTGTCTCAAAGCATTTTTGCAGTCTAACATTGTTTTTTTTGGAGCAAAGCAGCATTCGTTCGCGCTGACGGCCTACCCGTGTTCCGCTCTTACCCAGCACCCCTCTGCTGGTTCGCTGCACAGCAGATGGTGTCTCTCCTATCGTCGAGCCACCACCTGCTGGCGCTCACAGGCGCATAGGGGCACTGGATACCGCTTCACCCGGGGCTAGCTCTCACCGTCATTCGGTCGCGCTGGCTTTTCTTTTTAACAAACCTCGGAAGGCAGGAACAAATGCTGCAACAATGTCCTGCAAGTTCATACCAGGTTTTGTTCACCATATGAATTGCCGTTGATATCATAACTACGTTTGTTCTCGCCATACCCTACCAAAGATCTACAGTCCGTTCCAGTTGGTGATTTCCTTTACAATCTACACAACAGTTTACCAGAAAAACGAAATCCAACAGAAGCGCTGCCACAAAAAAAGTGAAAATTCTTATGCAGCAATTTCGCTGAAAACGTACGGCACCCCGCAGCATGGTCGAGCTATAGTTCGTGCCATACATCAGGACCAAAATCAGTGGGCCTCGCCTTGAAGCTAGATCACTTCTACATTCGGAACTATCTACAAACTTCTACATGATTGCACCTCTGAAGACAGAGAGTCAAACTATTACAGCGGAGTAATTAGAAATCATCTCCTTTTGCAACTTCAAAGAACGCTGGGACTTACTTGCGATGGATTCCACCGTCCTGGCAACTCAATGATGGCCGCATTGGCAATTTGGAACTAGATTGATGATTTAAATAGTCTAAAAATAAAATATGGGTAATCGTCAGGTAGAATATGGCATAACACAACTCAGTCTAAAATGGCAAATGGTTTGATTAGAAATGGGAGCGAACTATTAACCAATTCGTAGCCCAAGGACTGAGCTTTCGTGGCTTACCCGCACAAGGATTAAAATCGACTGATACAAAAACCATCAAATGAATTACACATTACTCAGACTAATTGCGATCGTTCTGCTGCTTTTTTGCAGTTCGGGTTGGCAGGCGCTCTTTGCCCAGGAGTGTGATCACATAGAAATGTACGACCTGAGGTTCGTACCAGGCTTCGCCCAAACAGACTCTCTTGTCGTTTGTGGTACGCCAGATACACTGGCTTTGTTGGTGTTTACCCCTTCAGAAGAAATGCTAACCGGGGTGAGTTTGGTAGCTCACCTACCGGATGGCATGACCTATGCCGGTTTCCAGGAATCGATATATGATGGCACTTCCATACAATTGGCGAGTGCAGCTGATCCGCAGAATCCTGAGTTCATTCTCAGTGACATCGATCAAAACTCAAGCAACATCGTCTACATTGCCGTGCAGGCTGATTGCGATTTTACCTTTGATCCAGATTTACAATTCGTCAGTTATGATGCATCCTATGTCGAACCACTGGGAACCTATTGCACTCAAACCTACGAAGTAGAAACAGAGTTTGATGGAGCCTTTAGCACCCCAGTGCTCAATATCAACCCAGCGATCTCTCCCCTGAATATTATTTTCACCAACTTCGGACAGGTGAAATGTCAGACGGTGCGAGTAAGTCAGGATGGGTTCAGCGCCTACGTTGACGAATTTGAGTTTGCCGTGCAGGGTGTCGACGTCAGTGGTGCCTTGGATCTGGCAAGTTTGGAGGTAAATGGACAAGCATACACCGATCAGGTATATGATCCACTTACCTCAACATTCACACTTCAGATTGACGGGCAACATTTTCCGGACAATACAGGTAGTCCGATCACAGGACTAGGAGATGAAGTCTTCAATGAAAATGAAATTGTGACCATTGAGATTTGCTACGAGTTCAATCAATGTCCTGATGAAACACAGTACTTCCCTGCCTATACCGCTAAGTATGGCTGCGGCGATGAAATTTGTGATTTCAATGACCCTAGCCAGGTAGGTTCAATCAAGATCAATCCAAACTTTGGAGCTGATCCAGTAGGCACCTTGGAATTGGTTCAGATTCCCGAACTTTGTGGTCAGGAAGCGATTTTTGAGTGGACCATGACGGTGCCTAATCCAAATATCACAAATCCGGAAGGTGGTTTACTTTCTGACATCGATTTCATGATTCGAAAGCTCTGTAGCCAAAACACGATGTCCTTGACGCAGGTATCCATTGGTAGTACTGTGCTAACAGAAGGAACGGAATATCACCTCTCAGGTGATACTTTGTACTACCACTTCGATGCACTGACGGCTGATCCTGATGGCGATGGTGGTTTGACCGACCACGACGGGGATGGCTTGTTCAATGACCTCGAATACCTTGACGTCATAACGGGGCAGTTCAAATTTGAACTGATCTGTCAGGATGGAAGCATCTGCGAGACCATCTCCTGTGCATTTGATGATTTCACGGTATCTGGAAAGCGTCACTGTGGGAACGACTTTGATATCGACGATCAATTTGATCCTAGTCCGCCCACAATCATTTATGGAACGACCGCTTATCATACACTTGATGACTATACCACTGATATTTATGACGAGACTCGATCAGTTACAATTGGTCCCGGTTTTACTGGGATACAAGGATTCGACTTCGAGCATGTGGATTTCAACCAAAGCGGAGAAGGTGCACTACCTGCAATAACCAAATTTGGCTTTGCATATACTTATGAAGAACAAAACATGACAGGTTGTGCCAATTCGCATACCTATTTGCAAATGACCCTCGCAGGTGCACCTCGTATGAACGACGACTATGAGCTGATCGATGGAACCTTGAAATTTGATGGTGTTGACTATTCAAATGCAGCCGCCATCATCTCCGATTCCTTTCCTGATGCACCAGCTGACAGTGCCAGACGTGTAATTATTATTGATCTGGGAAGCTCTGTGCCAGGGCGTCACGATTACGAGTTTGATATGGCATTGGATCAATGCCTTAGACCTATCGAATGGGGTACAGTTGATTTTAAGGTGATTCAAGAGTGTTTGGATGCAGGCTGTGCCTGTGAAACAGTTGTAGCTTGTGAAAATCATCTTGTACAAGCAGATTACGAAGGATGTGGTCCTCCATGTCCAATCATTATCAACAAACAAACTTTTTTAAGAACCGATTATGGAACTTCCTGTGATGGCTCAACGCAGTTAGACAAAGATCTAGCCGACCAGCCATACTATGCATTGGGTTGTGACACCATGGAATTGGATATCTGTTTTGAGATTCGAGTTGATATGGTTGCGGATCGAATGGTTTGGTACAACTACTTCTATGATCCTTCGACTGGGGGCTTGGGCTATATGGATGGTGTAAACTCCTATCCTGAGACACCGTTTGAGTGGAGCTTTACTTACTATGATGTTGCTAATGGAACCACTTATGACATGTTGGAATGCAGCACAAACTGGGGGCCAACACTGAATCCAAACTCAGCATTACACAGGACGAGAAAGTACTTAATATTTGGTGAAGATAACTGCTTCGTCGGTGATAAGAATAACTTTGCTCCAGGAGATAGTCTTTGCGGGAAGGCGAAGTTTCCCATTTATAAAACAGTTTTGCCAAATGATGGGGATCACCCTAACTTCCGTTCCTTCATATACGTTCAAGAGCTCCAACCTGATGGCAAATATTTAACACGAAGCACTTGTCCAGAATATGATCCGATCAAATTTCATGAACCAGTTGTAAATCCGAATACAGTGTTCGATGTAAATGATTGTTACATCGATGTCACACACACCCTGTCGGCTGGAGCACTACCGGATGATTGGTATGAAACGGAGTACAGAGTCTTCGATCTAATAGAATATGCAAATGCACCTATTCTTGCGGGTACTTTCTTTGAGGAGGGTTCCGCTCAGGTAATACAGCCGGATGGATCCACCTTTGCCTTGGTTCCAGATAGTACAACAAATGTAACCTGCGCCAATTATGCCGGGGCTGAATATTGCTTTTCAGATGATGGTGTTTCAGGTGCCATGCACTTCAGCGGAATGGGTATGACACCTGCGGCGGAAAATTTAGGGGGTCTTGGCCTGGGCTGCGGAACATCAGATGTCTTGACGATAACCTACCGACTAGGAATAGCATGCCCATTAACACCGGACTATGCTGGTTATGGATGGGACTACTATGAAGCCAGGTCAGCATGCCCTGCCTCCAATACAGCTTCAAACTTTGATGTTATCAACAGTGCTCAAGCAATCTCACCTCTTGATGCTACAGTAGATATTCCTGTCTTGATTTCAGGAGGCTCTACCGACCTCAATGAAATTCAAGTATGTAACAATGCTGCCAACACCTATGTGCATGAAAATGTCGGAGCAACGATCACACTGCCTTACAATATCGGTTTGGTAAGCACTGCGGATGGGGTTACAGGAGCGAGCTATAGCTTCACTGAAATATCCGCAAGTCCAGATGAGACAGTTTATCTGATTGACTACTCGGGAGATTTGGGACCCGGCGAATGTTGGGATTTACAGGTGGAAACGCAATTACTGTTCTGCCCACAAGGCGTTCCAACGGCAGAGATCACATTGGATGCCTTTTCAGGATGCTTGGAACCACTAGCTCGGGCTGAGCTAAACGCAGCGGGCTTCGTTGCCGATGAATGTGCGGGAAGTGTAGTCTCCTATCTATATACCTTTGAGCCTTCAGATTTGCAGATGCAACTCTATGCTGAACCTACACCGCCAGTTCAACTATGTGAAGAAGTTGAGTATATAATATATGTGAAGAATGTAAAAGTTGGAAGGAATGGAAACCAAACCTTTGATGTATATTTCCCGACACCGGGTATTGAACCAATCCCAGGATCATGGGAGGCGGCATATCCATTTGGCCCAACGGTGCAGTCAGATTTTGTGCCGATGACAACCGATCCTGTGGTTATTGGCAACAATGCATACGGGGACCAATATCACACAGAGATTCAAAATGTAAACTCATGGATTGAAGCCAATGGCCTTCCAGGTATCTTTGAATTCAATGCGGAATTAACTGATTCAAACAAGTTTGCCATCAAGTTCAGAGCCAAGACGACTTGTGATGGCTTTACTTCTGGATCGCCTTTTAGATTCAATGTTCTGGGCTTTGATGCCTGCGGCAACGAGACTCCTACTACCCTGGAAGTTAGTCAACCGGTGGTCATTGAAGGAGCAGATCCTGAAGATTTCCCACAATTTGTCACTTTTGCAGATCCGGTTGAAGTTAACTGTGAAGGATCATCTGACATTAGCATCACTGCCGTAAATCTCTCGCAGGACGCGATCAGTGATGAGGTATCTTCTGTAAAGGTCACATTGCCAGCAGGTGTAGACTATCTCTTGGGAAGTGTTGAATACAACACACCAGCTGGGTTTGTACCGGAGATGATTTCAGAGACACAGACAATCTCTGGACAGTGGGTGATAGAAATGAACATACCTGCAGGTATTGGAGAAGCAGAATTATTCAACTTTACAATGCAGGCTGACTTTGACCCCGCCTCTGAATGCGCAGCATACCCACTTCAAGTAAGTATCAAGAGTGAAGTGCCTGGGATCACCTGTATTGAAACGGGAGAAGTTTGTACAGTATTTGTCGAACAATCATTAAACTCGATTATTGATCTCGAAGTAGTTCCTCCTCTATCTTTGGAGAATTATGTAATCTACGATCAATGTTCCAGTGACCCAGATCTAGTTGACATTAACTACGAACTGGAATTGTTAAACTCTGGCCCAGATTATAGCAATCGTCCTGTGGAGGTAAATATTTATCAAGACCTTGATGCTAATAGTGAATTTGATCCCAGCATCGATGTATTGCTGATCAATGATTCCTACTTCGTCTCGGTATTGCAAGATGAAACTTACATGGTAACTGGAGCTGGTAGTATTCCTGCGAATAATGCTTGCCCACTGTTAGTTGAATTGATTTTTGATACACAATGTGACTGTAATAGTTTGGTGCAGGTCGTTGATGACATCAAGCCAGCAGCAGTAGCTGAAATAGGAAATCAACTGGTGCTATGTGATGCCTCAGGCATCGACTTCAGTTCTTGTGATACTTACGACATTAGTTTTGTAGGGGCAGATACGGACAAATTGATCTTGACAGATAATAATGATGGAACAATGAATATTGCGGGGACCGCCGACTTTGTCGGTCCAGCCATTATGAGTATTCAAGCTCAGTATGGCATTTGCGCAGTTTACAATGAAAAGTTCGCCATTACTTCAGTGGGAGATTATGTGATGGACTTGGGTCCAGACATTGAAGTTTGTTTAGGCGAATGCAGTGCACTCAGCTTCGATACTCCAATAGATGATCTCTCGGCAGTAGACATCACCTGGTCGCCTGAGCTATACCTTGACAATTATGACACGAACGCTGTTCAAGTATGTCCTGAATCTGATATTACTTACACCGTTACTATGACACTGCCGGGTGGATGTCAGTTTACGGACGAGGTGACGGTTACTGCACTGGATCCAGCAACTGTAAATATTGAAACCGGGGCGCTTCAGGTTTGTGCTTCTGGTGCTCCAGTTGATATCGAAGCCACAGCTGGCTTCGCTAACTACACTTTCTATATGGTAAATCCCGCTGGACCAGATATTCCGGTTCAGGGCGGTACGAGTGCAATCTACCCTGTCACCACTGCCGGTGACTACTACGTAAAAGCAAGCAATCCTGGCCAATGTCCAGGGACTTCGGCTCCATGGACGGTAGTGGAAGATCCTTGCTATGCATGCTTGGGCGATACTACTTGGGTGGACTGCAACAACAATGGTCTGCTTGATCTGGGAGAAAGCCCTCTAGCTGGTGTACAAGTTGGGGTATATGATGCTACTGGAAACTTCGTGAGCGCTACGATCACAAATGCAGATGGATACTACATTTTTGACGAGCTAATTCCTAATGATTCTTACTATGTGATATTTGGAGCACCATCGGGTCTTCAGTTCGCAAATCAAGCAGGAGTCTTAACGGACAACAATAATAATGATGCGGATACGGTGACAGGACAAACGGAAGCAGTGCCTTTAGGTGACAATGAATGTTTCTATAATCTTGATGCTGGCTTCTATGTAAGTGAACTTCCAGGAATCAGTGAGAGCAATTTCCCTGTGATTTGCGAAGGTGAAGAATTGGAAATTTGTATTACTCAAAACTGGGCGAGCTACCAATGGTTTGTAGCAACCGACCCACTGGCTCCAGATCCGCTGACGGACACTGAGGTGGTAGGCGAGACAACGCGTTGCTTTGAACCTACTAGTACTGGAACATACTATGCAGTTGTTACAGGGGACTATTGTGAAGTGCCTTCGCCGACCGTAGACGTGGTAGTAAATCCACTTCCTGAAGCAGCACTTCTTGCTGCAGGACCAACAACATTTTGCGACTACGAAGATGTTGATTTGGTGGCTAGTCCTTCAGGTGCGGTCAACTACGAGTTCCGAATGGATGGTGCGACCATCGTTCAAACGGGCAGTAGCGATACGTACACAGCGAATCAGGCAGGAGACTATACTGTCATCGTAACTGATGCAAATGGATGTTCAGCCGAATCCACACCAGTTAGCCTCACAGTGAATCCAACTCCAGAACCTGGCTATCAACTTGACGGACCAACCACATTCTGCGAGCCAGGTGACATTCGGGTAATCGTTGACAGTGGATATACTAATTATGACTTTTACATCGATGGCGTCTTGGTGCAAAGCGGAGCCTCTGCTTTTTATGACGTAAGTGCTTCAGCAATCGTGACGGTAGAAGTCACTGACGTTTTCGGATGTAAAGGATTTATGAACGAGATAGAAGTTGTGGTACTTCCACAACCTGAGCCATTCATCTATCCAAATGGACCAACAACCTTCTGTGAAGGAGATGATGTTTTGCTTTCCATTGTCGGAGCATATGCAGCCTACCAATGGTATAAAGATGGAGTTGCGATTGTTGGTGCAATTGCTTCTATTTACACTGCAACAGATCCGGGGAATTACGCTGTATTCGTAGATGATCTGGATGGCTGTAGCGGAACTACTGCCGAATTGGAGATCATTGTAAACCCACTTCCTGAGCCAGTAATTTCCGCTCCAGCAGGACTAACTGCATGCGAGGACGTAGCTCAGGTAACACTTGAAGCTACGGCAGGATTTGACAATTATGACTGGTATCTCAATGGAGTGCTTTTACTCCAAAGTGGTTCTTCGAATACATTTGTCGCAACACAAACGGGAGTCTACTCGG
Source organism: Chitinophagales bacterium (assembly GCA_020629205.1). GTDB lineage: Bacteria > Bacteroidota > Bacteroidia > Chitinophagales > UBA2359 > JAHDDV01. The sequence goes on along the minus strand of JAHDDV010000022.1, from coordinate 7,660 downwards.
TACTTGTGGAAGATAGCAATTCATGTGAAGGGACATCACTTGCAGTGCAAGTTGAGATATTTTCTCTACCGATTATTGACCTGGATGCAAACAACGAAGTGATCTGTGAAGGAGAGTCAACACAGATTACTGCGGCAGGTGGTGACAGTTATGCCTGGCTACCCGATGACGGATCCCTGTCCTGTGTCAATTGCCCTAACCCTGTGGCTAGTCCAACGGAAACAACTACTTACACTGTGACAGTTACAGATGCAAACGGATGTTCTGATACCAGGGATATCCTAATTACTGTAAATCTACTACCTATTCCGGCAATAGGTGTTCACGCCGCCGAAATTTGTGATGGTGAAAGCACTATAGTATTTGCTGATGACGGTTATGCCTATTATGATTTCTACCTTGATGGCATTGTGGTACAGTCAGGTACTACCAACCAATATGAAACAAGCGTAGCTGGTGATTATACTGTTCTAGTAGAAAGCCTGGAAGGTTGTGAAGGAATAAGCGATCCAGTTACCGTGACAGTACATGCGCTTCCAGAAGGAGATCTAATCGTTCTGGATGATGATCAAACAATCTGCGAGGGCCAAGAGATTACCCTCGAAGCAACGGCTGGATTTATTGATTATAATTGGTTCATTGATGGAGTCTTGATTCCAGGGCAAGTCACTAACCAATTTATAGTTACACAGGCTGGCGTCTATACAGTTCAAGCAGTAAATGAACATTTCTGTTCAGACTTCTTTAACGAGATTGAAATCGTAGTTCAGGAAATCCCACAGCCTCAAATCTTGATTCAAGGTCCTGATGCTGTTTGCGAAGGAAGTCAAGTGGTTTTGAATGTTTCCGGAGGCTTTGCAAGTATTCAATGGTATCGTGATGGAACCCTGCTTACTGGTGAAACTTCACCAGTTTTGAATGCTGGACTTGCAGGTACCTATACCGCAGAGGTAACGACTCCAGATGGTTGCACCGGAAGTTCAGAAGGCGCGGAAGTAATCATCTATCAGGAGCTGATGCCTGAATTACTATTGATTGGTGAAAATCCTTTCTGTTCTGGAGAGTCAGTGAACCTCAATATGGGATACAGTAATTTTCAAGAAGCAACCTGGTATCTGGATGGTATTGAAATTCAATCCGGAATAGGTCAGGCATACCAAATTTATGAAGCTACGGAGCCAGGAGTGTACACCGTGATCTTTACCGACATAAATGGCTGTACTGGACAAACAACAGAGATTGAGCTAATACAAGAATCCTGCATATTTGATCTGGCCTTGATGAAGACCTTGGCCACAGTGCAATCACCAAGCGTTTCTGTTGGGGATGATGTCACCTTTACAATCACGGTTGAAAATCAGGGTGACATGGATGCGCATGATGTCGTAATTACAGACTACATTCCTGCTGGGTTCACACTTAATGATTCCGATTGGGCATCCAGCTTTCCCAATGCCACCTACTCGGTACCAAGTGTAATACCTGGTGGTGGACAAATTTCGGTAGACATCACACTCACAGTTACAGCCGCAGCAGTTTCTGGAGACAATGTGAACTACGCTGAAATCTCGCAGGCAAACGATGAAAATGGACAGCCTGGAGATGATCAAGATTCAACTCCTGACGGTGATAACAGTAATGATGCTGGAGGCCAGCCAGATAGCGCAGCAGATGACGAGCTCGGTGGCGATGGCACAGGGGAAACTGGAGATGGTGACGCAGCAGGCGATGAAGATGACCATGACCCAGCTTCTGTATTCGTTGAGCAGTTTGACTTAGCACTTACTAAGGTGTTGGCACAAGGCCAATCCAGTGCAGTAGCTGTGGGAGACGATGTAACATTTACGATTACGGTCTTCAACCAAGGGACTGTGGATGCCTATAATGTTTTGCTTACAGATTATATTCCTTCCGGATTGACACTCAATGATGCTGATTGGACAGCTGTAGGTACTGATGCTACCATCACACTGCCAGGTCCATTGCTTGCAGGTGGCCAAGCTACCGTTGATATTACCTTAACTGTGGATGGCTCCAATGGTGGCGACTTGATCAACTTTGCAGAAATCTCTGATGCTGAAGATGTGAACGGTGATCATCCGGTAGATGTAGATTCCACGCCTGATAATGACCCAAATAATGATCTTGGAGGAGAACCAAATGGAGACACAGATGATACTATAGGAGGAGACGGCTCTGGCGATATTGAAAGCGACGACTTCGGTGACGAGGATGATCACGACCCTGCGGGCGTCTCAGTTGCACTGTTTGACCTCGCTTTGACAAAAACCTTGGCTCAAGGGCAGGCAAGCAATGTAGCACCTGGTGATAATGTAGAGTTTACGATCACTGTATACAACCAAGGAACGATTGCTGCTTACAATGTAGATGTTGTAGACTACATTCCTGCAGGATTTGCGCTGAATGATGCAGATTGGACAGGATCTGGTAGCACCGCCACGACGACCTTGGAAGGTCCGATTGCACCTGGTGGCTTTGATTTTGTCAATATCACTCTAACAGTGCAAGCAACAGCTAGCAGTGGAACCCTAACAAACTTTGCGGAAATTTCAGATGCTGAAGATGTAAATGGAGACCATCCGGTAGATCAGGATTCAACACCTGATGCTGACAATACCAATGATGCAGGAGGAAACCCAGATGGAGCAACAGATAACGAAACTGGGGGCGATGGTTCTGGAATACCGGGAGACAATGAAGTTGCAGGTGATGAGGATGATCATGACCCCGCAAGCGTTGTAGTTGATCCTGTATTTGATTTGGCACTAACCAAAGTTCTTGCGACAGGTCAGGCAAGTACAGTTTCTATAGGAGATGATGTAACTTTTACTATTACCGTCTTCAACCAAGGGAGCATCACGGCACAGAATGTATCGATAACTGATTATATTCCTTCCGGTATGATCCTGAATGACTCTGACTGGACTGCAGTCGCATCGGGAGCTGAAACCACAATCGATGGTCCAATTGCCCCGGGAGGCAGTAGCTTCGTTGATATTACATTGACAGTTACTTCAACAGGAGATCTAGTAAACTTCGCCGAAATTAGTGCAGCGGAAGACGAAAATGGGAACAACCCAACTGATATTGATTCGACTCCGGATTCGGACAGCACTAATGATGCAGGTGGCAATCCTGAAGGCGCAACAGACAATGAAACCGCAGGAGATGGGTCTGGGATTCCAGGCGATGATAATGTTGCGGGCGACGAAGATGATCACGACCCTGCTGGTGTAACAGTTGAAGACAACTTTGATTTGGCACTTACTAAAACATTGGCAATAGGCCAGACTACTCCGGTAGAAACTGGAGATGATGTAACATTTACTATTACAGTCTACAATCAAGGAACTGTTGATGCCTATAATGTTGATGTTGTAGATTATATCCCTGCTGGCTTGAGCTTGAATGATGCAGATTGGACAGCATCAGGCAGCGATGCAAGCATAACGCTTGCAGGCCCAATCAGCAGTGGAAGCTCTACAACGGTCGATATCACACTGACAGTAACTGCCACTCAGGGACCATTGACCAACTTTGCAGAAATCTCAGATGCAGAAGACGAAAACGGAAATCATCCTACAGACAGCGATAGCACGCCTGATTCTGATGCAAACAATGATGCAGGGGGAGATCCAAACAGCCCGGCTGATGACGAAACTAGTGGAGATGGTACTGGTACTCCGGGAGGTCAGGACCCACTAGGAGACGAAGACGATCACGATCCTGCGACTATTGACCTTGTCGAAGAGTTTGATCTTGCTTTGATAAAGACCCTTGCAGCTAGTCAGCCATCAACAGTGAATGTGGGTGACGATGTAACATATACGATTACAGTGTACAACCAGGGTAATGTTGATGCATACAATGTGACAGTGGTCGATTACATTCCATCTGGACTTTCTCTAAATGATCCGGATTGGATTCCTGTTCCAGGTGCACCTTATACCCTGATTCCAGGGCCAATTGCTGCTGGTTCTTCGACAACTGTAGACATTACCTTGACAGTTGATAGCGGAGCAGGTAGCTTGGTGAACTTTGCTGAGATAAGCGGAGCAGAGGATGTCGATGGAAACACACCTGTTGACATCGATAGCACGCCTGATACAGATCAAAGTAATGATAGTGGCGGAATTCCGGAAGGGGCTTCCGACAATCAAGTTGACGGTGATGGCAGTGGGGCTCCAAGTGATGATAATGCTGCTACAGATGAAGATGATCACGATCCAGCTGTGATTAATATCGGAGGGGATCCAGTTTTTGATCTCGCACTAACGAAGACACTGGCTACAGGACAAAGCGCTTATGTTTCTCAAGGCGATGATGTGAACTTCAGCATCACAGTGTACAATCAGGGTACCGTGGATGCTTACAACGTAGACATCGTAGATTATATCCCAAGCGGCTTTACCCTGAATGATTCTGACTGGACAGCAAGCGGAACCGATGCCACTACAACATTGGCTGGTCCAATTGTAGGAGGAGGGTCTACAACAGTAGATATCACCTTGACAGTAACAGCAAGTAGTGGTGACTTGACCAATTTTGCAGAGATTTCAGACGCAGAAGATGCAGACGGGAACCATCCAACTGATATGGATAGTACACCGGATTCCGATGACAGCAATGATGCAGGTGGAAATCCTGATGGAGCTTCAAATGATGCCACAGGTGGTGATGGAACTGGAAGCCCGGGTGATAGTGATTTAGCTGGAGATGAAGATGATCACGATCCAGCAACCGTTACGGTCGGTGAGGTATTTGACCTAGCACTAACTAAGACCTTGGCTACAGGCCAAAGTGCCACTGTTTCTCAGGGAGATGATGTGAACTTCACCATCACAGTTTACAACCAAGGAACTATCGATGCCTACAACGTAGACATCGTAGATTACATCCCAAGCGGCTTTACCCTGAATGATTCTGACTGGACAGCGAGCGGAACCGATGCCACTACAACATTGGCAGGCCCAATAGCAGCAGGAGGGTCTACAACAGTAGATATCACCTTGACAGTAACAGCAAGTAGTGGTGACTTGACCAACTTTGCAGAGATTTCAGACGCAGAAGATGCAGACGGTAACCATCCCACAGATGTTGATAGTACACCAGACTCTGATGACAGCAACGATGCAGGTGGAAATCCTGATGGTGCTTCAAACGATGCAACGAGCGGTGATGGAACTGGAAATCCAGGTGACAGTAATGCAGCAAGAGATGAAGATGATCACGATCCGGAGACAGTGATAGTAGGAGGCAATGATGTCTTCGATCTAGCACTGATGAAAACATTGGCAATTGGACAGGAGGAATTGGTTTCTATTGGAGACGATGTGACTTTTGAAATTACTGTATACAATCAAGGGACAGTAGATGCATACAATGTTGATGTAATAGATTACATTCCGTCAGGCTTTACACTCAACGATTCCGATTGGACCAGTGTTGGAACTGATGCCAGCATTACCTTAGATGGTCCGATCATGGCGGGAGGCTCTACTACCGTTGAAATAACACTAACTGTAAATGGCTCTGGTACAGATTTGACAAACGTAGCCGAGATTGCTGATGCAGAGGATGCTGATGGCAACCACCCTACAGATGTTGATAGCCAGCCAGACATGGACAATAGCAATGATGCTGGAGGAAATCCAGATACTGCTTCTGACGACTCTGTCAACGGCGATGGGACTGGAGAGCCAGGCGATACAAATGCAAATACGGATGAGGATGACAGTGATCCTGCCTCCGTTCAACTTGCAACTTTTGACCTTGCTTTAACAAAGATGTTAGCACCGGGAGAGAGTCGAACGGTAAGTGTAGGTGATCAAGTAACTTTTGTAATCACGGTATACAACCAAGGCACAGTCGATGCCTACAATGTAGATATCGTAGATTACATCCCAACCGGCATGCAGCTGGCGGATAATACATGGACTTCTTCCGATGGCATTACTGCGACGACAATGCTTGCTGGCCCGATTGGGGCTGGCAGTGCCGCATCAGTAAACATAACCATGACAATTGTCAGTGGTAGTGGAAGTCTCGTGAATGTAGCAGAGATATCAGATGCAGAAGATGCAGATGGTAACCATCCAGCCGATATAGATAGTACCCCAGATACTATCCAAGGAAATGATGCTGGTGGGCTTCCAGGTGTTGCAACAGATGATACTGTCGAAGGTGATGGATCAGGTTTGCCTGGTGATCAGAATCCCGATACTGATGAAGATGACAGTGATCCGGCCGAAGTAGTAATTGGCGAATTCTTTGATCTGGCACTAACCAAGACTCTTGCGGCAGGCCAATCTTCAAATGTCAATACAGGTGATGACGTTACCTTTGTAGTTACAGTATATAATCAAGGAACAGTTGATGCCTACAATGTGGACATCGTTGACTACATTCCTGCTGGATTAATCCTCAACGATCCAGATTGGCAAAGCGGAGGCACCACAGCAATGTATAGCTACCCAGGTCCAATCGTAGCTGGCGGCTCTGCTGCAATTCCAATTACATTTACTGTATCCGCTACAACAGGTGAAATGGTCAACGTAGCCGAGATCACAGATGCAGAAGACGCAAACGGCAACCACCCACAAGACGTTGACTCAGATCCAGACTACGATCCGAACAACGATGGTGGAGGTAACCCAGGAACAGCTAGCGATAATGAAACCGGCGGCGACGGCTCAGGCACCCCAGGCTCAGAAGACCCAATGGGTGATGAAGACGACAGTGATCCAGAAGTGATTACAGTAGGTGATGCAGGCGTATTTGACCTTGCCTTGATGAAGACGCTTGCACCAGGTCAGGCGTCCACAGTAAGTATCGGTGATGATGTTACTTTCCTGATCAATGTATACAATCAAGGAACAGTGGCCGCCTACAATGTCGATGTAGTAGATTATATCCCATCAGGCTTTGACTTGAACGACAGCGACTGGACAGCACAAGGCAGTGATGCAGTGACAACACTAGCCGGTCCAATTGCAGCTGGTGGAGTTGCGACTGTAGAAATCACCTTGAAGGTGAATGGCGACAGTTCAGAGCTGACCAACGTTGCAGAGATATCAGATGCAGAAGATGCTGATGGCAATCACCCAACAGATGTGGATAGCACTCCTGATTCAGACGATAGCAATGATGCCGGTGGTAATCCAGATGGCAACTCCGATGATGTAGTAGACGGAGATGGCTCTGGTACTCCAGGCGATGATGATCCAACAAGAGATGAAGATGACAGCGATCCCGCTTCTGTGACCCTTGAAGGCTCAGAGGAGGAATTTGACCTTGCACTTACCAAGACATTGGCAGCAGGTCAGTCATCAAATGTATCTGTAGGTGAGGATGTAACCTTTGTAGTCACGGTTTACAATCAGGGCAGCTTTGATGCCTACAATGTAGATATTGTGGACTACATCCCAGCTGGATTGATCCTGAATGATAGTGACTGGCAGACCTCAAATGGAGATGCAGTTTACACGCACAGTGGTCCAATTACAGCTGGCGGATCAGCAGCAATTCCAATTACCTTTACGGTAACGGCCACCGCTGGTAGCATTACCAACGTAGCAGAAATTGCAGATGCAGAAGACGCAAACGGCAACCACCCACAAGACGTTGACTCAGATCCAGA
>JAHDDV010000368.1 GCA_020629205.1 Chitinophagales bacterium | reverse complement strand
TGCGAACTTAGTTTGCGTAGCACTAGCACTATGCAGTCAGCTTGACTATCGTTTCGCCTCAACCTTTTCCAGTAGCCATGGTACATGTGCCACTTTTGGGCTGTCATTAATTCGAGCCTCTAATTTGTCTAATGCCTTGGTATTGCCCTTCTCTACTTTCGACAAGCGGTTGACAAACTTGATTAGGTTGAGGTAAATTTGCTTTTTATGATCTGAGACCAGTTTATTTCTTCTAAGATAGAGTCTGAAGGACTCCGCCAAAGACCAAAGTGCATCTGATTCATTGAGTTCATAGAAGATTCTCAAGAGCAGCGCCTTTGCTACCATAATGTAGTATACATCGTCAAATTCCACTTTATGCAGTAGTTCCTGAGCCTTACCGTATTCGCCTTTATGAAAGTACAAATAGGCCAGATTGTAGGCAGAGGCATTAACCTTAAACTGCGGAGCGAGGTGCTTTTTATATTGCTTGGTAAAATTTTCGGCCCATTCAAAGGCTCGGTTTCTGACGGCAATGACAACAATATTCATGTATCCCCAGGGAGAAATGAAGCCCTCTTCGAAAATCAAGCCAGTGTCCAATAGGTTTTTGTACATTTCAAAGGTCTCCCCAAGAAATTGTTGGTGTCCCGTATTGCACTTCTTAATACAATAGTTGATCGCGTAGATGTACATGGTACGCAACTCTTGTGGCTCTACATCTTTCTCGTGATCCAGGAGTCGCTGTTTGAGATCATAGAAATGCTCTGGCTCTTCTTCTCCCATCATGGCCCTCAGCACATTTCCGTAGATACTGATATAAGGATTTTCAGGGAAAGGATTCTTGTCCAGATAGGCATTGATCTCATTTAGGAAATTCATCTGCGACTCGTTGAGCAATACATTGGACCGATTGAGTAGCTCGCAGGAAAAGCGTAGCTTATAGGCCATGTAATATTCGTCGAGATGATCGACGGCAGAGCTAAGACTCTCATCGTAGACATGCTTTTTCTTCTTATCGAAATAGAAATTCTCCACCATGGCAAGCCTAAAATTTTGGTGGTAGAAGTCCGCATTTTTGTAAGGTTGCTTCTTTAAGGTTTTCACTGCAGTCTTCATTACCTGTTGGAAGGCAGCATCCAGGTTCCAGTTTAAGTAACTTGTCAGCAAGCTAAGCTGCGCTTCTACTGGTTGGTCGTCGGAGGCTTCGATAACCAGAAACTGCTCAATTAGCTTTACCAGATTACTGGTCAGGTAACTGAAATCCTTTTCATCGAAAGCTTTGTCTTTGTGTACCTTCTTGTAGACCGATTCCTTGGCCAGGTTGCTTCCCGTTAGATTGGGGTGCAGCTTCACCAGTACATCAAGAAGTTTGGTCACTTCCCACCGCTTGTTGAAATAGGGTGAAGTGACAAAATCCTGAAGTCGACGAAGTTGCTTTTTGTTTAACTTCTCAAGTATCTTTATAAGCTTACTATCGACCATTTTGCTTGTGGATGAGACAGAGTGTTGACAGCTAAGTGTCCTAACCTGACGGTGAGGCGGGTTTTTTGGGGCTTGAACGGGAATTTATGAAATTTTATGCTTGGAATAGCCTATTTTGAAGTAAAATAGTTGATTTTGTTGTCATAGTGATATGGTGTTGACAATCAATTGTTTATATGTTTTCGTCTCTAAGGGAATAGCTTTTTTCTCCCGAGAACAGTGTCAAAAAGGGCTTGGAAGGCAAGCTAAATTGTAGTTTTTTGCTGTGGAGGATTTCTTGATCTTTACTATAAAGGAAACTGCCCGAACCTTTGAAACAAATGGATTCCATGAAAACACTTTATCTCAGCCTCTTCCTGTTTTGCAGTTTGATTACAACAAATGTGTTCGCTCAGGACCCAATTGCAGTCAATGATTCTGTATCGATCAGCAATTTTCAATCTCTCTTGATTGATGTCCTGGATAATGACTATCTAGGAGAGGAGACCTTCTATGTGTCGGTTTACTATGAACCATATTCGGGTTATGCACATGTCCAGGAACAAGGTAACGCTATAGTCTATACTCCTTTTCTTCCTGTAGAAGGAGAAGAGGTCTGTACCTGTTTTGATACTTTCGTATATGCGCTATGTCCTGACCCGGAATGCTTTGAAGTCTTTTCGATGGCTGAAGTACACCTGATCTGGGATGAAAGTGGTGTGGAATACGTGTGGCCAGGGGATACCAATTCCGATGGTCTGGCAAATGTTAGGGATCTGCTTCCGATTGGACAGCATTATGGTGCTGAGGGGCCGATTCGCTATTTGGATGGAGGGATCGATTGGGAGGCACAGAATGGAGCTGATTGGACAGAATCGACAGCCGAAGACATCAATCTCAAGCACCTTGACTGCAACGGAGATGGATATGTGAATGAAGAGGATGTTGCTGCTATTTCTGAGAATTATGGCCTGACACACGACAAGACAGGAGCAGAAGATGAAATCCAGTTTGAAGGTTCCATTTACATCGACATACTCAACGAAACTGTTGCAGAATCTGATTCCGTAACTGCTGTGATTAATTTGGGCGATGCTGTAATTCCGCTAGAAGGAGCCTACGGATTAGCCTTTAGTATCGAATACGATGAGGACCTAATTGAAGATGCCAGTATTGAAGTAAACTTCACAGAATCCTGGTTGAGTAGCGGCTCCCCAATTCTTCAGATTTATAAGGAGTTAGATGCAAGGACCGATGCCGCCGTAAGTCGCACCGACCAAATTTCAGCTGGCGGCTATGGGCCGATCGGAGTCATGACTTTCGTCATGGAAGATGTATTGATTGGAAAGGACCAATCGGCAGAACTGAACCTGCAGATTACCGATGTTCGCCTGGTATCTGCAGACAATACAGAAATCGAAATAGAAGCAGTAGGAGATGAAGTGAACGTTGTTGGTAATCAAGGTCCACCAAGCCTCTCACAGGAGGTGATGCTTTGGCCAAATCCAGTCCAGGATCATTTTCAGCTCAGATTTGAGTATCCTGTTACTCTGGATCAATTGAAATTGACAGATTGCACTGGCAAAGTAGTCTGGCAACAAACCTTAGGGCTTGAGCGTCAATTGATTGATGTTCGACTGCCAGCTCTGGCAGCAGGGGCCTATCTTCTTGATGGAGTATCGCAGGAAGGGACATTTCAAGAGAAGCTTGTGATTACTCAATAACAATCCCGTAAAGGTCTCCGACAATTTAGCCACTTTTAGCCATATTTTTCTGGTTGCAACGCTCAATATCAGTTAACTTTGTTAGTACCAAGTGCTGATCCCGAGCGCTTTTCATCCAAGTACTTATACATGCAAACTATGAAGTTTATACTCACACTATTGCTAGGAATATTGACCTTAAATTTCTCTGCTTTTAGTCAGTGCGAGGCAAGCTTTGAGATCAGCCAATCCTCTGGTGGTTGGTATTTCGAAAGCACCTCCGGATCACCAAATATGCTACAAATGTGCTATTGGGATTTTGGAGATGGGAATACTTCAGAGGACTGCTACTCAGTTCACAATTATGCTCAGGATGGAGTTTATACACCCTGTCTGATCATTACCACTATGGACGGTTGTTCCTCAACTGCTTGTGATACACTTGTAGTTGGAAATTCAAACACTGGGCAATGTGGTCCGGCGAGTATAACTTATACCCAAAACGGCCCTAACACATTTGAATTTGCCGTGTCTGCCAACACCCCCTTCGACTTTGTATGGGATTTTGGAGATGGTACTAGTTCAAATGAAGGAGCACCTGTCCATGAATTTGGACCAGGTGTGCACACGGTCTGTTTGACTTATATCTGTGCAAATGGTGAATCCGGTACTGAGTGCATATCAATTGTAGTAGAAGGAGAAAACGAGTTTTGTGATGTCTTCATTCTCGCAGATGGAAATTCGACTGCCAGTGGAGCAATCAGCTTTACCGCTGCTAGCTCAGACTCACTGTCCGCTCCCATCTACGAATGGACAAGTGCCAACGGCGATCTGTTAGGTAATACTCAAACAATTACACTTGGACTGGAGCCGGGCACTTATGAGATTTGTGTAGCAGCATTGTATGCAAATTGTGCCGCTACAGATTGCATCGTCTACACAGTGGAAGACCCACAAGGTAGTTCTACAGATATCTGCGGTACCGTTTCTACAGGCAATCTCAATGATGACACAATGATCAGCGGTACGGTGTACCTGGTTGAATGGAACGATAGCACAGGAATCCTGTCGCTGGTAGATCAGCAAACATTTAGCCCAGCCAACAATCCTATAACTCCGGGCAATTACTTCTGCTTTGAAAATCAGGCTCCCGGAGTATACCTGGTAAAAGCGGCTCTTGGTCCAAACTCAGCGCTCTACGCGGACTACTTGCCAACATACTACGACATGTCTTCTTTCTGGGCCGGTGCCCAATTGGTGGAAGCAGGTGGTGATGCTATTACGCTCAATATGGTTCCCGGTCAAAACCCAGGCGGCCCTGGCTTTATCGAAGGCTCTGTCTTTGAAGGCGCAGGCAAGACGAATGAAATTCCAGTCAGTGAGGCTCAAGTGATGCTGCTGGATGTGGAAGGACAAGCACTGCGTTATACCATGACAGATCTCGAAGGATACTACAGCTTCGAAGAAGTGCCAGAAGGTGATTACGAAGTGATGGTGGAGATCATCGGTAAAGATAGCCAAAAGTATCCCGTGTCCATTGAAAGCAGCTCACTGAGTAATTCAGATGTGAGCTTTGCAGTCTATCAAAACGAGGTAGAAATCATCGAAGCCGGAAGTACTTCTGTGATCGAGGAATTATTAGAACATGATATCGCTGCCTTCCCAAATCCTACTGATGGTGATTGTCGACTGTACATGCTGAGCAGCACAAGTGCAATGCTTGAAGTCCAGGTAGTTTCATCAACCGGCTACAAAATCTCTTCCTTTAAATGGAATGTCGATAGAGGAATAAATCAGCTGCAGCTTAACAGCTCAAACTGGGCTTCTGGTACCTACTACATTCTTGTCGGTCTTCCAGATGGCAGCACTGCCAGTACAACACTGATTAAACTATAAAACCAATTGCTTAGGGATTGATTCTCTATCCCTAAGCTCTGCGCTCCTCAAAAAAACGTTTTAGGAGTGCAGAGCATTCTGGTTCCATTATCCCACCAATTAGCTGCGTCTTGGGATGTAGTATCCCTCCCGGAATAGTCGTAAAGCCCTGCTTTACATCAGATGCTCCATATACCAATGCACCAAGCTGAGCCCACTTCAAGGCTGTTGCACACATCAGGCAAGGCTCCAGCGTTACATATAGCGTACAGTCATTCAGATACTTTGAACCCAGATAGTTGGCCGCCGAAGTAAGCGCGATCATCTCCGCATGCGCCGTCACATCCGTCAGTTGTTCCACCTGATTATATGCTTTGGCAATTACTTGTCCCTGACAGACCACAACAGCACCTACTGGCACTTCCTCTCGCTCATAGGCATACTCAGCTTCTTTGAATGCCTTGAACATCATCTGCTCATGGACTTTGTAGGAGTCTAACAT